>JAZSJM010000234.1:0-5127 GCA_045534325.1 Treponema sp. | reverse complement strand
AGTCAGCACGGACGTGAAGGCAGGCGAGCCGATGAGCTATGTCCAGACATACTACGGCTTCGAAGAAATCGTACCTGCGGTCAACGGCCGCATAGTCGCCGTCTGCGCAAAACAGGGTGACATGGTCGCAAAGGGCGAAATAATCGCTTTCGTACAGGAATAGTTGATTGTCAGTAAAATATGCTAGCCCCTTACATCTGAAAATGCTGATGTGAGGGGCTTCTTCGTGATTGTTGTGATTGGACGATACTCGAGGAAAAAATACTGCGTTTTTTGCCTCCAGCCACGATGCTTCCTGCCCCTCATAGATTCCAATGTTGCTTCGTTCCTTATGGCAGTTTAAAGAAATAACCCTGTGAAGGATTTGACTTTTAATTAATAAATCGTAACTTCGCAAAATACGTGTGAATTCTAACAATAATCAAAAAATACAGCAATTATGACACTTAAAACAATTAACAACTCTGGCAGGGAGAACTATGTCTCTCCTTCTGTAGAAGTCCTCGATGTTATGTCGGAAGGCGTGTTCTGTACATCCGACAACTTTACGGAAGAAATTATAAAGGATCCATTTGAAGAACTCAATTAGTATTATAGCGATGAAAAAGTTATTTAAATTATCCTTGATCGTTGCAGCAGCTGCAGCATCAATCGCTTCGTGTCAGAAACAGGAAACAGAAATTGAGGATCTTGAAGATGTGAAATACACATTCCTTATTGGGAATGCAGATGAGACGAAGGCTACAATCGGAGAAACCTGTGTGGTGTGGGATGAGGGTGATAGAATTGGTACTTTTGCTTCTGGAGCCACAAATAAATACTCTACTGTTACTCCGGCAACGGCAGAAACACCAGCTTCATTCTCAATTTATTCGAAAGGGGGCCTTACTGTTGATAGCAAAGTCTATTGTTATTATCCTTATGCATCGGGAAGTGTTACTTCGGATAATGTTCCTATGAGCATACCAACTTCACAGACAGAGAAGAACTCAATGCCTATGGCTTCTGCTCCGTATATAGTTGAAAATGCTTCTGATACAGATAACACAAATTACTCTGGTGAGATTTTCTTCTACAATCTGGGCTCTGTCATTGAGTTTAATATATATTCAACAACAGTAGATTATCAGTCAGAGAATGTCATGTCGGTGGAATTCCAGGCAGAGGATGCAATTGCAGGAAGCTTTAATCTTGATTTGACTACTGTTGATGAGAATAATCTTACAATCTCCGGTTATGCTGAAAAGACTGTGACTTCGTCGCCTTCTACTCCGATTCAAGTTGGAGCAGATAAAGAAAATGCAGCAAAAGTCAAGATGGTTGTAGCTCCTGGAACTCATGGCGGAACAATCGTCGTTACTACCGATAGAGCCACATATACATATTCGATGGCTGCCAGAGAGTTCGGACGCTCAAGGATGAAGCCTCTTGGCATTAACTTGAAGATAGAGAACAGAGTGGAACCTGATTATTCGGGAACCTATGCAATCCTTGCAGAGAAAAGCAGCTCATATTACTACCTTACAAATGTGGATAATGGGGCGGATACAAAAAGATTGAACTCTGAGGAAGTCAATTCTCTCCCAGTGCCGAGTGTTACATTGGACGCTTCAAAGGTGTGGAATGTAATAAAGAACAATGATGGAACGTATTACATCCAATCAGTAGAGAACAATTATTATTTGGATCATACTTCAGGTAATTCTGCTGTCTTGACAGAAAATATAGGCGATGCTGTTGCTTTGACAATACTTAAAAAAGAAGACGAGAAGTATAGTGTTTCATATAAGGATAGCAATTCTGATATTAGGAACTTCGTAAAGAATACTAATTCTAATTATTTTGCTTTCTATACTTCTGAACAATGCGGTAATGTTCACTTCATTCCTGTTTCATATGCGTTTATTCCGCAGATTATTGTTTCTTCTGATACAGAACAGGAAATTGCAGCAGCAGGTGGTGATGTTGTGTTTGAGTATGCTCTTAAGAATCTTGGAGATTTGGAGGTTGTGACTGCAAATGAAGAATCTGAGTTTCTTTCTGTTGATGTAGTTGGCAATACTGTTACAGTGACAGTTCAAGAAAATACGTCACCAGATGAGCGTGTTGCAACGGTGAATCTCACATGTGGAGAAGCAGCTCCAGTTGTATTGACTATCACTCAGTTAGGTGCATCTTCTGATGTATGGGAGCTTGTGACAAATACTGGTGATATTTCAGTAGGTGACAAGATAGTTATAGTAGCCGCAGATTATAACTTTGCCTTAAGTACAGTCCAGAACTCTAATAATCGTGGACAGGCTGGTGTTACAAAGAATGGTTCAGTAGTTTCTTTTGGCAATGGTGTTCAGATAATTACAGTTGAAACTGGAACTATAGCTGAAACTTTTGCGTTTAATACGGGAGATGGCTATCTTTATGCAGCATCTTCTAAGAGCAACTATTTGAGAACGCAAATTGAATTAGATGATAATAGCTCATGGAATATAGAAATAACCGGTGATGGAATTGCTACGATTAAAGCTCAAGGAACTAATACTAAGAATTTGTTGAGATATAATTCTACCAATAGCTTGTTCTCATGTTATAGCTCAGATCAGAAAGATATATCAATTTATAAAAAAGTGAATTTGGTTCAGTAGAACGGATTCTGGCCAGCAACAAATCCCCCGCCCTGCGTTCAAGAAGCATTTCCCTTTTTTCTGCTTCTTGAATCGCAGGGCGGGGAATTTGTTCTTGACGGAGATTCTTGGACTGCACAACTTCGAGAGACAATGACACACCGTTTCGGGAGGCAGTGACATCCCGACTTCAGGTGGCAGACTCATGTCCCGTTGAGCGGGAAACCTCCGGCAGAACCATCTCCCGTCGCTCGGCGGTGCTGAAGTCGTAGCCGTTGAGCGGAGGAAGGAAGTATGACGTCTTTTTACCGCTCAACGGGATGGAAAACCTATTTTGTCGTTTTAAAAAAAATGAAATTCATTGGATTTTGGTTTTTAAATGATAAATTTGCAAGTTACAGGTAGTAGATATATCTATTTAATAACTAAAATAAGCGCTTTATGGTAAAAAAGAACATTAATCTCTGCTGCAAGGAGACTTATTACGCTCCTGCAGTAAGGGTGATTGACATCCAGAATGAGGGCGTCCTCTGCGAGAGCGGCGTCGGTATCGAGGACTGGGAAAAGGACGACGAAGTCCTGGACTTCTAATTTTTAACTCCTAAATGAAAAGTAACATGAAGAAGAATCTTATCAAATTGGGAGTGATGCTGGCAGCCACATTCTCTCTCACAAACTGTACAGAGGAATTCACCAATGCTCCGACACCGGAAGTTGCGAAGAATCCTTACACAATCTACGCTAACGCACCGGAGACAAAGACCGTTAACGACGGTTTTGCTACAAAGTGGGCGGAAAAGGACTCATTGAACGTAGCACACGCTCCAGCAGGTACTATGGATCTCAGCTGGAACACAAGGTTTGACCTTGCAGATGCAGCATCAGGTCGCTTTGAAACTGATAATCTCCAGGGTGAACTTGTCGTTTCTAACGACTGGTATGTCCTCTATCCTTATAGTGAATATGTTGAGTATCTTTCTGATACGCAAGCTTCAAACGCTTGGTTCCCAGTAGGATCTAAGGCAAGTGGCGTTCAGATTCAGAAGGGAAACAACAGCATGGCTCATATTGCAGGACCGGACTATCCGATGTATGGCATAGTAAAGGACTCTTACAGCGAGGAGTTCCCAAGCCTTATGATGTCTCATCTCTCTTCTCTTGTTGAAGTAAAGGTGACAAACAATGCAGATGTACCTGCTTCTGTGAATTCCATCATCTTCACAGCTCCGGAAGATGTCGTAGGTACATATTTTATCGACATCACATCTGAAGTTCCTACATTTACTCCATCTGGAGATAACTATGTTTCGAATGTTGCCATCCTTACAGTAAAGGACGGTGAGCCTATTGCAGCCGGTGAAAGCGCATCATTCTATTTTGCCATCAAGCCTTTCACAGCTCCTGCAGGATCTGAACTTACAATCGACGTAAACGGAACAAAGAAGTCCATCAACGTAGAGTATGATGTGAAATTCTCAAGCGGCAAGATCAAGACCATCAATTTCGATTATGACGAAATTATCGAGCCTAAGGAGTCTATTCAGGAGGGTACATATTGGATTACAGCAGAACTTGATGGAGCCGAGTATTATGCAAATGCTCATGCTGAAGGCACAAACTATGGCTATCTGAAGGCTGATTCAGAAGGATTCATTGACAATGCATTTACATTCACAGCTGTAAGAGGTGGAGGATTCACCATCCAGCAGGCAGACGGAAGATATCTCTATCTTTCAGGTTCATATAACAGCTTCAATGTCTCTAAGGAACTCCCTGCAGAGGGTGCTGTCTGGAATGCTTATATTAATGATGATGGTACACATTCTATTGTGAATGTTGATAAGCTCAAGACTATCTACTATAGTTCAGGATATAATAATTACGCGGCTTATGCAAGGCAGGGTGATAAGGACATTCTTCCTGTTCTCGTGAGTGCAGAAGGCGCATCGGAGAGGCCGGTACTTACTATATCTCATTCAAGTGCTTCTGTTGAGGCCGAACAGACATCATTTGAGTTCAACATCGAGTCGAACCTCAACTGGACAGTTACAGCTGACAATGATGCAGAAGTTAATCCTTCAGAGGGTAGCGGTGACGCTGTTGTCACAGTTTCTTTCCCTGCAAATTCAGAAACATCTCCTGTTACATATACTGTAACCGTAACGTCAGAGCTTGGAGATAAGGTGCTTAAGATTACTCAGGCTGCCGTTGAGGTTGCTGGTGAAGTTGTAGATGTGCTCAATAATGAATTGACAGGTATTTCTAGTACAAGTTATACGGCGTGGGAAGGCAAGACATCTAATTCAGATGCTGTCTATGCCGGATTGTCTGCAGGTGGAAATAAGTCTATCCAGCTTCGCTCGGCTACAGACAAGAATTATTCAGGAGTGATTACAACTGAAACTGGCGGATATGTAACAAAGGTATCAGTGGTATGGAACTCAAATACCAATGCTGCCAGAATCCTTCAGGTATACGGAAAGTCAGATCCTTACACATCGACTGA
>JAZSJM010000084.1:0-18000 GCA_045534325.1 Treponema sp. | reverse complement strand
TTATACCTAATTATATAAGGAAATATTACATTTATTTTTCATGAGTTTTTTTTCACAGGTAAACACAAAAAGTTCTGTCTCTAATATGACTGAAGGTAATTTATTCCTTCACTTAATTAAATTTGCACTTCCTCTGCTTTTTGGAAATCTTTTTCAGCAACTTTATAATACAGTTGATTCTATTATTCTTGGAAATTATGTAGGTAAAGAAGCTTTGGCGGCTGTTGGTGCTACATCCCCCTTTGTCAATACCTTAATCGGCTTTTTTATGGGATTTTCAACTGGTGGAAGTATTTTAATTTCGCAGTATTTTGGAGCCTGTGATTATACCTCTTTAAGAAAAACTGCTCACACTCTTATTGCTTCAACTTTAATACTTGGTGTTATATTCACTTTTGCAGGAATGAATTTAAATCTCTATCTTCTAAAATTAAACGCAACTCCTCATGATGTTTTGGAATCGGCACATACATATCTAACTATTCATTTTGAAGGTATTATTTTTCTTATGCTTTATAATGCAGGTGCTGGTATTCTTCGAGCTGTTGGTGATTCAAGACATCCAGTTTATTTTCTTATCATAAGTTCAATTATAAATGTTTTTCTTGATCTTCTTTTTATAGTTAAATTTAACTTTGGAATTGCAGGTGCTGCTTGGGCAACTATGATTTCTCAGGCTGTTTCTTCATCGCTTGTTCTTTTTTTACTTTTTCAAAGGGGCCAAGTATTTTCGCTTGCGATAAAATCCCTGAAAATTGATTTAAAAATACTTTCAAAAATTTTAAAACTTGGTGTTCCTGGTGGACTTCAAATGTCCATTACTTCTTTTTCTAATATATTCGTTCAAGGCTATATAAACAGTTTTGGTTCAGAATGTGTTGCAGGTTGGGCAACTTTTAATAAAATTGATCAGATAAGCCTTCTTCCAGCCCAGAGCCTTCAACTTAGTGTTACAACTTTTTCTGGACAAAACTATGGTGCAGGAAAGATTGACAGGGCGATAAAAGGTACTTTTTGTGCGATTATAATTGCTTCAATTATTGGTAGTGTTTTGTTTCTTATACTTCAACTGTTTCCGTCCCAAATTTCTTCCCTTTTTAACAAAGAAGATGGAGTTTTGTATTATTCCAGATATTTTATAAGGGTTTGTTCTCTTTTTTATATAATCAGGGTTTTTAATCCGATACTTTCAGGTTCACTCCGCGGGTTTGGTTGCGCAAAGGCACCGATGATTATACTTCTTTTTGGATTCGTTGTATGGAGACAGCTTTATCTTTTTGTTACTACAAGACTTACAGATTCTTTTTTTCCTGTTTCTATTGCTTATCCTGTCGGATGGACTATGTGCTCTTTATTGATGTCAATATATTATGTTTATTTTATAAAAAAAATAAAAAAAGGATGGATGTAATGAAAAAATCAGCGACAATAATATATCCTGAGTACAACGGACTTTACATTAACCTAACAAACCGCTGCCCATGTAATTGTACTTTCTGCATACGTCAGAAAAAAAACAGTGCTTTTGAAAATGTTTCATCACTTTGGCTTGAAAAAGAACCATCTGTACAGGATGTAATAAAAGCAATTACTGAAGAAAGCAAAATCGAAAGGTTTAAAAATTATAAGGAATTTGTTTTCTGTGGATATGGGGAGCCAACCTGCGCCCTGAATGTTCTTCTAGAAACTGCTGATTATCTAAAAAATAATTTTTCGCTTCCTGTAAGGATAAATACAAATGGACTTGGAAATCTCATAAACGGTAAAAATATACTTCCGCTTTTTAAAGGAAAAATTGATGTTATTTCAATCAGCTTAAATTCAAGTAATCCAGAGATTTATAATAAAACCGTAAGAAGTATTTATGGTGAAAATGCTTTTCCTGCCATGCTTGATTTTGCAAGTCAGGCCGTAAAAATTGTCCCAAAAGTAATACTAAGTACTGTTGATTCAACAATTACTCATGAAGACGAAGAAGAATGTCGTAAAATTTGTCAAAAAATCGGTGCTATTTACAGAATAAGAAAATTCATCAACTAAAGATATGAACTTAAATATTTTTTATTGTACTTTTGTATACATTATAATAATTAGTGTTACATCACCCTCACTCTCCTGTAACAAAAAATCAGTTGCAGGAGATGAGAGTTTTGCTTAGTAGTGATTATACATATCTTCTATAAATGTTATACAGCCTCTGGTCCCTATATGGGTTTTATTCAATATTTTACCAGCTAGATTTGGATTTGAACCGACAACAAAAAAAGAATTTATATTTTGAGCAGCTTTTTTGTCATATGAACTTCCAATTAGAAGCGTTGCTTTTCCATTTCCATATTTTTTTACAA
This sequence comes from Treponema sp., assembly GCA_045534325.1. GTDB lineage: Bacteria > Spirochaetota > Spirochaetia > Treponematales > Treponemataceae > Treponema_D. The sequence goes on along the minus strand of JAZSJM010000084.1, from coordinate 15,652 downwards.
TCTGCTCAATATCATAAGTATCAGTTTCAAAATAAACATCTGCTTTTCTTGAACAATGTAGTTCCTTCACTTCATCAATTATTATTTGACGGTATTTTTCTGGTACAGTATCTGTAAAAATTATTGCAAGTGGTATATGTCCATGAACATTAACCAAAAAACGGGCAAGTCCCAGAGTTTTTGCACTATCGCCGATTAAAATAAACCTATGACGTTCAAATGTGCCCATAAGACTGTCTAAATATTCATAAACATATTGCTCTTCTTCCTTTATAACTTGATTTAAGAGACTTTCATCTATCGTTCCCTTTGTTATTTGGTTCAGTTTGGATGCTACTGCGGTTAAAAAAGACTTAACGCATCTAGGACCAACTGGCCAACCATTAAAAGTTAATGTTTCAATTCCAAAAGTAACTTTATAGTAAGCATCAATATTTTTTGCAAGCCATGGAGAAAGATTTATGTTTAATGCCGCATTTCCTGATTTTTTTAACTGCTCTACTCCATCTTGTTGTATAAAAAAAGTATTTGACTTTACTCCAATTTTTTTAAGCAGACGCTGAATTTCTTCCAGGTCTCCTCGAAATGTGTTGTCAACACTTGGGGGTTGTCCATAAATATTAACAAGCAAAGGGTCTGTTTTATCTTTTTTCGCAAGACCTTTTATTAAAGCAAGTAATGCCATCTGATAGCCGGTATAAGTATCTCCTCTAAATCCCGCTGTATCTACAGTTACTATGGGATATTTACTATCATGAAATTTCTCAAGAGCTGCTCCTACATTATCACCGTTAATACCCATAGAACAGCCTGTCAGAATTGCATAAACCTCGCCTTTCATAATTTCTAAAGATCCCTTTACTGTTTCTTCAAGTCTTTTTGTTCCACCAAATACAACTTCTTTTTCGTATGCATTTGAACTTGGAATTCCGTGGTACCCTCCCAGATAATAAAGATTTGTTCTTTGAGAAGCCTGCATTGAACATCCTGGAGAAGCATGAAGTATTGGAATCGCTCTCCATATATTTCCTACAACATCAAGTGCCCCATGAAGCGAGCAAAAATTTCTTGGTCTTTCGATACATTTTTCCATTTTATTTACCTTCTTAAAATATAGTTAATCTTCTTTGGGAAATTTTATATATTTAAATGGATCCTGGCTAAGCCATTCATCACGATATGCAAGTTCGATTTTTCCCTTTAAATTTGCATTAAAATTATTATTATCTAATGCATCTTCAATTTTACGTCCCAAATACAAAACACCTGAAAATCCAAAAGTAGGTCTTTTTGCATCAAGGATGTGAGTTGAAGGAATTCCAAGTCTGTTAACCCAGTTACTCATTCCTATAAATAAATCTGGTTTGTATTTTAATAAAAGATTTACCTGTTCATAAGGTTGCATATCTGCAACATTTATAAGAAAGTCTGATCCATGAAGTTCTTCCAACAATTCAAACTCAGGGGTATAAGCGTCCTCATAGTAAGGAGTGTGCATACATAGGAGTTTCATACCAAATTCTCCTGCGATTGTTGCAGCTGCAAATCCTCTTCCTGTTCCAGCCGTAATACAAACCTTTAGTCCTTGTGTTTTCTTTTTAATTTTTTCAATTTCATCTTTTACTTTCGATTTTTCTTCTGCAATAAATTTTTCTGCTTCTTTTTGTTTTCCAGTTAGTTCTGCAATCGCCATTAACCAGCGTTCAACATTTTTAGAGCCTATAGGCATACATGTTTTTGCATATGGAATATCATATTTTTCCTTTAAAAATTTTAAATATTCATCACCAAAAATCTGGCATACTGAAATTGAATATTCAGCAGCAGGAATTTTTATAATATCATCATATGTTGCGTGATATGGAAGAATATTTGCTTCAAGACCAATAGCATTGAGCATTCTTTTCATTTCTTTTTGATCTGCAAATGACAATGAATGAGTTGCAAAAAGATTTATCAATCCCTTTTGTTTTGGAGGTCTAATTTCCCGGATTACATAATTCTGCAGTGTTGCAAGTGCCAAATCATATCCTGTTGCATGATTTCTTGATTTAAATCCTTCACAATGAACAGGCGCTATGATTATATTTTTTTCTTTAAGACGATATTTTTTTTCCATGTCTGCAGAAATCGAATCTATATCATCACCAATAATGGCTGAAGAACAAGATGCAAGAACAAAAATGATTTTTGGATTATGACGTTCAATTGCCTTTTCAATTGTGTCTCTAAGCCTGTTTTCACCACCTAAAATTACTTCTTTTTCTCCTAATCCCGTAGAAATTAATATTCCAGATTTTTCATTATCTATTCCCTGATGGTGTTTGTAGACTGAAAGTCTGTCAAGAGATCCTATAGATGCACAACCTGCACATCCAAGCGGAGAATGAATTATCATTACTGTATCTCGTAAAGAAATTAATGCATTCATACTGTTTACCTGAACACATTGAATTCCTTGTTCAAATGTACGATGAGCATTTTTCAGACAATGTTTTTTTGCCTTATTCTGTATGTCACAGACCATTCCAACCTGTGCATCTGTAAATCCGGAATGTTTATCACGGATTGTATCTTCAATTTGTTTTATCATTTAGTTACCTCTTTTTTTTAGTATTAGATTATATAATCACTCGGTGGCAGTATTCTTTTTAAAAACTGTTTAGTTCTTTCTTCTTTTGGATGATAGAAAATGTCTCCTGGAGATCCTTCTTCTACAACATAGCCTCCATCCATAAAAACAACTTTATCAGCAATTTCTTCAGCAAAGGACATTTCATGTGTAACTACAATCATTGTTTTTCCTTCTTTTGCAATACGCTTTATAAGTTGTAATGTCTCACCTACTAATTCGGGATCTAGAGCAGATGTCGGCTCATCAAACAAAATTACATCTGAATCAAGGGCCACTGCGCGAGCAATACCAACCCTCTGCTGCTGACCACCGGAAAGTTCGGAGGGATAGAAATCTTTTTTTTCAATAAGTCCAACCTTTTTTAATTCTTCAATAGCTCTTTCCCGTGCAATCGATTTTGAAATACCTCGTGCGGTAACTAATCCTTCCATTACATTTTCTAATGCAGTTTTATTTGCAAATAGACTGTAATTTTGAAAAACAAAAGCAGTTTTTCGACGTATTTCTAAGATTTCTTTTTTTCTGGCTGAATGCAGGTCTACAATCTGATTTCCTATTGTTAATTTGCCCGCGTCGGCTTTTTCAAGAAAATTAATAGTTCTTAATAATGTTGTTTTTCCAGAACCACTAGGTCCCAGTATTACTACAACATCTCCATCATTTACAGTGAGAGAAACATCATGAAGAACCTGAACATGTCCAAATGATTTTTTTATATTTTCTAATTTAATCATTTTCTTTTTCCCGTATTTTTATTTTTTGATAGTGCTTCTTCTGCTTTTATAAATAGAAATTCCATTAAAGCACCAAAAATCCAATAAATTAAAGCTGCAGCTACATAACCTTCTAGAAAACTGTATGTTTCATTGCAAGGAATAAGAGCTCCGTTCAATACGTCATTAATTCCAAGAACAATAACTATCGATGTATTTTTTATCGCACCAACCATACTGTTTGTAAGATTTGGAATAGCAACAGGAATAACCTGTGGAATTATAATTCTTCGTAATGTCTGCCAGAAACTTAGTCCGCATGCCCACGAGGCTTCATATTGGCCTTTCGGAATTGCATTAAAAGCACCTCTTATAGTTTCTGAAGAAGCACAACTTCTACCTAAAGTGAATGTAAAATATACAACCATCATTGTTCCGTTTGGAATCGGTTTTAACATAGTTAAATAAATAAGATGGTATATTAGTATTTCTACCATAACAGGAATACCTGTATAAAAAGGTATAAAAAAGTTAAAAAACTGGGATAAGAATGGAACCTTAAAAAATCTTATCATAGCTATAATTGTTCCAAAAACTATTGAAAGAGAAAAAGGAATAAAAGCCAGTTTTAATGTTACGGGGAAATATGTAATTCCGTATTTTAATGATTCAAAAAAATAAGAAATATTAAAACTCATACAGCAAGCTCCTTATCTTTTTGAATGTGTTTTTTATTTTGATTTCTTATATTTTTATTTATAAAATAAAAAATCACTTGTAAAATAAAGTTTATACTTATGAATAAAAGTGCAAGTATTATATAGCTTTCAAGGGTATGTCCTGTTTTTGTTCCGATAGCCTGTGCATAACCAATCATGTCGACAACACCAATCATAGACGCAAGACTTGTGCTTCTGAACAAACCGATAAGGTTTATTCCTAGTGGCGGAATGGATATTTTAAGAGCTTGTGGAAGAACAATTCTTGTAAATCCTTGATAATTTGTTAATCCACAAGCAAGAGCAGCTTCTTTCTGTCCCTTTGGGACTGCTAGAATCGATCCTCTAAAGATTTCTGACATAAAAGCAGCCTCATTTAGTATTAGTGCAATATCTAAAAAGACAATTTTTTCCCACCCTCTAGAATCAATATTAAATATTGATTCTAGCAAAAGTGGCAGTGCATAATACACTATAAGCATCTGTACAAGAATGGGAGTTCCCCTTTCAAAAGAAATAAATATGCGTAGAATCTGTGTTATAACTTTTGTCTTACGTATCTGAACACAAGCAATAAGCAGTGACAGGATAAAACCAAAGAAAAATGATACTCCGATTATCTCAAACGTAAGTGGAAGTTTGCTTAGAATTTTAGGGAGATTTTCGAAAAATCTCTCCCATGAAAAATAATCTCCCATTTTGTCTCCGATACAATTTTAATTGTCTTTATAGTCGTAACCTAAAGCTTTAATTGATATTTCTGAAAGTTTTCCCGTCTTTATAAGATTATTCAGAACTTCATCAAAATCTTTTTTTAATTGTTCTTGCTTTTTATTGAATAAAACATAAGCATCACTTTTTCGCACAGGTTCTTTTCCAACGAGTTTTACAACATTTCCATACTGTTCAACCCTTTTTCGGAATAAAGCTTTTGTACTTGTGCTTGCGTCAATAGAGCCATTTTTCAATGAGGCAATAAGTTCTTCTGCTGTCATTTTTGCATACACAATTTTGTATTTTTTTTCAGGAGGAAGATCTTTGTTTTTATTTTCAAGAAGAGTTCCCATTGCAGAGCCGACAGTTGAGCCGCCTATAATCGTTTTTCCCTGTAAATCTTCAAGAGAATGTATGTCATTTCTTGAAGACAAAACCTGAATATAAGAATCGTAGCAAAGATATCCATTTTCAGAAAAAAGATAGTTTTTTCTTCTTTCTTCGTTGGATTCATACTGTTTTAAACCGATATCAAATTTTCCAGATGAAAGCCCCAAAAGGATACCTTTTAAATCTGAAGTCTCATACTTAAACTCATACTGGGGTAATGCTTCATCAATTGCTTTAAGCATGTCGATTTCATAACCAGCAAGGTTTCCTTTTTCATCAAGATAACTAAAATCGGATTCATATCCTACACCGACATAAATTACCTTTGTCTTTGTTTTTTTTGCAGCAAAAGCTGATCCAGCTAAAAATACACTAGCAAATATTATTGCTAAAGCCTTAAGAAATGTTTTTTTCATATATATACCTCTCTTAAAAAAAATTAAATTACGTAATTATCTGCCTGACCGAGAACTCCATGTTCTAAAAGAATTTCTTCCAGTCTTTCTTGTGTCATGGGAGTCGGAACGGTAAACATTTTATTTTCATCAATTTTTCTAGCAAGCTCTCTATAAACATCTGCCTGTGAACTATCACTTTGGTATTCAATTACAGTTTTCTTTCTTATCTCTGCCTGCTGGACGATATTATTTCGCGGAACAAAATAGATAAGTTGAGTATTAAGTTCTTTTGTAAATGCCTGCAAAAGTTCTAGTTCATTATCCACATTTCGACTATTGCAAATTATTCCCCCTAAACGTACATCTCCATGGGCAGCATATTTTGCAATCCCTTTACAAATATTATTCGCAGCGTATAATGCCATCATTTCTCCAGAAGCAACAATGTAGATTTCTTTAGCCTTGCCTTCTCGAATCGGCATAGCAAAACCTCCACAAACAACATCTCCCAAAACATCGTAAAATACATAGTCTAAATCTTTAGTGTAAGCTCCGAGTTCTTCAAGCATTGTAATTGATGTAATTATTCCTCGTCCTGCGCAGCCTACACCAGGTTCAGGTCCCCCGGATTCTACACAACGCACCCCCTTAAAACCAATTTTCTGTAAATCATCTAGAGAAACTTCTGTTTTATTGTCACGGATTGTGTCTAAAACGGTTTTTTGATGGAGCCCACCGAGCAAAAGTCGTGTTGAGTCTGCCTTAGGGTCACAACCAACTACCAGAACCTGTTTTCCCAATTCTAAAAGCCCAGCCGTTAGATTTTGTGTTGTTGTAGATTTTCCGATTCCACCCTTTCCATAAATTGCAATTTGTCTTAATTCACTCATTTGTTAATCCTCAAATATTATTTATTAATTCCTGTAATTTTCATTAGCTTGTTATATTTACAAACCTTTAAAACTGCTTCTTCAATTTCTCCTGGAAACTCAATACTTGTTATTCCGTTTTGAAAAAGAACTCCTAATGCACCAGCCCCAGTTCTTGCTGTTACTACATATCTACAGTCTTTTATCAGGTTTATTTTTTCTTGCATTTTTGGAATCAAATGTGTCTGATTCATGCAAACGCTTTCTGCTTCCCTCTCTTCAATCAAGTCAAAACCAACATTTTCGTCTATAAAATAAATAAAAAATTTTTTAGAACGACCGAAATGTTCATTAACTGTTATACCGTCTGTACTGGCTACAGCAATTTTATATTGTGAATTATTTATATCAGCCATGACTGTAATTCTCCTTTACGGAAAAACCTGCCGGATACAGAAGATGTGAAATTTCTTTTTTTCCAGGTATTCCTGCTGCATCAGCACGGCAATGATTACAATGAAGAAATAATTCAATATACTGGCCAGCAGCATTGCGTGCCTCTTCTAGTTCAGCACAATTAGGAGCACGGGCTGATTTTAATTGTGCAGCTGGAATCAGTGGAATGATGTTATACTTATCTGCCCCAGCTTCGGCTACAGAGTAAGCAATTTTTTCTATGTGATTTCCATTGATTTCTGGAACAAAAACAGTATTAACTTTTACAGTTATTCCTGCCTTTGTAATTTTTTTTATACCGTCAATCTGATTCCTAATAAGAATTTCAGCACCTTCTTTTCCTGTTATTTTTTTTCCATGATAAATAATATAATCATTTAGTTTTGATTCGATTTCGCTATCTACTGCATTAACAGTAACAGTCAGGCTGTCTATCCCTGCATCAATAATTTCATTCGCTTTTTCATTAAGCAGCAGTCCATTTGTACTCATACATCTTAATAACGAAGGAAATTCTTTTTTAATCAGCTTGAATGTTTTTAGTGCATAATCTGTTGCAAGTGTGTCGCCAGGACCTGCAATACCTGCTACAGTAATTTCAGGACACAATGAAAGCGCTTTTTTTAGTATTTTTATAGATTCTTCTGGTTTTAATACTGTTGTAGTAACACCAGGTCGGTTTTCTGTATTATTTATTGACCGGTCACAGAATTTGCAAGAAAGATTACAGCTAGGACATACAGGAAGATGAATTCTTCCTGTTTCTGCACTGTGAGTACCAAAACAAGGATGTAAATTTATAATTTGTTCATAATTTTTCTTCATTTCTTAAAAATTCCTTATTAACAAAAAAAAGAGAATATCCTTTTTTTAGCATAACCTCTGGTTTTCCAGTCAGTTATTTGTTCTGATTTTTTCCGTCTTTTCTATTTGAATTATTTTCCCATCTTGAATAATTATATTAATACTTCCATATTTTAAATCCTTTAGAAGTTTTTCCAGCATGGTAATATGCATACCTGTAAGTTTTTCCATACACACCTCCTGAAACCCCTTTTATATACCTATTAACCCTATAGGTAATTAAAGAATAAAGATATAAATATTGCTTGTCAATAGTTTTTTTATTTTTTTTATAAAAGAGTTTCCAGTTTTTCCCTGATGAATTCGCTTTTTTCTTTTAAGCCTATTTTTCCAACGGAAAGTATGATTACATTCGGTTTTGTACTGTCAAGTTTTATTCGACCGGAATTTTCCTTAATCAGTTTCATAAGTTTATCTAAAGGAATATCTTTTACTTTTCCAAATTCAATCGTAATTTCGCCTTTTTTTTCTTTGAGAGTTGTTATCGAAAGTTTTCTTGAAATGATACGTACCTCTGCAAGGCTAAGTAAACTGTAAACTTCATCAGGAACTGGCCCAAACCTGTCCTCCAGTTCATTAAACATCCTGTCAAGTTCATCCCTGGTTTGAATTCCTGCAACTTTTTTGTAAATTTCCATTTTGGTCTGGATTGAATGTACATAGGTATCTGGTATAAAGCCTGAATATTCAAGTTCCATAAGAACTTCATTTTGCTGTTCATAATCTTTTTGGGATGTTAGACGTTCGACAGCTTCATTTAAAAGTTTTACATATAATTCAAATCCTACAGAATAAACATCACCGCTTTGATCCCTTCCCAATAAATTTCCTGCCCCCCGAATTTCCATGTCTTTCATTGCAATCTTAAATCCTGCTCCAAGTTCTGTAAAATCAGAAATTACCTGAAGCCTTTTCATTGCAACTTCTGAAAGGACTTTATGTTCAGGATAAAAAAGATAAGCGTATGCTTTTCGGTCACTTCGACCAACCCGTCCTCTGAGCTGATAAAGCTGACTTACACCATACATGTCTGCCCTGTCAATAATTATTGTATTGACATTTGGTATGTCTATACCGTTTTCTATTATCGTGGTTGCAATAAGCACATGAAAACCACCCATCTTGAATCTGCGGAATATATCATCAAGTTCATCTGCGGACATCTGTCCATGGGCTGTGTCAATCATCATTTCTGGAAGAAGTCTTTGCAGTTTTAATCTGGTTTCTTCAAGACTTTCAACTCTGTTATGAAGATAAAAAACCTGTCCGCCCCGTTCTGTTTCCCGCCTGATTGCCTGAGCAACCCTTTCATCCGTGTATTCTGCTACAATTGTTTCAATTGGCTTACGAGTCTGCGGAGGTGTTGTTAAAAGAGACATATCCCTTATTTTTAATAAGCTCATGTGGAGGGTTCTTGGAATTGGAGTTGCCGAAAGTGCTAGACTGTCTATATTTGCTTTCAAGGATTTTAATTTTTCTTTGTCTTTTACACCAAAACGTTGCTCTTCATCAATTATCATTAAACCAAGGTCTTTGTAGATGACATCTTTCTGTATGATTCTGTGTGTACCAATCAGAATATCAACTTTTCCCTCAGAAAGCTCCTGAAGTGTCTTTTTCTGTTCTTTTTGTGGCACAAAACGGCTTAACTGCCTAATCGTTACGGGAAAATTTTTAAAACGCTCGATACATGTCTCATAATGCTGTTCTGCAAGGATTGTAGTTGGTGCTAAAAAAGCTACCTGTTTGCCACCCATTACCGCCTTGAATGCAGCTCTCATGGCAATTTCTGTCTTTCCAAAGCCTACATCTCCGCATACAAGGCGATCCATTGGAACAGCCCTTTCCATGTCCTTTTTTATCTCCTGAGTTACAGCATATTGGTCCAGAGTATCCTCGTATGGGAAACTGGCTTCAAAAGCTGTCTGCCATTCACTATCTTTAGGAAACGGATACCCTCTGGAAGCCTGACGGCGACTGTAGAGGGTGATAAGTTTTTCTGCTAAATCTTCTACAGCTTTTTTTACCTTGTTTTTACGGTTTTCCCATGCTTTAGAACCTATTTTATCGAGTTTTGGAGATTCACCTTCACTTCCAATATAACGCTGAACTAGATTTACCTGCTCAATAGGAACAAAAACAAATTCTTCATCAGCATATTCGAGTTTTATGTAGTCTCTTTCATTGCCCATAGCTTTTACGCGCTGAATTCCTTTAAATTGCCCTATGCCGTAATGAACATGAACTACAAAATCACCCTCATTCAATTCAACAAATGTATCAATTGCCTGACTTTTTACATGTCCTAGTGATTTAGGAACATGCTTTCTTCTGCCGAAAATTTCATTTTCTTGAATCACAAGAGTTTTTGATTCATCTATTCCAAATCCCTGACTTATTGGTTTTGGAAGAACTGTTAGCGAGAAATCTTTTAATATTTCTTTTATGCGAAGTGATTGATTAGGATTGTCCGCAAAAACAGTTATATTCCAGCCGTCAGTAATTAAATTGTTGAGTTCGTCTTTTAAATAGTTAATATTTCCGAAAAAACTTCGTCCTGGGCTACAATTGATTGTAATTTGTAAATTTGAATTTTCTTTTTCGTCGTTTAGCTGTGTCTGTAGAGAACGAAAAAAAACAGATTTTTTGTGAATCTGGATGACTTCCTTAAAGTCTAAAAGCATCTGTGAAACATCAAGAACAGGAAAGTTCTGTCGTGCAAGGCGGAACATGCCAGAATACTCACGGGTAAAATTTTCCTGTGAATTTAATTGTCGGTCAAAATCAAAGTAAAAAACTGGTGTCGATGCATTCACATAATCTAAAACTGTATAAATTAAATCCCAGAGAATTGGGTATAGTAGTTCTTCCCCTTCACTTTCTCCTTTTATCTTTAATTCTTCAACAAGTTTAGCTTTTGCTTTCTTTGCCTCTTCTGTCAGTTCCAGATAATCAGTAAACTCATCTGTTTCTTCAATTTTTTTTATAAATTCTTTGTTCCATATAACTTCTTTCATCGGAAAAATAAGCACATTATCAATTGTTTCCATAGTGCTTTGTGTTTCTGGAGAAAAGGTTTTGATAGCATTTATCTGGTCAAAATCAAAATGAATTCTTACAGCATTTATGCTTCCAGGGGGATATATATCAAGAACTTCACCCCTTAGTGTAAATTCTCCAGGAATACTTACTCGAGCAACCCTTAAATATCCGAGCTTCGAAAGTTTTTCTGCAATATCTGCTGGATCAATTACCTGACCTTTGTAGAGGCTGAAAATAAGCGACTTTAAATATTCAGGAGAAGGAACAGGAGATTGAAGTGCTCTTTGTGTTACTAAAAAAATTCGTGGTTTTGTTGATATACTAAGTTTTCGTTCCTGAAAAGCAAGTTTTGCAAGAAAACCAGCCCTTTGTCCGAAAACAGCTGAGCCTGGATTTGCAGGCCTGTAAGGTACTGTCCCCCACCATGGCAGCGTATATATTTCAATATTATCTTCAAATGCAGTTTCAAGGTCTTGCGTAATTTCCTGAGCATCTTTTTCTGATGGAACAATAAAAACTGAATCCAAATTTACAGAGAGGTTTTTTATATATTCATTTTGGTGAGTAGAATTATGTTCTTGAGAATAACGTCCTGTTGAAGTATACTGAATATTATGCAGAACATTATTTTTTGCATTATCAATGCATGAAGCTGCAAAAAAAGGAATTGAAGCACCGCTAAGGCCTTTTATTTCTGCAGGAAAATCTTCTTCTTTTGCATTGTTTATTTTATTTACAGCCAGTGAGAATTCGTTCCAGTTTTTTAATATGGCTAGAACTGAATTTGATAATAATGATTTCATTAAAAATATCCGATAATATATAAAGTAAAGGAGACAAAGTTTTGAAACGAAGTCTGATTAGTATTATAGCGTTTTTAACAATTTTTGCACAGTTTGGATTTACAGAGAGTCGTTCTGCTACTGAAAATGATTTTTCAAAAGCAAATGTTAATATAAAGTTTTTTGACAGGACAATGTATTATCCTGGAATGCTAGAGGATAATCCTGTGTATGTCAGCGTATCTATCGAAAACACTGGTTCGGATACCCTGAGATTTAAGCTGGCAGATGATCGGGCTTTTAGTCTTGATTTTGTTGCTCATACTATAAAAAATACAGTTTTGCCTTCAACTCAGTCATTAATAATAAAACGTTCAACAAATCAGACTGTTTATTTCAGGGAAATTTCAATTGAACCCGGGGAAGCTTATTCCTTTATTGAAAATGTAAAGGATTATGTTCAGTTTGATGAGCCTTCAATTTATTATCTTGATTTAGTTTTTTATCCTGAGTTATTTAAATCTAAATATATTGAAATTACATCCAACAGATTAAGCTTAGAAATTCGCCCTGCTCCATACGCTGCATCATCTACTTTTATTCCTGTTGAAGCAGAAACAGCCGCTATTTTAAAACCTGAAAGTAAATCTCCTGATAAGGTTGTTGAACAGACAATTGTTGCACGACAGAAATCTCTTTGGGATCAGTTTTTCCTTTATATGGATATTCAGGAAATGATGTTAAGAAATCCTGATCAGAGGAGAAGATATAATGCTGCTTCTGCAGATGAAAGAAGCCGAATGCTTGCAAGTTATCGTTCTGATTTAATGCAGAATCGTATTGATCATGATATTGTTTCAATTCCTGAGCGTTTTTCGATTGAAAACACTTCATACAGTCAGACTGATGGTATAGTAACTGTCCGTGAATGGTTTAAATATCCTAACTTCAGAGAAGTAAAGCGGTATGTATATAAAGTACGTCAGCGTGATGGTATCTGGCAGATATATGATTATTCAGTAACAAATCTTGGTACAGAATAAGGTTTTTATATAATGAAAGCACTTTTAGTTACAGATACGAATTTAGCAATTGACAATATTTCTCGTGTCTTAGAAACAGCTGGATATGACGTTATTGTTTATAAATGGCTTTTAAAAGCATTAGACAACATCGAAGAAATTGCCCCGCATCTGATTATAATCAGCACAAAAGATTATCCGAGACACTGGAAGACTCTTACTCAGTTTGCATGTACAGATTTTGGCGGATATAAACCTCAGGTTATTCTGTATGCAGAAGGTGGATTATCAGAACAGGAAACGAAAAAAGCAAATATTTTAAAAGTAAGGGGAATATTTGAGTCAGTTGATGTAGAGGGGTTGGATCAATTAAGAAAAATTCTTGCAAAAGAAATTGACATATATTCTGGAAAACTGTTAGACGAAGCCGGTCATCCTTTAGATATACCTATTACAGATGCCCATATTGAAGAGAAAAAAGAAAATGAGCTTACTGAAATTCCAACTGAAAATAATAATACTTCAATTTATTGTTCCTTTATTTTTACAAATCCTTTATCGGGAGCTATCGTAAGTGGCTATTCAAATAATTATGACGGAAAATCTTTAACTTTTAATCCTGATTTAATTGACTTAACAAAAAATCTTTCTGCTGGAACTAAAATTGATTTTGCAACTATAAAAAAAGATAATGAATATGAATATGTTAATGCAGTAGTAAAATCTAATGAAGATAAGTTAGTTTTGGAGTTATGTTAAATGGCTCAAAAATCAGCTAAATTTTTTTGTGAAAACTGTGGTGCTGAAGTTCCAAAAGATGCAAGAATGTGTCGTCACTGCGGAAGATTTTTTTCAAGTGTTCGTTGTCCTCAGTGTGGCACAACAGGTTCTACAAATAAGTTTGCAAATGGATGTCCTACCTGCGGCTATGCACTTGGTTCAGCAAAAGGAAAATCATCTGTTTCTTTAAAGAATATATCTGAAAAAAAAGCAGGATATTTTTCAAAAAGAGCTTTAAAAAATGAAATAAATAAAAGGTATAATTCAATTAATGGATTCGAAACTAAAGGCGATGAATCGCTTCCATTCTGGATGTACATTTTTATTTTTATAGCTTTATTTTTCGTACTTTTTTTATTTCTTAAGTTTTTTCGTTGAATATATTAAAAAACTATTATGTTAGATAATTGACATCGTAATGATTTTTCTGCTATCATAAATTCACTTTTTAGCCCGGATGGCGGAATTGGCAGACGCGCTAGGTTCAGGTCCTAGTGAGGGAAACTTCATAGGGGTTCAAGTCCCCTTTCGGGCATTTTTTTATTTTTTTACACTTCGTAAATGATTTTTTTCCCACTCACTGGATGTAAAAATTCAAGTTTATAAGCTTCAAAATCAAATATATCTTTTTCTTTTGCGTTTTTGTTATACAAAACATCACCTTTGATTGGATATCCAGAATATGAAAGATGGCATCTGACTTGATGCCTAAATCCTTCTTTAATTGAACAATAAGCCTTATGATTTACAATTGTAATATTGGTTGTGTATATTTTTTGTGAAGCTTTTTTTTTCTCATAAACAGATGAATCCTCAAAAACGGGTCTTACTTCCCTTCCCTTTGGCCCAAATGTCCTGAATCTGGATGAAATTGAAAACTGATTATTTTGTTTTGGATTAGAGTAATCAACAGTTGCACGGTAAAATTTAATAAAGGTTCCGTTTTTTTGTTGCTGGATAAAATTGTCATAGGAAGATTGTGTTGAAGCAATTAATAATAATCCACGTGTAATTGTATCAATTCTATGTATTAAACCATATTCAATGTTTTTTTTTCCGGTAACAGATTTTAGCTGGGGATAATATTTAAGCAGCTGATTTAAAGCACAGTCATCATTTATATTTAACGGTGCACTAGGTAAATCTGCTGATTTATAAATTATTGCATAGGGATCTTTTTCAGTTGGTTCAAACATTACCTTTATTTCTGCCATTGACCGTATCCTTTTTTTGCAGTAAATAGTGGAAGTTTTTTCCCAGAAGATGTTTTTATTTCTTTTAACTGAAAATTTAATTTTTCAGGTGGTAAGGTTTTATTGAAATTTTCATGAAGAACTTTTAGAATTCTCTTGAATCTTACAGGAATTTTAGCATAAAAAGTTTTTGATGAATTTGAATCTGGTAGTCCGATTCTTAACTTAAATGCATGTAACATAAGTGAAGCATTTTCAAAATTGCTATCTTTTGTACCTTTTGAATAAATCGGATCTCCTAAAACAGGACAACCTAAAAATTTTAAATGTACACGAATTTGATGAGTTCTTCCTGTAAAAATTTTAACCTTAATTAAACTGAATGGACCATAACAGGCAATACATTTAAATTTTGTAATTGCAGTTTTTCCACTGGATTCTAAATCAACAGCTTTAAATTTCTTTCTGTCATGCATATCCCTTGATATATTTGTTTTTATAATTCCTTCTTGAACAGGAGGATGACCTTTGCAGATACATATATATATTTTTGAAATTTCTTTATGTTTTTTAAACTGATTTGCTAAAAATTCTTCTGTTTCAGAATTTCTTGCTGTAATTATAACTCCAGAGGTGTCTTTATCTAATCTATGTACAATACCAGGACGATGTCTATTATCTTTATTTATTATTGAACCTTTTCCCCAGTGGTATAAAAGCGCATTAACCAGTGTATTATTCCAGTTACCTGCTGCAGGATGTGTTACCATACCCTGTTTTTTATTAACAACAGTAACATTTTTATCTTCATAAATAATTTCCAAAGGTATGTTTTGCGGTTCAATATCATCCGGTATATTTTCTTCCCACTCAAGATAAATTACATCCTGAAAACTAACCTTTGTACTTAATTTTGCAATTTTACCATTTACTAAAATTTTTTTTACACCTGTTTTTAATTTTGAACGGTTAAATCCTTCAATGTTTTCACCAATATATTTATCAAGTCGAATTGGAGAAGTAATATCTTCTGAAACTGTTGCATTAAAAGACTGCATTTTCTAGTCCTTTTATA
>JAZSJM010000190.1:0-5696 GCA_045534325.1 Treponema sp. | reverse complement strand
AAGAAAAGCGGCTTGAAGAAGAAAGACTTGCCGCTGAGCAGGCAGAGCGTGAGCGCCTTGCAGAAGAGAAGCGGCTTGAGGAAGAAAAACTTGCCGCCGAGCAGGCAGAGCGTGAGTATTTTGCAGAAGAAAAGCGGCTTGAAGAAGAAAAGCTAGCTGCCGAGCAGGCAGAGAGTGAGCGCCTTGCCCGTGAAGAAGAGGAAAGGGCTGAAAAATTGCGCAGGGCCCGGCAGAAAAAACTTGCTGCCATGAAAAAAGCTGCAAAACCTGCAAAGGATATAATACTTACCGGAGCTTTCGGCATAGCCCTTGATACACAGGATACTGTAGTAAGTGAAATTCACTCTTCGTCTACAGTTTTAAGCCCTCACGGCTGCCTCATGTATCTTCCCCTTAAAAGCAAAGACTATGGCTGGAGATTCGGCTCTCAGTTAAACGCTTCCTACATGACTTTTACGAAATCCTATGATTATGCAGAGGTGGACACGTCAGCCTTAGCGGCTTCCTTTGATTTTGTGCTTCAGAGACGGCTTTTTGCTGATCAGGCCATGCTGGAGTTAAAGGCGGGCGGAGGCCTTATGGTTTTTGAAACCTCTGTTACCTATAAGAATCTTGATAAGGATAATCCTTCAGACAAGTTTTATACCCAGCCTCTTGCCATGGCAGGTCTAGGACTTATGGTAATTCCTGTAAAACACCTTGTTTTTGAGTTTGGTGCGGATTATAATTACTGTAAAGTCAGCGGAGAAAACTTATTTCTGCTGAGGACTTATCTTGGAATGGGACTGAGGTTTTAGTTATGAAAAGAAAACCGCTCAGGTCAGTTCAAAGTCTCTTTAAAGCCCTTATTTACGGGGCTGCCTGTCTTTTCCTTTTATCTGTTTTTTCCTGTTCTGACGAAATGAACATGGGCAGCCTTAATTTTGGCGGCGATCTTTTTGACGGCATTCAAAAAGACCTTTCTTCAGACTGCCTGGTTAAATTTTCAGACGACGGCTATAATTCCTGCCATGTTAAGATGCCCTTCAAAAAAACATATACGAAAGATGCCCTGATTGATTTTTTTAAGAAAAACAGGCTTCTTTCTGCCGTAAATCCCGGCTATTATCCTGAAAACTGGAAATTTGACGGCCTTCAGGATGCTGCTCTTGACGCTTCGACTAATATTGATAAAAGCAGATTTCATACAGATGACGTGGAAGGCTGCATTTCTGTCTTAACTGTTCCTCCCTATGATTTTATCCTTGTGGCTGGAAGCTGGAAGATCAGGACAGATACCCCTTATACGGTAGTATTTTTATTTCAGTCTGCAGAAGATACTGATATGTATGAACAGCTTGCCTCTCATCAGCCTTTCATTCTTTTTGGCGGAACCGGAGTGGCTTTTGATGACGCTTTTGCAAATACGATCTATACTGCGAATCAGGGAGATCTTCCTCCTGGCTTTGAATTTGAAAGGCTTGATCCTTCTTCAGACACTGAAATTAAGGCAGACGGAACTTCAGTATTAAAGATAAGGCTTAAGAGAAAGTTTGTTAAAATATTGTTTTATACAAGTGAAAGTTCTACAGAACCAGATGTAAGTGTCGGCGGCTTATACGGGCAGAGCGTATCTGCTGATTCTGCCCCTAAGCTCACATCTGGTACAAAACATTTTATTACAGGCTGGAAAGATTCAGAAGAAAATATTGTCGAAATACCTGAGACTTTCCCGGCAGACAGTATAAAGCTTTATGTTGCTTCTTCTTCAAATAATTTATACCTGGATCCTTCTGCATCTTCTTCAGGAAGCGGTCTTACACCTTCATCTCCTTTTAATACCGTAACGGACTTGAATGCTTTTATTTATGGTCCTGCTGTTTTTGGAGACTCTGGACCTTCTCCTTTTACGATAAGAATCAACTTCCTTGGCACTTTAAAGAATTATTATCAGATTACAGAGCTTAAACCGTATTATGTATTGTGCCGCTATGTTCCGGAAGGAAGTACTGCAGATTTTGCTATTTTAAGTCCTGAAACTACTGTTACCCTTGAAGAGCTTACCTTTGACGGAGGTGCTGTCTTTGGAGGTGCAGAGGCAAAGGATTATGCTTCTTCAAACACAGGAATTTCTTCTGCTGCATCTTTAATTAACTTAAATAAGGGTGGTATCGGCCTTACACTGAAAAACTGTACTTTAAAGAATAATTATAATACTTCTGATTCTCAGCCTGGTGGAGCAGTAACCTGTACTGCCGGAAGTCTTGTTCTTGAAAACTGCACAATTACTTTTAACTATGGTCATAAGGGGGGGGGAGTTTATATTTCCGGCACAAATCTGGATATAATGTCTACTAATTTTACTTCAAATGCTGCTTCTTCGGGAGGAGGAGCTGTTTACATTAATTATGTTTCAGCTTCTTCAGCCTGGGCAAACATTAAGGAAAATAGTGAAATATCAGGAAACTGGACAGAAGGTTCAGGCGGCGGTATCTATCAGGCTAGTGCTGGAGCTGACGCTGTTCAGGTTCAGAATGTAACCGTTAAAAATAACACCGCAAAAACTCAGGGCGGCGGAATATATGTTGCTGCCGGAAGATTTTTAACGCTGGATAATTCTGTTATTGATTCAAATAAAGATGGTAATGAACTTGCTGACGATGTTTATGTTTCAGGTATCCTTAAAATTAAGACAAAAATAGCTACAGCTTCCATAAAGTTCGGTTCTGAAAATTCAGAAATAAGGTTTATTGAAGGTGTAAGCGGTACAGCTCCTGGCTGCAGCCTTACAGTACAGGAAAGCAATGTGGGTAAGCAGATCTTCAAGTGGTATGATAGCAACGGTGCGCAGCAGGCGTATGGAACTTCAGATATTCTTGGCTTATTCACTTATGACAGCAGCTACAGTATTGGAACAGATGGAATTCTCCGTCAGGTTTCTTCATTTACGTTGACTCCTGAATTAAACTACGGAGAAATTGAACTTGGAAATCTGTCAGGTAGGGTCTGGTCAAAATCTCTTAATAATGAGATTAAAATGACTTTAAGCGATGCTGCAAAAGCTGTAATTAATAATTCCACCGTGATGACTGCAAAAATTTATTATATTGAAGACGATAAACTTGTTGAAAAGTCTGGTGGAGTGGGTGTAGACGGTTATACTGCCGTTGAAAGTGAAGAATTTAAGCTTGCATTTGCAGAAACTCTTGATGTTGGTGTGTATACACTTGTAATTTCGGCTTCTGATGTGAGAATTTCTACATTCTCCTGTGCATTTACGGTGACCTACTGATGAAAAAAATTATTTTTTGTATAAGTTTAATGATTTCTCTTTTTGTTCTTCTTTCCTGTCATGATTTTCACCTGCAGGAAAATGTTCCTGTGCCGGACGGGTATCAGAGAGTTGTATTCAGACCAGCCGGCAGTGAAGGCGGACTGGCGAAAACTGTCATTATGCCGGATTTACCTTCTCTTGTTTCTTCGGAATCTTCACAATTGTTTTTAAAAGCTGAGCTTTCCGGCAGTGACGGTTCTAACAGCACTTACACAGGATCTTACAGCACAGGGGTAGTGGCAGAATTAAAAACAGGTATCACTTATACGGTTACCTTAAGTTTAGTAAATGCTTCAGACACAGTTTTTTTAAGCGGCAGTAAATCCGTAACTCCCGCCGGCGGTGGAACTTTAAGTGAAAGCATTGAACTTTTAAGAGTTGTACCTGAGACGGACAGCGGACAGACGGGAGATATTGAACTTAAATTTACCTGCTCAAATTCAGATTTCGCCTATAAGATATTATGGCCTGATAATACAACTTCAAGTGCCAATAATAAGACTGAAGGGGCAGTTGTAACAGTAACAAAAAACGGATTGTCTGTGGGGTTACATAAAGTATATTTCGGTTTATATACCGGGGAAGAACCATATGAAACTAATATTTCCTTTTATAAATGTATTGATGTTTATGTTTATGCCGGGCAGACATCTTCATTATGGATTAACGGGGGTGATACTGCTGCCACTTATGATTTTGCAGGAGAAGAGGGAGCTTTTTCCAGTTCTGAGACTACATATTCTTTGAAGCTGACTGCAGGAGGGAAGGAATATAGTCAGGACAATCTTCCGGCTCAGGTTCTTACCGGGGATCTTACGGAAGACATGCATCTGCAAATTACTCTTGGTATTCCCGGACAGAAAGTAGAAGTTTTTATTAATAATTCTGACACAGCCATGACACATACAGTTTCAGGGGTTAATTCTGATTTGACTTCAACCCTTGATTATAATCTTGGAACCAATACCAGTCTTTCTGTTAAAGTTATGGTATATTCTCCGGATAATGCAAATTTTACGAAAAGATCTTTTACTATCAAAAACCCCTATGCTCTGTCTTACAGCGATACTTCTTCAATTGCAGGGCTTTTAGGCTGGTCCGGCAGCTCTGCTTTTACGACAGAGACTCTGGATTCTTATGCTGGCCTTTCCCTTACTGCAGGCGCTGCCTATACAATTTATACAAAAGAAGAACTGGTGCAGTTTTCAAATCTTGTAAACTCAGGAATAGACTTTAGCGGCTGCACGGTTGAACTTAAAAGTGATATTTCCCTGGAGGGAATTGAGTGGATTCCTGTCGGTTATTACAGCAGTTCAGAAAATAAACCATTTAAAGGAACTTTTGACGGCGGTGGTTTTACAGTTTCGGATCTGAATGTTGATATGAGTGCAAGTGATACTGATACAGCAGGATTCTTTGGATATGTTTTAGAAGGGAAGATAGAGAATATAAAGTGTTCCGGTACAGTAAAGGGAAAAAATTATTCCGGAGGTATAGTCGGTTTTTTTAAGAATTATGATGGAACAGGTTCATATATTAAAAATTGTTGTTTTGACGGCAATATAGAAGGAGATGGCTCTTATGCAGGAGGAATTACCGGATACTTTTATGCAAATATAGATGCTTTTATTTCTGGATGTTGTTCAAAAGGAAAAATAAATTGCGCTACTAATCAAGCTGCTGGTATAGCAGCAGCTATATATAATGGAAAGGTTGAGAACTGTAATAATAGGATGTCGATTTCTAATTCCTTCGATTCTAGTAGAGTCGCAGGAGGAATTGTTGGAACAGCAACTGGCAACAAAAGCTCACAAATTATAAACTGTGTAAATTATGAGACAGTTGAAGTAACAGGTAATGGAAATTCCCAAAGTGGCGGTATATTAGGACAGTCATATATTGCTGGTGTAATTCTTACCAACTGTGTAAATTTTGGAAAAATACAGACCAGCAAGTATAGTTATGGTATTTGTTATGGTTCTAATTCTTATGTTCCAGTAATTACTAACTGTTATAATGCCGGTTCTGTCACTGCAACAAGTGCGGCATATTCTATTTCTGGAGTGAAACTGGCTGATTCTTCATCTAAATGTTATTACCTTAGAGACGGACCTGACCCGTGTCCTTCTTTTGATGAACTTGCTGAAGGTGTATGCAGTACCATAGAAGACGCCTGCGGCGGTACATACGATTATGAATTTTTTAAGAATTTACTTAACATTACAGACGGAGACGGTAACCCTACATACTACACGTATGAACATAACGGGGATACATATCCGGTTCCGATAGAATGTAAGTAAGGGAATCAGTATATGATAGAAAAATCTATGTGGTACAAGAATATACAGTGTAAAAATAAATCGGATCTTAGCCATGTCGT
>JAZSJM010000098.1:0-4440 GCA_045534325.1 Treponema sp. | reverse complement strand
AATTATTAAGTCCACCGATGGAAAAAATATTTTTGATGCCGCAAGGCCTGCAGACTAGGGCGTCCATTTCGCCCTCTACCAGGATTATTGACTTTCCTTCGTATTGCGGCAGTTCGTTTGCAAAAAGGAATGGAACGCTGCGCGGATTTGATTTGTTGCTTTTTTCCTTTTTTGCCTCTTCATCATAAGCGTAATAAAAGAGCTTATAGCCGTTTGGGGTTGCAGTTACAACACCGTCTGACCACCAGGCAAGCTTGCGAGGTTCTTGTTTAAAATGCTCATAGTTTCCGCCGTTCCAGGAATAGCAGAGGTCACTGGTGAGGTCTACATAGATCTGGCCTTCCTTGCCAATGGCCGGAAACTGACTGATAGAAGGGTAGTCCTCAACTTTCCCATTTTCTTTCTTATAGGCAACTCCAGCCGCCAACAAAAGCTGTGAGCCGAGGGCGTTGAGGGCGGTGTTTTTTCCTGGAAACCAATAAAAATATGTTACAAGTTTTTCGAGGATTTCGGGCGGGTATTGTTTTATTTTTCCACCTGTTGAAACTGTGGCACGTTTTGAAAACCAAGTCTTAACATATTTCTGGGAATGGGGAAAGGCTTTAAGCCATTCGGTGAATTTCTGCAAAGCTTCTGGATTTGGAATAAAATCTTTTTTTTCGATTTCCTTAACAGGAGCTTTTTCGATGGCCTTGAGAGTTGAAGCTTCACCATTGCCAAAGATGCGGTCAATTTCTTCAAATTGCTTGGCTTTGTCTGTTTCGCCGGTGAGAATTTCTACTGCGTCGTATATGTCGCCTGAGCATTTGTCACCGCATACATAGCAGTGGAAAAGTGTCTCGTTTACGCTGCAGGATGGATTCTTGTCTTCATGCTGCGGGTGAAAGCAGCGGATGAGTCCTGGGTGGGAAATGTCTACGCCCATGTGCTGAAGGTAAGGAATGAGGCAGGATTTGTATTTGTCAAACGGCAATTCTTTTTTTTCAAAATGTTGCATTATTTACAACTGGAGCTTTTAGCCCCCCCCCTATAAAACTTATTGTTTTCCTGCGGTCACGATTGTACCGCCAAAAGCTTTCTTAATTATGTGGACTGGCAGAGGCAGTTCTTGGGCTTTCTGCCAGTCTTGCGTAAGCTTTGCAAGCTCTTGCGGGCTATATTTTGTGCCGTCTTCGCAAAATAGCCAGCCGGAATTCTCGTCAAAAGCTATGCGCTGATTGAGTGACTGGCTTTGAATGTATGTCCATTTGCCTTTCATTTTGACTTCAGTTCCTCATTGAATTCATTGTCGAATGCCCGGAATATGAGCCTGCTATTTTCCGGTTCATAAATTACGCTTTGGATTGTTGCGGTGTGGTTGCCGGCCTGAATGCAGATTTGTGTGTTTGATGGCATTTTATATAAATAAGTTGGCAGGCGGCCAATAATTGATGCCATTGCATTTGGATCAGAAGGTTTAACGTACCAATTAAAAGGCTGTCTGAATTCTTTGGCAGCTTTTGCACTGTTAGATTCCTCGTGAGCTTGTTGTGGTTCTGTGTTTGTTTTGGGTATTGGATTATGGTCTACCAGGTGAACTGCTACTGCATCATCTGGAATTGCATAAATCCACCAATGAGAATTTATCTCATCTGAATCAATGAGAAAATCTTCGGCTGTTGATTTATGAGCAATATTTTTGCCTTTATTGTCTCGTTCATTTGTCCAATAATAGAAATCAATTGAATGGGAAAATTTCTTAACTTCGCTTGTAATTGAGCAGACAATTCTTTTTCCATTAATTAATTTTACAAAATATCGATTTGTCCATAAATCCTTAAAATAAAGCCGCTTGCCAATCTTGTCGATTATTGTGCCAGGAATGAATCGACCTTCTCTTCGGTCAAGTTCTATGCGGGCTGATTCTTCTTCTTCAGAAAGCTCTTCCCAAACTCGAGGCCGACGATTTTCTTCATCATCATAAAATTCTTCTTCGTTCATTTCTGATGGTGAAATCACGCTTTCTTCATCATCTTTGAATCTTAAAATTGTTGATGGAAACGGTTGTGTTTCTGGTGAAATATCATAAATCCAGTCATTTGATCTGTTTCCATCAACAAATTGCTGACTAACAGATGCACCATTATTAGCAGATACTTTTGTTCCATCAGAAAAATAAGCATGATCTTTATTGATTTCAACGATTTGACAAAGTTTGTATATAATCAGGGAATCAGTACTTTGATTAAGAATGAAAAACTTACCAGGTAATAAATCTTTAAAAAATAATCTTTTACCAATTTTATTAACTTCATCACCTAAATATAATCCTTTTGGTAAGTTTTCATTGATTGTACTTACGTGAGTAGTTGCCGGATTCTTTTCTTCCTGCATCATTCTTGTGGCTGCTCTGTAAGTTCCGCCTTCTGCAATGAGCTCTTTGAGACAATTTTGAAGTTTGTCAGCAGGAATGGATCTGAGTTGTGAGAGTGTCTTTGTTGTGATTTCTTCTGTGTTCAATCCAGCTTCATCTGCAGCTTTCCTGATTTTTGCTCCTGCTACAATGTCGCTGACCCACTGAATCGGCTTTGAAAGCTTATCGGCAATTTGGGTCTGTGTGAGGCCTTCTTCCAGAGCTTTGGCGACTGCGTTTTCTTTTTCACGCGGTGTGAGGTCGGTGCGCTGAATGTTCTCAATCATCTGCAGGGTCCATTTGTCGCCGGTTCTGATGCAGCATTCAATAAGAGAAAAATCGTCGCCGTGTTCACATAACCACTGATGGGCCCGGATTCGTCGACCGCCTGCAATGACTTCATAGGTCTTATTTCCGTCTGCGTCTGTCTCTGGCGGTCTGACTGTTATGGGATTCATAAGGCCGTTCTGTCTGATTGAGCTTGCAAGCTCTTCAATTTCGGCCTCGTCAAAGTTCATTCGTACATTGTCTGTAATTTTTAAACATGACAATGGAACTTTTATATGATTTGCGTTGTTGGCAGGTAATTTCATTTGTTTGCGCTCCTTTTTAGTTTTTATCTTCTTTGTTGAGAATGTTTGAAATTTCTATTGCAATCTCTTTGATTGCGTTTGATTCAGCGGTGTTTTCTTTTTCTGCTATGATTATTATTGCCTGTAGAAAATTACTTATTTTTTCATTCATTTTCTTTTATCTCCTTAAATAAAATGAAGTTGATTAAGACACTTTCTGCCAATCAGTGCATTTTCACAACAAATTTTTCTCAAAGTATGGATAGTGTGTTCATCTGGCTTTCCGTTCTTCCACATTTCTTGTGCTTTCTCAAATCCAAACAAATCTATTGCGGTGATTTTCTCTGGATTTATAAATCCGCCTCTTTCTGTTACAAACTCATTAATTGTCATTTTTATTTTTCCTCACATTTTCCAAGTGTTACGGCTTTGACGAATGGGAGAAGTCTTTCTTCCAGATCTGAGCGGATGTGATAATCAGGATTGCTCATCAACCTTTTTAAGCTGTTCATTTTTGGGACAGGGTAGGGCAGAAAAAAATCTGCGAAGTTTTCTTTGTATTTTTCAAGAATGTTGTCTGGGTCAGATGCTGCGTTGTAGCTATTGCAAATAACTGTCACGTCAGAATCTAAGCAACAATCACAAAGCTTCTGTATGTAGTTGGATGTGGCCACAAAGTCTAGCGGGCTGCATTTGCCGACGATGGCGATTGAGTCGCTAGAAAATACGGCGTTACGAGTCTGGGCGTTCCAGGTTCCGGGCGGGTCTATTAAAATGAAATCATACTGATTTTCAAAGTTTAGTTTTTTGATTTGGATTTTAAGCTGCATATCAGTAATATTCGCGAGCATATCCAAGTCGAGATCTGACGGGATGAGGTCAAGTTTGCCACCATTGTCATCTTCTTTTACGGTGTAGGGTTTGACTTCACGACCTGTAAGCAAAAGCTTAGAGTTCTGATCAAGCAGGACTTTTCCCATGACTTCGCTCAGTGAGCAGTTTGGATCTAAATCAATCAGCAGGACCTTAAAACCGTGCTGATAGAGCCAGAGGGCTAAAAAGATGTTCAGGGTTGTTTTTCCTGTTCCACCTTTTCCGTTTGTGATTGTAATTTTCATTTGTTTGCTCCTATATCTTCAGCAGCTGCAAGCGAATTGCTGCGGCTGAAGATTTCATTTAAATTTGCAATTGTATTTGTTAATAATTCCTGATAGTCAGATTGTGATTTCTGGCAATTTTGCAGCTTGATTTCCAGGAGAGAGATGACAGTATAGATGAGCTTTATTTCGTCTTTGTATGGAGATGTTAGGACTGTGACTGAATGCTTCTTGTACTTGAATGAAGTTGTCTCTGCGTTTAAGACAGCTTTAATAAATGTCGAGCTGCTGAATTCATTTTCGATTGCAGCTTCTGACAGTGAAGAATAGTAATTGCCGTCAACGATGACGGGAGTTTTTTTCAGTCCCATTGTTTAAA
>JAZSJM010000206.1:0-13575 GCA_045534325.1 Treponema sp. | reverse complement strand
TGTCTTCCTAAGACCGCTTGGCCTTCCGACTTATTGCCATTTTGATTTTTCCAATAAATGATTGTAAATTATTTTTCGAGATTCGATATATTTTGCCCAGGTTTTAAGTCCTGAGCGTTTTAAACAGTGTAAAAAGTCATTGTCGATAAGTCTGATAACATATTGCCCATCATCCTCAAAAAAGGTTGATATCATGTAAGGCTCTATTTTTGAGAAATTTATGCTGTCAGTATTATCATTTTTTTGAATCATTACTTTGAGTAAAAGCCCGTCCCCGGTATCATCACGTTCATTTGCTTTTTTGTTGAATGAAGGGGATGTTCTCTGTCCAGAAATAGTATTTCCATTCGCATACATGATAAAAGCTTTTTTATTCTGTTCGGTTTCGATAAGTTCAAACTCTTTTGAAACATGAGGATGATTAGCCCAGATGATGTCAGCACCGCATTCTTCAATAAGCCTTTCAAAAAATTTTCTGTGGCTTTCTGTAACCTGACTTTTATATTCTTCTTCGTCAGTGTGAACGGAAATTACAAAAAGATCATGGGGAAGGGAAGAAAGTTCCCTTAACTGTTTTACAAGTTCCTCATGCTTTTTTGAAGGAAAATAATCAATCCAGGAAGCGTAGTCTGGTCTGTTTAAAATTTCAGTAAAGGCGCAGAATAAAACTTTCCAGCCGTTTTTTTCGATCAGGCGGTAAGTTATCTTTCCGTCATTTTTTTTCTTAATGCCTGCAGCCCATATATTCTTCTGTTTTTCAAAATAAGTTCTTGTTGCATTAATTCCTTCAAGGTACCAGTCGTTTGTGTGATTGTTTGCCAGGGAAAAAACATTAAAACCTGCATCAACTGCGGCCTGCACATATTCAGAGTGCATGTTGAACTGAGGGTAGCTGCTCCAGTCCAGCTTGTCGTTTACAGGCGCTTCAATGTTGGCAAAAGCAAGGTCAGAAGTTTTTAAGAGGGGGCTTATGTCTGCCCAGATACGATCAAAATGACCGGTCCTGTAGTTATTTGCATGAGCCATTATGTCTCCTGCAAATAAAAGTGTAATAAAATCATCTTTCGGCTTAGTAAAAACATCTGCCTGCGGTTCGGTTTTTTGTGTTGAAGAGCAGGAAAATAAGGAAAAGAGAAGCAGTGCTGTAAGACCTGTGAAAAAAAACACGCGGGAGCGTCGAAAAATCATACTTTAATTATAGTCGAAAAACTTTCATAAAACAATATAAGGGACTTGAAGGATATTGCTGTATGCATTTGTAAAAAAATAAAGTTTATTTAAATATTTAATGATAAACGCTCTGTCCTGTATTATAATTTATCTTGACATTGTGAAAAGCCCCGGGGATTAAAAAAGTGAAAAACAGAATTATTCTTTTATCATTTCTAATTTTATCTTTCTTAATGACTGTAGTTTCCTGCGATAACTTTCTTGGAGGAGCTGCATTTAAGGACAGCATAGAAAGTGAACTGGAATATGTAAATTCTAAAACTATGTCTGTAAAAATCTCTGTCTCTGCAATAAAGCATGGACAGGTAATGTGCCTGAATCATAATCCTGCTTCAGTGCATGTAAATGATATTCTTGAACTACAGTTTACGGCAAATACAGGCTATGAATTTTATGCCTGGAGTGCAATCGATGAATATTTTAACGATGCTTCAGACTGTGTTGAGTTTTTCAATGAGAAACATTTTGTAAAGAATAACCTTAACGTTTACACTGTAGATGCCAGAATTACTGCCTATAAATCCAATCTCTGGATTGTGCCCGGAGTAACTTACTCAGCTGACCAGACTGCCCCGGAGTTTATTGCGACTGCTGCTCTTGGAGGAAAAGACTTTGCCTGTGCACGTACACAAAGTGATTTTGAATCTGCAAATTTTCTGAATATCTGTGAGTATGAAAACAGGGAAGAGGTTCCGCCGGTCAAGGATGTCGCTTCAAACCGCGTCAGGTCTCTTTTTGTAAAATTTTTTGCCTATGAAGCAGACAGTTTACTCAAACAGATTTACGTTATTGAAACCCTAAAGCGGGATATGTTTGGAATTGAAGCTAATACAGGGCATGAGGTCTTTCTTGATGCTGAGACGGGTAATATATGCAAGGCAGGTTCAAACCTGTGGACTGCAGAATTTGAGTATACCCTTAAGCTCCCTGAGGATGGAATTGTAAGGCTTGATTTTTACCTTATTGATTCAAACGGAAACAGGAGCAGCGAGTGCCGCACGGTTTATGTTTACCAGGATACCCAGGTAATTCCGCTTGAAAGCGTTGAGCTTTTCGTTACAATGCCGGACCTTGATTTATTTACTGCGGGACAGAAATTTACCGATGAGCAGCTTAATGTGCTTTTTAATAAATTTCCGCTGACAGTTTCATATCCTCAGAATGAAAGATGGTATGCTGCACCTGTTTCAAATTCAGACTATACGATTGAAGACGTTTCTGCTCCGCTTTCTGCAAAACTTACGCTTACTGATTCAAACGGAAAGGAATATCCTTTAAAGGTTAATGAAGGCATTCTTGACTTTGCAGAACTTCCGCGGACAACAGGGTATAACTTAACCCTTACGCTTACAGATGACCTTGGAAATGAAAAAACTTACGAACAGTACCTGGGTTTTGCAGGTTACGGTTACTCTCATGCTTATTATGACGACGGAGATTATATTACCCTTTACGGTGGAACGGCAGATTCTAAGTTTACGGCTGATGCACGGGCGATGATGGGTGATCTTCCCGGATATTACCTTATGATAAAACCGATTTCTGTGCTTTTCTATCAGATGCAGGGAGAGACGGATTGGACTTATGATTATGACGCCATTGCCCAGGACCGTTACAATTATGTCCTTAAATACAGTGAGTTTAAGGACCTTCCTTTTAAGTATTACAGAATCCGCGCCTTCAGGCCGTTCAATAATGAAACTGAAGAATACGAAACTATGCTCCAGACCCTTGCTTCTGACCTTGTAACGGTAAAACCTGAAGACATAACTCCTGCAGAAAACAGAAGCTATACCCGTAATGAGGAATTTAATCCTGAATTTGACTATGAAATTACTTCAGACGGGGACAATACGGGAACATGTACGCTGACACTTAACATTAAAAACTGGGAAGAAAAAGGCTATGAGTCATGTGTCTTCTATCTTGAAGAGTCATATTCAAGTCTTGACGGAACCTATACGGAAAGTACTTCAGCACAAAACGTTTTAAGCGGTATTCCTTACGGTACTGTGGCTGCTGCAAATAAAATTTATGTTCAGGTATATGCCGGAAGTTATTACGGTTCCACGGAAGTAAGCATTCCTTCTTCTGTAAAGCCACAAGACAATGCTCCTCCTGTCATCAGCATAGCTTTTGGAAATACAAATTTTCTGGGCAATATCTTAAATTTCAGTGCATCTGATTCAAATTCCTCAGTAAATTCTTCTTCGTGCAGGATGTATTATTCAACAGTTAAAAAAGAACGCACCGCTGATGAAATTAAGGAACTTGATTATCTTGAGCCGTCAACTATCAGCGGTAGTACATATTACATACCTGTCTGGAAACTTGAAGAAGACCTTTTTTATGGCTATGCTTGGGCAGAAGATACTCATGGAAATTATGCTTATAAAGAGTTTAAATTTGACACGCGCTACAGGACAGGCTTTTTTGAAAAATCTTCGTCTTCAAACAGTTCAAGACATAGCTCTTCTGCGGTGGTTCCATTAAATAATAAATATTATAACGCCTATTATCTGCCGTCCGGCGCAAGGGCCCAGTTAAGCTATACTGCTGGAATTTCGTATGTTTCCCAGCGTTTTAACCTGAATGTTTTGAGCGGTTATATGGACGATGATGATCCTCTTACAGGAATTTTTACAAGGCCGTTTTATTATTATGCTTTTAAATGCGAGCCGCTTGTAAAAATACTGGATAATGTAACTACGGGTAAAATCCTGGTTGCTCATGACGCTCCGGTTCTTATAGAAACCTACTGGTCAGAAAAAGACTTTGGCACAGACATTACTAAATGGATTATGCATACGGATCCTTCAAATGCTAAATATACGTCGGTTTATTATCCTGCAGAAAATGACACGTCATTCTCAACATATACGGTGGATTCATCTGCAGTTCCGTCGGGTAATTATTACTGTGCAATCATACATTTTGCTGACGGAAGCGAAAAAATATCTCAAATCTGGCAGAAGGACTAGGGGGATAGAGTCATGAAAAAAATTATTCCGGTAATCTGTATTTCAGCTGCTTTAACTATGGTTTCTTCCTGCAAGAACTTCATGGAAGGAGCTGCCTTAAGGGATGAAATTAAAAGCATCTCAAACAAGACTGCGGTGACTGTCCTTGTCCAGAATGAAAGCTCTGCCGCAGGATTTTTTTCAAATGCAGGCGAAAAGCAGTGTACGGTAGGCGATAGCCTTGAACTTGAGTTTACGGTGAATGCGGACTACACCTTTAATGAGTTTTTTGCCGTTGACAGAGAAAGCGGTGAAGACCTGTCTGATTCCGTTGAATTTTCTTTTGCTGAAGAGAGGGAACAGGGTTCTCTTAAAATCTATAAATATAATGCAAAAATTTTAAAAGCATCAGAAAATCTCTGGATTCAGGCCCTGTGTTCTTGCGCCCTTGATGATGATAAGCCTGAGTTTACTGAAGTGAAGGGCTTTAAAATCCGTGCCGCAAAAAGTGAGCGGGACATGGAAGAAGAAAATTATATCGAAATTAACCGGGATTATTCCCTCGGAGACAGGGAAAATCTTGCACTTTCCAGTGACCGTGAACAAATCAACAAATGCCGTACGAATGAAGTTTATGTAAAAATCAACGGAATGGACATTTCAAATCCACTTACGGCTGTTCGGGTTACGGAAACCCTGATTTTTACAAATACCCTTGCAGTCAGCGGTAAATCAGGCACCTTTGATGAAAAGGTTTTCTTTAAAACTGCTTCCCGTAATGTTTATTCAGGAGATTTTATATACAGGTATCACAATAAATCAGGCGGTTATTACAGGCTTGATTTTCAGGTAATTGATGCTGCTGGAAATGTAAGTGATGAAAAAATCAGTTTTTTTGTCATAAAGGATACAGAGTGTAACACTAAAAACCTTACTCCGTCCCTTACTTTAAAACCTGTAAGTGCCAGTGACTATTCATCAGAAAGTAAATTTGCTACATACAGGACAGATAAGGATATTATTCCCTTTACCTTAACCAATGCAGAAAAAGATTACTGGTTTGGTTCTGCTGCGCCGGAACTTTATGGTGAATTAACGCGTAAGGCCCTGATAAGTTATGATGATAAAAACTATGAAGAAGTACCTTACGGATCAATGATTTATAAAGGCGAAGAGACAGAAAACTGTATAGACATAAGCGGCTATGACCGCTACAGGGGATTTTATATCAAGTTTAGGATTGAAGATGATTCAGGTAATATACTGGATACGAGATCTACTTTTTTATGTTGTCCGTGTAAGCCTGTTTTTTATACTTTTAGCAGCGGTTCAGCTAGTTCAAGCATAAAGTTTGCTTATGCGGCAGGGCCTGTCTCTCCAAGTTCTACAGCCTCAAAATATTTTTACTGTCTTCCTAAGGACGGCTCCCAGTATATGTATAAGGCTCTTTCTGTGGATGCTTCTGCCCAGACTGTTTCCTTTACCATTGACCCTCAAAAAGAATATGACTATGTTATGGTTTCTACCCCATCCACAGCAACATACAAGACCCTTATCAGTGATATTTATACAATTACTCCGGACCAGTATATAAGTTCTGCTCCTGCAGTAAAAAATACTCCTCAAATTGAATACGAAACTTTTTCAGACGGACTGAACAGCGGAACTTATACCGTAAAGGGAAAAATTACCAATTACAATGAGATTTTCTGCCTGTCTTCAGACGAAAATGCTGCTTTTGCACCCCTCCATACCAGAATTCTTAAAGGTTCTGTCTGTCTTGCAATTATTTCCGGGGATGAATTTGAGTTTTCCCTGCCTTATCAATCCGGCTCCCTTGCTCTTACTTTCCGCTGTGAATCCTGGAACTCCCGTTATGCTCAGCAGGGAATAAGTGTAACTTTTGGACCGGAAAATACTGCGCCTAAGATAAACAACCTGAATTTCGGTTCGTCTTACAGTGCAGAGAGAAACCGTTATAGAATTTATGTGACCGAGGCAAACCTTAAGACAGATACTGTAAAAATGTATATAGATGATTCCCTTGAGGACTTGTCTGAAGAAGAGATTATGAATCTTCCCGTACACGAGTGGGAAAGTACTTTAAAATCCGGCAGCTATTATTACTGTTATTTTAACAAAAGGGGCCTGAAAGAAAAAGTTTATAATGCCTATGTTTATGCTGAAGACAATTACGGAAATTATGCATTTAAAAAAATTATTCTGAATAATATCACTCTTGATTCAAAAATGGCTGTCAGCGGTACAGGAGCCCTTGAAACAAGTCAATACCAGCCTGTTAATCCTTCAGATGTCAGCGGTTATGACAAATATTTCTGTACTTATGACGGCAGTAGTTCATTATGGAAGTGGGCAAGTGCCAGCCATTACGGCGCAGAACCGTATTTTAAGAAAGTCTGTCTCTCAGAAACTTCTGACATTAATGTGGATACCGGTTATATTGCAGTCCCTTTTGTCTGGTACGCACAGGGGGTAAATCTAGTCCACAAAAAACTTATCTGCTCCGGTTCACAGCTCACATTATGTTTTGACAGTCCCGTACTCTATGAAGTTGTCTATTGTAAAGAAAACCTTGGAAACAATGCTGACAGGTGGGTTAAGGCAGAAAATACACTGACTTCCCTTCAGACATACGGAGGCTGTTCTTCGTATTATTACAAAGATGCGTACAGCGGTACGGTACTTGTTGAACAGATAAATCCTCAGGTTCAGGGAACAATGGAATTTAAAAATATTGAAATAGACACTCAGTACATTCCTGACAGCACATATTACACCGTACTTGTTTATTTTGCTGACGGCACAAAGACAATGAGTGATGTTTTGTTTAAATACTAGAAAAAAGGGAGCAGGGCATATGAAAAAGATTTTATTTTCAGTATTGGTTCTTGCAGCTTTTGTTTTTAGCGGCTGCGATAATTTTCTTTCAGAAACTGATTTTAAGGAAAAACTTAATGATACGATTACCATTGCAAAATCCCAGGACGTTAAGTTAAAGATTGCCAGTGACCGTGAATATTACGGAATATTCCTTGACAAAATGGAAGGGGACTTTACCTTTAAAATGAAGCAGACGGTTACGGTAAGGTTTCTGCTTGACTCTGCCTGCTCTTTTAAAAGATGGATGATAGCAGACAGCGTAACCGGAAAGGAAATCGAAGACGCAGTAAAGGTAATTGAAGAAATAACAGAAACCGAAAACGGCAGCGAAGTTCACACAATCAAGTTTACATTCTTACAGTCATTGCCGAATCTCCAGTTAAAGCCGGTATGCTTCCTTAAGAACGACACCACCGCCCCTGAGTTCACGGCGTTTGAAGTGTACAACCTCGGCACATACGACGAGGAAAACGAAGAAAACAATGTACTGGTAACGGATAAGGTGTTTGAGGAGTGGACAGAAGACGAAGATTTTGAAAATCATCATGTAAACGGATTAAAACTTAAGTTTACGGTAAGGGAAGAAGACAGTGATATCAGGGACTGTAAACTGAAGGTTACGGAGTCCATGATAAAAAAATCTGACGGTGAATCAATAAGCCTTGTTTCAAATGATGAACAGTCTATAAATAAAAGTACAGAAATAATTAGTAATGATGATTTTTCTTATACAGTTTCTTTTGATTATAAGTTTGTTTCGCCATATGACGGAATCTTAAAAATTAATTTACGTATGGAAGATACGGCGGGTAATCTATCTGACGCAAAAACTGTTTATGTGGTTAAAGATACTGTTATAAAGATATTTGAAACTTATGAGGACTTTAACTGGGAAACATATGAGTATGAAGAAAGGATATCTGTCCGGGATATAGATGATTTTGCTGAAAATTTGTCTTTCTATTATTTGCCATCCATGGTATTACAAAATAGTACAGATCAATATGCTCCTGATTCTCTGCTTCCAAGAATTCATAATTTTCTTTCTGATACAGGCACCGGTGGATATGCTACTCTAGAAGGATTTAAAAAACTTCTTAGTAAACTCTATTTTTCTGGCTCAGAGGATATTTATGATACATGGTTTAATAATGATTCTGAGTTAAAGGATAAATTATTTTATAAAATATATTTTTCATCGACCGGTAATGACTATACTGAATTAAAATTTGCAGAACAATATGATGGAGATTATGATCATTCTAAATATCTTTTGAAAGATAGAATAAAAATTTTTTCTGATGAAAGCGAACCTGAATACCTCTATTATGAATCTGATGCATGGTATTTCGATGTATCTTCTTATAAAAAATCAGATATTCTGTATTTCCGTTTTGATATTATTGACAGTGCAGGAAATGTAAAAGCAGTTTACTGGAATAACTCTTTGTATAAGTCTGCTTATCCAGACAGGCTTTCCCGAATTTATCATCGCGGTTTTCAAACTTACGATATAGGTCATTGTGATGAAATACCAATCTTTGATTGGTCTGCAAAACTTCAACTTGAGTCATCTGAAAATTTAAATTGTAATTTTCCTTCTGATGGTTTTTTCTATTACATAACTGCACTTGATGGTACAACAAGTAATATCTTTTATTCAAAAGCCAACAGTTCATTTTTCAATTACAGTTGGAGTGGTGGTACAGATGGGGAGTATATTTCTAAAAATAATGAACTTGTTGTTAAGTATGGATTACAGGAATATTGCACTGAAAAAGGACCTTCTGATTATGAATTTTCAGAAATAACTTTGTGGAATGTTTCCTGTCAGATAGATATGAGATATGTTGATGACGTTGGAGAAGAATACAGTTATACCTATTATGATTTAACTGATGAAAAGAGTTTTGATTATAAGGAGATTTATGAAAAAAAGTATAAAGATGAAATAACAGTAGGAGAAACTGATAATGAAGACGGTACAGTAAATCTTTCTTTTTATTATGATGGATACATTAAAACAGCCGGGCTAAACTCTTATGGGTGGCAGATTTTTGTAAAATATAACGGAAATACATATGTAAGTACTAATTCTCCTGAGTATGATCCCTCTGGTAATTCTCTTACTATTCCAAATGTACCTGTAAGTACTATTAGAAATGGAATTACATTTGAAGCATGGGGTAAATGTTCTGGAATACCTGTTACTTTCACAAATACTACATATTGTAATCCTAATTCTGGAAAGGATACTATTCCTCCAGAGAGAATTACAAGACCGGGAGAATATACATTTAAGTATATCAATGAGTATTATCCGTATGATAATTATCCTGGAACTTGCCGTGTTTTTACCTTTACAGATAAATCCTTTATCAGAAATGAAATAATCGATATTGATGTTTATTACACAACAATTATGGGTAAATTATTTACAGAGGATGAAAGAAATGGGTTAAATCATATAGTATTACATTCCGAACCAGTAAAAAATTATGCCGATGATCCTTCAGTTTATTCTAGAGAAGGAATTGGTTATGCTGATGTAATTTTTGATTATTCATTTTTCGATGATAAGTTATATAGAGTATTTTTTGTTGTAAAAGATAAAAGTGGAAACGAGTGTTCTTTTGAGTGGCCTGTGGATACAAGATTGTTTAAAACTCCATTGACTGCAGAAAACTATGAAGAATATTGTCTGAAAATTGGGCAGGTAGAAGGTATTTTATTACCTTGGGGGAATACGGAACCTTATGTAAATCCTGTGTATGATAGTTTGAATAATAAAACATCATTTTATTATATGTATGTTACAAATCTATGGACACAATCTGATATACCAAACGGACAGTATTCGAATACTGTTTATTATTGTGTTGATGTAACTTATTGGCGAGAAGAACAAAAAGAAAGTCAGATAGAACAGATAACTAAAGAAGAATATGAGGAACGTATAGATGAAGACGCTTATAGATATTATACGCAAACAGCTGGTATAAAGAACTGCTCTATAAAAAATATTATCCGATCGGATGAAGACGGTGTTTTTTACCTTTATTGTGATAATAATGTACTTGTAGAGTATCTTGTAAATGACAGTCTTCTTTCATATACAGATGTTGACTATTGGGAACATCATACTTCTAACAGAAATAAGACTTTCACAGAAATTAAAGTTGCTAATGAGGGTCAGTCTACCATCAAAGCCTATAAGATTCCTAAGGTTCCTGCCGGCAAGTACGGCTTCATAATATTCCATTTTGCCGACGGTACAAGCATGAACAGCGGAGTGATTGAAGGGTAGAAAAAATCTTTTGATTTTTGAAAGGTATGTTATAATTTAATCATTAAAAAAGTTATAAGGAGAGTTTTTATGAAAACTTCTTTACTCAAGTCGTTCTTGCTATACACCTGTGCGGGGGTGTTTTTAAGTTGCAGTACTGAAATCACCAGATCCCCCGTACCGCTTGAACGTGAAGCAGAGTTTACGGATGTCGAAATGGTCAGCGTTAAGGGCTGTTCTTTTACCGGAAGTCCTGAAAACGCAGTAGATAATAATGACGGCTGCTTTGCCGAAGAGAAAGAATACACCATAAACGACTTTCAGATTTCTAAATATGAAGTTACCAAAGAACTGTATCAGAAAATCCTTTCCAATGCGAATCTTAATTATCTGAATATTGATCCTGAGCCGAGTGCGACCTCAAAACATCCGAGGGAGAGGCTCTTAAAGGCCGGAGAAGCAGATAATCTCCGCCCTGTTGAATCCATTACAAAATACGATGCCATATATTTCTGTAATCTTTTAAGCAAAAACTACGGACTTGAGCCTGTCTATGAACTGTCTGATCTTGAAATAAAATTCCGCTCAATACGTAATGCAACAGTCACAGTAAATAAAGATGCGGACGGCTTCCGCCTGCCTGAGAGGGCAGAATGGGAATTTGCAGCCCGGGGAGGTAATCCAGCTGCACCGGAATGGAAGTACGCATATCCTGGAAAAGAAAAGCCTGAAGATGTAGCTAAAACGGCATCAAAAGACAGTACCCTAGACAGCATTGCCTGGTACTGCTATAACACCGGTAGCGGTATAACCGGAGATAAAGATTTTACATATGATTTAACAGAAGAAGTTAATACTTTAGGCGGTGATTTTTATATAAGTACGCATCAGGTGGGGCTCTTAGCTCCTAACAGTCTTGGACTTTATGACATGGCTGGTAACGTCTGTGAGTACACTATAGACGATAATCCCATGGGTGGGAGTTTTTATAGTGATGCTTTTAAAAATGTCATAACATTTTCACTTGGACCGAATATCTTAGTTGGTGACTACGGGATCAGGCTCTGCCGTGACGGAAATAATACAGATAAGCTGGTAACGAAAGTCGGGTACGAAAAACTTAAACAGAAAAACTATAAGCCCCTGCGCGGCCGTCGTATTGTTCTTGATGCATCGCTTGGATTAAAGAAAGATGGATTAAAGTGGAAATGGCAGAGAGAAATAAAAAATAATATACTTGAAGACGGCTGGACTCAGATATTCGTAATGGATTATCTGGGGCCAAAGCTGAAGGACCTTGGTGCAGACGTTATTTATACAAGAGATACCTCAGAAGAAATTGGTGAATCAGGTAAACCTAAATGGCAGGAATGTGCGTATGAATATTTGAATAATAAAGGAATGGACCATGGTGATATAATAAAAAAATACTTAAATAATGAAACGATGTATCAAAATCTTATTCCGACTGGTAGTGATGTCACTATAAGAAGTGTTTATTCATTGATAAATAAAGCTGATATTCAGATTTCCATACATACGAATGCTTCTTCCGAATCAACCTCTTCAGGTTCTATAGTTTATGTATGGTTCCCGGATGGCTCTACTAGTGGCAATCACCTACCTCCACCATTAACACAACAATGGGTTAATGAAAAAAACTTTGATTCAACCTTAGGTTTTGAATTAGAAAATATTGTAGATGGAATAGAAAGTTATAAGAAAATTTGGCCGCCAGATACAAGACTTTACTCTTTTGTTAATGATATGCTTCCTCCAGATACATATCGGCTTGCTAAAAAAATCCAACCTGCTATGAATAATGCGTTTGTTGAATATAGTAATAATTGGATGCCTGGATCCTCAGGTGTGGTGTCAAGAGGCTGGGGTAGCGCGATTATAGGAAGTAATTATGGTGAACTCAGGGTGTTACGGAATGTCTGGTATAACAACAGAAACTATAATCCTATTACAATACCAGCGGTACGTCTGGAAATGGGATTCTATACAAGTCAAAAGGATTCAAGGGTTCTGCGTTCGATAGGGGCCAGAGAGGATGCTGCAAGTGAATTGTGTCAGGCTGTCATTGAATTTTTTAATGAAAAAAACTAGTGAGGAACGATATGCTTGTATTATTAAAAAATGCCAAATTTATCATAATACTTTTATTAATTGTAATTTTATCTGCATGCAATCAAAATGATGATACAGCAGATTACAGTGTACATTATAGTTTTCATGAACAGGTTGAAAAAATTTCTGAGAAGTTAATCGATGGAGTTTCATACGATGTTGTTACCTTCGGAGATTATCCACAGTCTCGAAAAGACAAAAATATAAGTGTCAGGAAAACTGCCTGCATGACTATGGGGGGAAATGTGTATTACCCCGGAACTGACGGTAATCTTTATGCAAAATTAAATGGAGAATATTTTAAGGTTGAGCCGGTTAAGTGGCGTGTTCTTACAAAAGATTATGAAAATACAGAAAATGCGCTTCTGCTTGCAGAAGATATTATAACAGGTGGAGTTGAATTTGGTGTTAAAGAGATACCTTACTATTTTCGGTTAGTAAGTGTTCCTCCTTACTCTTATCCATCAAATTTATTTACGTTTAGTTATTTACGTTGTTTCCTTAACAGTATCGGATTTATAGAATCCTATATTGCTTTAGACGGGGGGTACCGCCCTGAAATTAATACTCCTTTTACTGGAACAGGATTAATAAATACACTGTTTTCAGAGGCTTCTCGTTTTTTGATAAAAGAGATTCAACCAAAATAAAGTGTGAAAGAACTGTATGATACTGATACCGGTGAGTATTCAGGCTATGGACGTGGTACACTTAACTCTAAACTCTTCGTCCTCAGTCTCACAGAAGCTGCAAACCCGGATTACGGGTTCCCGCCTTATGATTATTATCTTGATAATTCTGACACTTCAAAGGATGACGGTACCCGCATTAAGCGTCCTACAGACTATGCCGTTGCCCTTGGAGTTCAGCGTCCTGAAGAAGAAAAATACGGCAGTCCGTGGTGGCTGCGCTCCGGAGATTTCCTTCTTGGAGACCAGGTGCGCTGCGTAGATTACGATGGCTACGGCTATGCACTTTATTCAGCCTATGACACGTCTGTAGGAATTGTTCCTGCTCTTGTAGTGGAGTATCAATGAAAACAGCGTGCACCGGACGCTGTTTAAG
>JAZSJM010000020.1:0-22597 GCA_045534325.1 Treponema sp. | reverse complement strand
CTTCGCTTGTGTCATATTTAAATGTTGTGCTTTGAATGATTGGTATCATGCGTGGTTCACCGTTTTTAGGTTCATAACCTGCATGAAGACATTTTGTTTCGATTTCCATTGTTTTCCCCCATTTTTTAAGGCAGTTTTCTGTCTTTTTGCTATAGGAAAAAACTATATTTTATCTCTAGAAATTCGTCAACAATTGTTTTTAATTCATTATTCTGTAAGTGTTTCTGTCGCGTTTTGCCAGATACAGAGCATCATCTATTCTTTTTATAGTATCAAATATTGAACTATCGGTTTCATGCATTTTTCCAGCACCAATCGAAATGCTTACATTAAATTTTATTCCATCTTCCGTTGTAAATTTTATTGCATTTGCTTTTTTATTCATTTTTCCCAAAATTCGTTTTAATTCTAACTGAGAAAATTCTTTATAAAAAAGAATTATAAACTCGTCTCCTCCCCAGCGTACGATTTTTCCTGACTGACCGAGTATTGAGGAAACAGCTTTTATTACATCTATAATTACTTTATCACCTATGTTATGACCGTATCTGTCATTTAC
Source organism: Treponema sp. (assembly GCA_045534325.1). Taxonomy (GTDB): domain Bacteria; phylum Spirochaetota; class Spirochaetia; order Treponematales; family Treponemataceae; genus Treponema_D. The sequence goes on along the minus strand of JAZSJM010000020.1, from coordinate 22,038 downwards.
AAGCTTGAATTTATCAATATCAAACATAGCAATATTGTGATTATTTCCATGCTGTATAAATTCCCTTAAATAATCCTGCAGAATTCTTGTTCCTGAAACTCTGCTTGCAGCTCCCGTCATTTCGTCCGTTTCTACTTCTGCGTTCAACCTCATGTTTTCCTGTCTCAGGTGTACACTGTATAAATGAGATTGAATTATCACATAAATTAAACCAACAAGTAAAAGAGCATTAATAAGCACATATCCTATTATAAAAAATATGCTGTCACCACCCGAAAGCCCTCCGGCATATTCATATAGCGAATTAACATAAGTTCCCACGCACAAAATCCAATTGTAGTCTGGATATAATTTTGCATACGTAAATTTTTCAGATATTTCAGACGAATTTAATTCTTTAAAATAATAATTATAAATTGTTGAGCCGTTTTCGCGGACACCTTCAAGTTCAGTTAAATAGGGAAAATTGCCGTGTTCATCTTTTGTATTTGTTGAAAGATAAATTCCCTCTGTTTCCGGAAGATTTGCATGAACAAGACGAACTGCATAATTATCTCCACCGTTAAAATCACGTACTTCGTTAATCCATAAATAAGAGCCTGTAGGATATTCTGTTTTATAGATCTGTCGGCGAACAAAGATTTCAACTTTTTTCTTTACATCGTCTTCTGTATATTTTCTTCCCTCAATATCCCATTCTGTTTTTATTGCTTCCCGTAAAGCATCGATTCCTTCAATGAGATTATTTATTGTAGATTCCATTACAGAAATCTGATATGTAGTAAGACGATTTTTTATCGTGTAATTGGCGTATATATGCTGAAAACCTAAAAATGTTAAAAAAAGAATTGCAAATAAGATGCAGATGATTGTTAAACTGCGCTTAGAAAAAAATGTTCCCATTTGGGGATATCCCTCGTTATATAAATCAGAATTTTAAGTCGTTCCACGAAGTAAAAACAAAAAAAGAGCCGGGTTCTTCCCGGCTTTTATATGCCATGCGTCAGCCATCTGTGACGGGCATTGTAGTAAGTCCTGCATTTTCGCAGGATGATTATGTCTAAAAAACGACCTTTGAAAGGTCAGCTATTTTTGTCGGCAACATTAACGCCTCCTTTCGTGTAGCCGGTGTAAGTCCTCATCTCTTTCCTGACCACGATTTAATGTTACCACATATAAAAAGAAGTTCAAGAAATAAAACATTTTTTTATAATAAAATTAATTACATTCTGTAAATTTTACTTTTCGCCAGTTGATTTTAAGCTGCTTAAAAAAGGGATCAAATCTATAAAACTAGCAATAATAATTCCAGCAGGAAATCCCATCCACAACAAATCAGACGGGTCAGAAGGATCGGCTACAATATTTATTAAATACTGAACAATAATTAAAGTTGCTACTGTAAAAATTACAGCACGAAACAGATAATCCCGTTCATTTTCTGAAAAACTATCTTTCATTACAGTGCCGCAATACATAAAAAAATATGAAATTACCGATACAAATAAAAAAATAAAAATATCATCGATTGACATTGATTCAACTCTGGCAGAATATGCGATAGTCAGAATTCCATTGATTAGAAATCCGAGAAATAACCCCCCAAAAAATGATTTGTACAATTTTTTTATCATATTACTTTTAAAAGTTTACAGCAGGTAAATTAAATTTACCTTAATTTTTTTTCAATAATCACAAATTGAAACTTATCTTCTTAGTGACTATAATTGCTTGTTCAATGATAATAAGAGAAGGTAAATTTAATGTCAGTTACTGTAAAAGGTGAAGAACTTTCCATTGAAGACATATGCAAAGTTGCATTAGAAAATGAAAAAGTTGAGCTTCCTAAAGAAAAAAAATTTTGGGAAATCTTAGAAAAATCAAGAAAATTTCTGGAAGATTATATTTCCACAGGAGTTCCTACTTACGGAGTTACAACAGATTTTGGTGATTCCTGCCACAACCAGATTAGCGTTGAAAAAGCCGGAGAACTTCAAAGGGATATCTGTACCTATCATGGAATAGGACTTGGACCTAAATTTTCCCGCGAAATCGGTCGGGCCGTTATACTTGCAAGATTAAACGGTAATGTAAAAGGCGGACACTCCGCAATTCGCCCAGAGTTAGCAAAAATAATGCTGGAAATGCTTAACCGCGACATAATTCCTGTAATTCCTCAGCTAGGTTCTGTAGGTGCTTCAGGAGATTTGACGCCGCTTTCGTACCTTGCTGCAGCAATAATGGGAGAAAGAGACGTTTATTACAAAGGAAAAATTATTCCGGCAGCAGAAGCTTTTAAGGCAGAAGGGCTGACTCCTCTTCCCATCGAAGCAAAAGAAGGACTTGCCTTAATGAACGGAACTTCTGTTATGACCGCGGTTGCCTGCCTTGCATGGAAAAAAGCCGAACGCCTGGCAAAAATTTCTGATTTTTTAACCGCAGTTACTTCTGAAATAACACGGGGAAAAGACACTCCTTTTGTTGCAAAGGTGAGTGAGATAAAAAATCATAAGGGGCAAATTCAATCTGCAGCCTACGTTTACAACATAATAAAAGATTCAAAACGTGTCTGGAAGTACGAAGATTTTCTTAAGAAACAGATTGAAAAAATGAACGGTAAAGGTTTTGTTGCCCAGACAAATAAAATACAGGATAGATATTCAATACGATGTGCACCTCAAATAAATGGTGTTTACCGCGACACTTTATCTTTTGCCCGTAAATTGATTACAGAAGAATTGAACAGTGCAAACGATAACCCTCTTGTTGATATTGAGGCCAGACGCCTATATAACACAGGAAATTTTTACGGTGGGCACATCTGTGCAGCATGTGATTACATGAGAACCGCTCTTGCAAATATCTCTGATTTAAGCGATAAGCAGGCAGAGGTAATAATCGACGGAAAATTTAACGGACTTACAGAAAATCTAATTCCATTTACGCCGGCTGACCATCCTCGTGCAGGTTTGCGTTTAGGTTTTAAGGCTGCTCAGATTACAATAAGTGCAATACGCGGCGAAGTAATGAGTTACTGTTTTCCAATATCGCTTACAAGCCAGCCAACAGAAGCTCTTAATCAAGACAAAGTTTCTATGGGAACAATTTCCGCCCGTAAATTTGACGAGCAGATTGAGCTTGTGTTCCTGCAGTTTGCGACACACCTTCTGGCAGCAATGCAGGCAGTAGATTTAGCGGGAAAAGACGACTTTGCTCCTTTTACGAGAAAAATTCATGAAGAAGTACGTAAAATATCTGCATTTGTAGAAGATGACCGCGTCCTTGATAAGGAAGCAACTGCCGTCAGCGAATGGCTAAAGAAAACAGAGTTTTTTGCATAAAGAATAAAATTTAGAGTCATTTTGATACGTTTTTACGCTTTTGTTTCATTTTGACACATTTTTATAATAAGTAAATAGGCCGAAGGGGTCAGAAGAATTCATTTTTCTGACCCCTTTTTTATTTTTGAGTCAAAAAATCCACACAGGTCAAAAATCCACAATTTTTTCTGGCTTGAAATGATTATTCTGCGTCAGGAACACGGAGTGTGGCTGCAATTTTATTGCAGCCAGTCCTCAAGGACCGAGTGAAACGAGCACGTAGTACTCCGACCCGAAGCGAAAAGCGAAGGGGGACGCCCAAAATATTAAAATTTTCGGTATTAAAAAAAGTTGGCACGGTTTTTGCAATGAGTTAAGTGTAAATAAAAACTCAAAGTCCTGACAAAAAAGGATTTTGAAAAACTTAAGTTCATACAGGAGGAACAAATTATGAACGAATTAGCACTTTTTAATAACTTATTTGATGATTTCGGATTTGACGGATATTCACTTCCATCTTATAACTCTCGCCGTGGTTTCTTTGCTCCAAAAGTAGATGTTAAAGAAAACGATAAAGAATATACAATGGAAATGGATTTACCAGGAAAAACACAAAAAGACATCAATGTTGAACTGGACAAAAATGTTCTGACTATTTCTTCTCATAAGGAAGAAACAAAAGAAACATCTGACAAGAACGAAAAGAGCAAAGACAAGTGGCTTTTGCGTGAGCGCACCTACAGTTCTTTCTCACGAAGTTTTACATTGCCAGAAGATGTTGATTCAGAAAAACTTTCTGCCGTTGTAAAAGACGGAGTTCTTAAGGTTGTAATGCCTCGTAAAGAAGCACCACTTCCTAAGAAAATTACAGTTAATGTTGCATAAAAATTAAGAGTTCTCCAGAGAGGACAAATCTAAGCCGTCAAAACCGCCCAATAAGCGTTTGGCGGCTTTTTTTAGTTTTTCTAAATCTCCTGGACGCTCGCCTTCCATGTTTAAAGGCATTACATTTTCGTGAAGGCTGAGTCTTAATAAAATCCATCCCTTACAATTTTCGCTGTCAAATCGCAGGCGAACCCCTTCATAGCTTTTTTGAACTTCAATATTTCCTTCAAAAGCAAACTGTTCAAAATCCTCAAGAACAGTTTTTCCGTATTCTTCAAAATCTTCTTCAAGAATTTTTAAGCGGTAATCAGTTTGTTCGCATATTGGCGGAAGTTTTTCGATAAGGGAAGATAGTTTTTTTCCTTCTTTTTTTAATTTTGCCAATGCGATTATAATTTTTACTGCTAGATATGCGCCGTCATCCAGATAATAATTTTCTTTTAAGGCTCCATGTCCGCTGGTTTCCATTGCAAGAGGACAGAGAACTCCTTTTTCATTTAATTCAATCTGCTTGTTTATTACGTTTTTATATCCCCGCATATACCTAAGATGATAAAGCCCGAGCTCTTTTTCAAGAAAATACGTGAGTGTGTCGCTTGTAACACTGTCTGTAACGATCGTACTTTTTGGATATTGGGGTGCAATTATTGCACAGATTAAAGCAATCATTGAATTTCTTGAAATTTCTGTTCCATCGTCAAAAACAGCACCCATTCTGTCAACGTCAGTATCAAAAATCAAACCTAAATCTGCTTTATTCTTTATCACGGCAGATTGAATGCTTTTCATTGCCTGCTTATTTTCAGGATTTGGAATGTGATTAGGAAACATTCCGTCTGGCTCAAGAAACTGACTGCCATTTGTGTCAGCACCCAGTACATTCAGGATTTTTTCAACAAAAAAGCCCGAAGAACCATTTCCACTATCTACCACAATTTTTAGCCCCGTAAGCGGTTTTTTATCTTCGGATGCTTTCAATTCCCTGCAAATTACAGATCGAAGGTGAGCTGAATATAAATCTATCAAATTAAAACTATAGAACTGGGGAGTTTCGTCTTTATAAGTGATTTCAAGGGAATCTGCCATCTCCAAGATGATTGTTATATCCTCGTGATCAAGTCCGCCATTTTTATCGAAAAATTTTAAGCCGTTTTTGTTAAATGGAAGATGACTTGCTGTTATCATCACGCTGCCGTCAAAATCAGTTTGCTCAAAGATGCAGGACATAAACATTGCAGGCGTTGTCGAAAGGGAACAGTTACTAACTTTTGCACCACCTGCCACTAAACCAGATACACATGCAGACAAAAGTTCTTGCCCAGTTATGCGTGAATCTCGTCCAATTCCGATTTTAAGATTTTTTGGTTCTTTTTTTGTTTTTATTGAAAGCCAGTTTGCAAAAGCAAACCCCAGTTTATAAACAATTTCCTTTGTTAAATCAATTTCCTGACCACTTCCGTCTAAGCAGGCAGTTCCGCGGATATCGCTTCCATTTTGTAATCTGTAGATTTCTTTTTTTGACATGCTGAAAATTATAACACGAGTACAGATTGTATAACAATCTAGAATTCTTTATACTCTTTTCGTAAAGTTATTGTTTCTATAAAAAGGAACGAATTAACGCGGAGTAAAATCATGTACACAGAATCTGAAGTTTTAGACTATGTTAACGAGGAAGACGTAAAGTTTATTCGCCTTGCTTACTTTGATCTCTCTGGCAAGCAGCGTAATGTTTCGATTATGGCAGGTGAATTGCAGCGCGCATTTGAGGAAGGAATTTCATTTGACGCTTCTGCAATTTTTGGATTTCAATCTTCTAATAATTCTGACCTTTTTTTACATCCAGACCCTTCAACTCTTTCGCTTATTCCATGGAGACCAACTTCTGGAAAAGTTGTACGCATGTTCTGTGACATAAAATATCCTGATGGAACTCCATACGAAAAAGACTGCCGTTATCTTTTAAAACAGGCCGTAAAAAAAGCAAAAGATGAATATGGCTTAACTTTTAAATTCGGAACTGAGTTTGAATTCTATCTGTTTAAGCTTGATGAAAACGGCAATAATACAAAAATTCCTTTTGACAATGCAGGCTACATGGATATTGCTCCAGAAGACAAGGGTGAAAACATCCGCCGGGAAATAGATTTTACTCTGGAACAAATGGGTATAACCCCAGAATATAGCCATCATGAAGAAGGACCTGGTCAGAATGAAATTGACTTTCGTGCCAGTGAAGCAGAAACTGCCGCAGACAATGCGTCAACATTTAAATGGATTGTCCGCACAAAAGCGGCTTCTAACGGATTATTTGCAGATTTTTCTCCCAAACCTCTTATCAATCAGCCCGGAAACGGTATGCATATAAACCTTTCCGTAAACAAAGAAGACAAAATGTGCTCCATTATGGCAGGAATTTTAGATCACCTTGCGGAAATAACTTATTTCTTAAATCCATCTTTAGATTCATATGAGCGAATCGGTCAGTCAAAAGCACCTAAATTTATCTGCTGGGGTAATCAAAATCGTTCATGCGCAATCCGTGTTCCGTCAAAAAATCCTAACAGCCGCATACAGTTACGCTCTTCAGACAGTGAATGTAATATTTACCTTGCCTTTACCCTTTTAATTTACGCAGCCCTCGACGGAATTGACAGAAATTTAACACCGTCTCCTGCTGTAGAAGAGAATCTTTTTAAGTCAAAAGATGAAAGTGAAAAAGCCTACAGAGAAAGAACAAAGTCTTACAAAGCAATTCCAGACACTCAATCTGAAGCAAAGGAGCTGGCTTCTTCCAGCGAATTTGTAAAAAAATACATCAAATGGAACTTCTAAAAATTTTATGTAAGGGAACATTTAATGACTTCAGATTCACACAGCGTTCTGGTTGTAACGAAAGACAGTAAAATTTCCTCACTCATAGGCACAATGCTTGTTGCTCCTTTATTTGAAACAACATTTGCAAAAGATTTTAATGAAGCACGGAGATTGTGTGGTGAGCGGGTTTTTAATATTGTAATCGTTGATTTTTCTGAGGGCGAAGGAACAGATTTTGCTGTGGATATTTCATCTTATTCAAGTACAATACTTCTTCTTGCACCAAGCCAGTTTTTTGACCAGATAAGTTATAAAGTTGAGCCATTTGGAATCCTTACAATTACATCGCCCTTTGACCAGTTTTATTTTTACAACATGATTAAAATTGCGATTGCGGTTCAGTATAAAGTTCAGGTACTTTCAAGCCAAACAATTAAGCTAAAAGAAAAAATGGAAGAAATCCGTCAGGTAAACCGTGCAAAGATGCTCTTAATGCAACATAAAGGAATGACCGAACAGGAAGCACACCGCTATTTAGAAAAACAGGCCATGAATACTGGCAAAAAACGAACTGCAATCGCTGAAGAAATAATTAAAGAATTTGTATAAAAAAGGGAAAAAGCTCTCCAGATGCTGCACCTCAAATAACCCCCGCTACAGATAGCGGACCTGTCCTTTGATACTCTCTCTAAAGGGGCACGCAACTGTTTGGATTGTGCAACCCCTTAAAAAGCCCTTTTTTCTTCTTCAATCATTTTCAGGACTTCTTCCTTTTCTAATGGAGTATTTTTTTCATAGGCAATACGGTTGCTTTCGATTTCTTCAAAACTCCACAGTCGTCCCTTATTCATTCCTGGACATTCTTTTGCACATTCATCCCAGCTTTTTTTTGATTCAATCATCCAGCTCCACCAGGGCCATGTTGAACACTGAACAGGTCGACCTTCATAGCAAGTGCAGCCGTTATTCCATAAGATGCAGTCATAGTTTTTTTTCTCGCGAAGGGCAAGAACAGTTTTTCCTTCGTAATATGCAGCCCAACGACAATAAAATTCAACAAATTCTTTAATTGAAATCTTTTTTAAATTGACAAGTTCTCTTAAATCGCGTTCAGACAAATAGACAAATCCTGGAGAATGTCCACAACAAAAAGAACATCGCTGACAGCCAAAATTCAGACCGTTTTTATAGAATGGTTCGCTCATAAAAAGCACTATAGCAGAAAATTAAAAAATTTAAAATCTATAACTTTTCTGCTAATAGTACTTTATTTTTAAGGCAAGTTTCTATGCCTTTGCAAATATTTTTTTACATCCGATTAATACGGCACAAAGACAAACTGCACCAAATACAAACGAAATCAGTCCGCTTGCAAAAAGCCCCAGTCCGCTGGTTAAACCAGCGATTATGTATGTTAAGAATGAAACAGCTGCGACCGTCATTGCATAAGCAAGCTGTGTGTTAACATGATTAACGTGATTACACTGCGCTCCTGCACTTGCCATAATTGTTGTGTCAGAAATAGGAGAGCTATGATCTCCACAGACAGCACCAGCCATACATGCACTGATTGAAATAATGCGGATTGGATCTCCTGCTTCCGGGAATGCGGCAATACAAATTGGAATTAAAATTCCAAATGTACCCCATGAAGTTCCTGTTGAGAATGCAAGGAAGATTGCAATAACATAAATAATTGCCGGGAGGAATATTTTTAATCCTGCGGCAGAACCGGAAACAAGTCCTGCAACATAATCTCTGGCTCCGAGACTGTCTGTCATTCCCTTAAGAGTCCAGGCAAGAGTTAAAATCAGAATTGCAGGAACCATTGCCTTAAATCCTTCTGGAAGACTTGCCATAAAATCAGTAAAACTGATAACGCGGCGGCACATATAAAATACGAAAGTAATTATAATTGCTGCCAGAGAACCAAGCACAAGACCTACAGACGCATCTGAACTGGCAAAAGCTTCAATAAAGTTAAGATATGCTGCATTTGCCTCGCCTTCAATTTCTGCGGTAAAAAATCCACCGGAATAAATCATTCCAAGAACACACATCAAAATTAAAACCCCAACAGGAAAAACCAAATCAATTACTCCGCCTTTTCCTTTAGAAAGTTTTTCTTCTTCTGTTTCAGAGTTGTCAAAAATTTCTGCAAGGGGATTTTCATACTTTGCCATTGGTCCATATTCAAACTTCATAAGAACAAGGGCAAACATCATTATTATTGTAAAGAGAGCATAAAAGTTAAAAGGAATTGCCTTACAGAAAAGCGCAATACCATTTTCACCTTCTGTTACAAAACCAGCAACAGCAGCAGCCCAAGAAGAAATGGGTGCAATGATACAAATAGGAGCCGCTGTAGCATCGATAAGATATGCCAATTTTTCGCGGGAAATTCCATATTTATCCGTAACAGGACGCATTACTGAGCCTACAGTCAAACAGTTAAAATAATCATCAATAAATATAAGAATACCAAGGAAGATTGTTGCTATTTGAGCCCCGATTTTTGATTTGATGTGTTTTTTTGCCCAGTTTCCAAATGCCGCAGAACCGCCGGCTTTATTCATAAGAGCAACCATTGTTCCAAGCAGAACTAAAAACACCAGAATTCCGACATTATAGCTGTCAGAAATGCTACCAATCAAACCATCATTTACAACATGATTAAAAAATCCTGTAAAAGAAAGGCCTGAATAAAAAACTCCACCGATAAGAATACCGGCAAAAAGAGAAGAATAAACTTCTTTTGTAATCAACGCCAAAGCAATTGCAACAATTGCCGGCACCAGCGACCAGAATGTTCCGACCATAAAATCTCCTTTTTGAATATACGGCTTTTTTTTTAGCAAAAATAAAAACCGACGATGTTGTTTTTATTATACACTCTCTTTCCTTTTGTAGTCCAAAAAATTTTTATAACCCGCAAAACTTGAGATATTCTAATGATTTTTTTTAATAAACCGATAATCAAATAAGTTGTTTTTACAACGGAGGAATTTTTTAGTATGAAAAAATTTTTAGGATATATTTTTTTATTTAGTGCATTTGTTCTTGGTGGGATAGTTGTTTCTTCATGCATTATAAATTCAAGCGAGGCAGAAAAAATTAAAAGTCCGACAGTTACTGTGGAAGGCACTATTTATACTCTGTCTTTTCAATCAGATATAGGTTCAAAAACAATGAAGCATGCTAATATCATCCGTTGGTATGACAGTGATTCTGATTTTAAAAATGCAAAAAAAACAAATATCGGACAAGTAATTCCTTCGAATGTCAACAAACAGTCTGGAACTTATCAGTTTAAGGATGCATATACAGCTACAGGAACTTACTATAAATACCAGATAAGATACTTTGACGGCTCTGTATATCAGTACAGTGAACTGTCAGAACCAACTCTTGAAGGTCTTACCACCAGTGAATGTGTTTTAACCGGTACAATCGATGTGAATGCTGTAGTAGATGAATCGGCACCTAGCTATACATTACAACTTGATTCTGCTGTTACCATGCCGTCGGGATTTACAAAACTTCAGGTAGCGTTAAATAACGGTACGAACACAAAACCTTTCTTTCTTGCAACTGCAAGTGATGCAGAGGCAAACAGTGCATCAGCAATAATTTTACAGGATATACTTTCCCAGGAATTCCTTAACACAGAAATTTCAATCGAAGGTTTAATCGCAAGTAAAGAAACTATAGAAAATGAAAACGGAGCTGAACCGTATAAATGGTATTATTGGTCAAACATCAACGAACCGCAATTAAACTGGACATGGACAGATTCGAACGGAGATCCTGTTTCTGTTGATCCAGCCAATACAAGCCTTACAGTTCCAAATCGCGTAAATGACGATAACAATTTTGACTTGAATCTTAGTATTGCGTTTTAGGGATTAATTTAATTTTTCAGGAATCCATCAATGGCCAGATTTAAACTGGCCTTTATATCCTGTATTTCATCATTATGAAGAACAGCCATCTTAAAAACGGATTCAATTATTAATCCCAGAATTAAATCATTTGCTGTCTTAACCGCAAAATCCTTAAAGAGACCTTCTTTTTGCCCGCGAATAATTATCATGCTCATAAGATGATTAAGGCGTATTGTGCGACGGCGAACCCTTTCGTATACATCAATGCCAGTTTTGTATAATCGTGTCAAATGAGGAATCAGAACCTCAAAAAGGGCCTTATTCTGTGCACATAAATCAACTGACTCGCAAACAATTGTACGAAGACACTGTTCCGCATTTATTGTAGGGTCTTTTATTATTTTTAAGAATCCTTTTTCCAAATCAGATGAAAGCTGTTTTATCGAAAAATTGAAGATTTCATGTTTATTTTTAAAATAAATATAAAGCGTTGTACGGGTTATTCCGCAGGCATCTGCAATCTTTTGAAAAGTTACGTCATCGTATCCATCATTACAAAAGAGCTCCATTGATTTTTCAAGAATTTCTCTTTTTCGTTTTTCGTGTTCAACTACAATTGCCATTAAAAGTACTCCCTCTCGTGCCGCACATTTTTATTTTGGACTTTATTTGATTTTTTTTCAGATTTTTTATCAAATCGTTTAGCTGCAAATTTTGGCTGACGATCAATATTTCTCTTTTTTTCTTTTTCTGTTCCGTCGTAAATATAAAAAGTTGTGTCCAGATTGCCAGATTTTAAACTTTTTAAGGTTGAAGCATATCTACCTATACTTTCCTGAAATTCCTTATGAGCCGTAATTACACCAATCTGCCAGCCCTTGAAATCTTCAAAAAGAGACTTCATACTGCCATAAAGTTCTGCAGCCTGATCTTCGTCTCCCAGTCGTTCGCCATAAGGCGGATTACAAATAATAATTCCATTTTCGTAAGGTGCCTCAATATCTTTAAAATCACTAACCTGAAAGTCAGGTCTCCAAAGGTGAGCATCGATTCCAATTGATTTTAAGGCACGACCTGCCATAACGCATGCATGTTCTGCGTTTATACGGGAGCGCTGAACAGCACCAGGGTCAATATCTGTTCCTGTTATGCGAACTTCTACATCCGTTCGGATTTTGGCTGCTTCTTCTTTTTTTATTTCTGCAGCTCTTTCTTTATTAAAAATAGTCAGATTTTCCAATGCAAAACGTCTTCCCAGTCCCGGTGCTACATTAAAAGCGTAGAGACAGGCTTCGATGGGAAGAGTTCCAGAACCGCAAAATGGGTCATGAAGAGGAATTTTACGACGCCACATCATCATCTGCAGCATTACGGCGGCAGTTGTTTCTCTTAAAGGAGCCATTCCGCCGTCAGTACGATAACCACGCTTGTGCAGAGGGAGTCCGCTTAAATCAAGAAGTATAAGAGTCTCATCATTATCAATGTAAACACGCACATCACTTCTATCGCCGCTTTCTGGTAGAACGGACATATTCCATCTGTCGCCTAATTTTTTGTAAATTGCCTTTTGAACTATGGACTGAACAGAATGTTCAGAATTAAGTTTTGATTTATAGGAGCGAACTTTATCGACTGTAACTTTTGTATCTTTTTTAAAAAAATCCTGCCAATTAACACTGTAAACGCCGTCAAACAGTTGGTCAAAATCCTGAGCCTTATACCGGGCCATTAAAAGATAAACCCGATCGGCAGTACGCAAACAAAGATTTGCACGGAACAATGCGTCATCATCTCCGCTGAATAAAACACGACCAGGAGCATTTCCCTCCAGTTTATAGCCGAGAGTCTTTATTTCGTTACCTAGAATTTTTTCTGCACCCACAGCGCAAAGAGCCACTAAAGTATTCATTTACTGTCCTTAATATGACATTTTAACGCAATCTGTCATTATGGACAAGAACACGCATAAACAAAATCCAAGCCCCGATCGTCGCGAGCGCCCTCGTCGAGCAAGAGCGGGTCAAACAGCCTGTTTTTTGCGGTTTTGAGTAAATTATGCCTTTAGAAGTTCTTTGTGCTCCCCCAAAATCTAAAGAGCACAGCCTCTGAAATCATCGAGAGTTTTATAGCCTTTTCTTGACATAAACTGTGCAAGACCTTCGATTATTTCTGTCATTGCAGTTGGATGGGCAAAAGTAGCTGTTCCAACCTCAACGGCAGCGGCTCCAGCCATAATGAACTCGACAGCATCCTGCCAGGTTGAAATTCCGCCAAGTCCAACTACAGGAATCCTTTCGCCTTCTGGAAGAGCTTTCATCGCCAAACACAAATCATAAACCATGCGGAGGGCTATCGGTTTTACTGCTGGACCTGAAAAACCTGCGCGAATATTTTCAAAGTATGGCCGCCCAGTTTCTATATTGATGGCTGTTGCCTGAAATGTATTTACAAGAGAAATTGCATCAGCCCCGGCATCTTTTACAGCCATTGCCACTCCAATCAAATCTGGAGCATTCGGGCTAAGTTTTACCATCAGGGGCTTATCTGTAACTTTGCGGACAGCTTTTACAACTGTGGCTGCGGATTGTGCATCCATTCCAAATGCCATTCCGCCGGCTTTTACGTTAGGACAGCTTATGTTAAGTTCAATCATCGGAACATCAGTTTTTTCAAGGAGCTTTGCACCATCAACGTATGTTTCTAATGATTTTCCGCTTAAGTTAACAATTGTCTTTGCCTTAAATTCTGACATTACCGACAGTTCATGTTTTATAAAATGTTTAATTCCTGGATTTTCGAGACCTATTGAATTTATAAGTCCCATCGGTGTTTCTACAAGGCGTACACCCTTATTACCCCCCTGAGCTTCGAGGGTTAAACCTTTTGAGCAGATTGCACCCAGTTTATTTACGTCGATAACGCTTGAATATTCATCTCCGTAGCCAAATGTTCCGCTGGCAGCAAATACAGGATTATTAAAATGAACCCCAGCAATATTTACTGATAAATCAGGTTCTTTGCCTGCTTCTAGCGGAGGAAGCTTCTCCATCTTTGGAGATGTTACAGGTGAATTTATTTTTGTAAAATCTAAAATTTCACTGTCAAATACAGGACCATCTTTACAGCATCGTTTGTTGCCTTCTTTTGTAGAAATTGTACAGCCTAGACATGCCCCAAGTCCGCAAGCCATACGGTTTTCCATACTCAAATAGCATTTTACCTTTGCTTCTTTGCACACTTTTTGGATTGCTGCAAGCATTGGTTCTGGTCCACAAGCATAAACAATATTATATTGTTTTATAATTTCTTTGTTTATTGCAGCGGTTATCATTCCTTTTATGCCGACAGAGCCATCATCAGTTGTAATAATAAGATTTTCAGGAAAGATATAATCGAGACCATAAGAACCGCTTTTGAAGGCAGCATAAAAATCGTATGATTTTTTTGGAAGTGTTGAAGCAAATCCTGCAACAGGAGCAATTCCAACACCACCGCCAAAGCAGGCAATTTTTGCACCGCTGGGAGGTTTTGGCCAGCTGTTTCCAAGAGGACCGATTAATTCGATTTCATTATCGCTTTCTAAATTTACAAGTTCTTTTGAACCTGGTCCTTTTACTAAAATCAAAAACTCTACATTAAGGTCATCATCTGAAAGTTTTTTAAATCCGTACACGCTTATAGGTCGTCCAAGTAAAAGACCGGAACGTTTTGCACGAAGCATGTAAAACTGTCCGGGAATCGGTGAATCAATTTTTTTTGTATTTTCTGCCCTGATATTTACTTTTAAATACCAGATACTTCCCTGAGGTACAGCAGATTTTACAACTGTACATCCGCTCACTTTTCCTGTTGCAAAAATTGGAAGCGGCTCTCCTGAACAATTCTTAAGCTTTGTCATGTTTTTTCCTCCAGATAATAACAGTCTAAAAATGAGATTGAATTACTCAATGTAAAATTATAAACCAAGCTCTTTTTTGGCGTTCAATAAATCTTCTTTGGCAGCAAGACAAGCTGAGCCCGCTGCATCGGCAATTTCTTTCAGGCAAAGATTTCCACTTTCTCTCTTTTCTGCAAGTTCTGGTGCTTTTTTCCATGCACATAAAATACCGCGGCTTGAATTAACGGTTCCGCCAGCTTTATCAAGAAGGGTTGCAGCAATGCGTGCTGCCCCGCCCTGAGCTCCGTAACCAGGAATCAAAAAGAAAACTTCCGGATAAGCATCTCGCAATAGTCTTGCATCACTTTCTTCTGTACATCCAACTACCGCACCGACTGGAGAACATTTTGAATCTGGATAAATTAATTTAAATTCCTCTCCTATTCTTTTAAGTTCTTCTCCAGTTTTATCTAAAACACGACCACCAATTTTTAAATCCTGCTGTTCTATATCCACCATTCCAGGATTTGAAGTTCTCAAGAGAACAAAAATTCCTTTTCCCCCTGTAGAAACTTCTGATTCTTTTGTCAGAGGGGCACAGTATTGTGTAAAAGGTTTTAGTGTATCAAAACCCATGTAAGGATTTATAGTTATAATGTCGCTTTCAAAATCACCGGAAAAGTGAGCACGGGCATAAGCTTTTGCTGTATCAGCAATGTCGCCCCGTTTAATATCAGAAATTGCAATGAATCCAGCTTCATGGACAGCCTTTATTGTTTCTACATACGCCTTAAGACCTTCAAGTCCCATTGCCTCGTAATAAGCAATTTGAATCTTAAAACAGCAGGCAGATTTTTCTGAAGCCACACGCTTTATAATTTCTTTATTATAAGCAAGAATTGCTTCTGAAGGAGAGCCTAAAACCTTTAAAAGCGGTTGTGGCAGATAAGAAGGATCTGTATCAAGCCCAACACAAAGCGGACCGTATTTTGCTGCAGCTTCCTGAAGTTTTTCCATATTATGTAAATCACGCGACATCTATATACCCCTTTTTTGACGCAAGTGTCAGTACGTTAACCATTGCACGAGTAAAAACTCAAATCACTAATTTACATACTATCAGATTTTTTTTATGATTTAAATATACCGCTTGTTATGGCTTTAATTTTAACCGATAATTATAATATGACTAGAACAGAGAGAAATCATATTTTTATTTGGGCATGTCTGATAGCCTTGGTTTTATTTACTCCCCGTGTATGTGCACAGACTGCCGCCGCTAACGCTCAGGAAGCAGCAAAAACCCGGCAATCCTTTGTTGAATATGGAAAAAAATATATCGGCTGCCCTTATGTAAGCGGTGCGACAGGACCATCAGCTTTTGACTGCTCGGGTTATGTTTACGCTGTTGCACGGGAATCAATCGGCTATCAACTTCCTCGGATGGTAAAAAACATCTATAAATACTGTACGATAATAGATGACTCTAAGAGAGAAATCGGAGATCTTGTATTTTTTAAAACAACCTCTTCAGACGAGCCAAGCCATGTAGGAATCTACATTGGAAATAACCAGTTTTTAAACTGTGCCTCGGACGGACCAAATACTGGAGTTATTTTAAGTTCATTAAAAGAAAATTACTGGAAAGGAAAATACTACAAAACAGGAAGATTTTTACCTGCTTCTAAAGTTTATGATAACGCAGAATCTTCATCCTCTGCAGCAAGCAATCATTCATCATCAAAAACACAGTCTTCTGTATCCAACGGCAGTTCCTCGTTATCAGACAGTTCCAGTTCACAAAGTTCATTTATCAGCAAAATTACAGTTGATGGAATGTTTAATATTGACTGGAATTTTTTCTCACCTGATTATTTTAAACTTACATTCCGAGGATTAAGCGGAACAGTTCATGCCATGTACAATGGAAAAAATCTTAGGCCTGGAATTGGTTCAATTATCCGATGGGACACAGGAACAGGTGTAATTCAACTGCCAGTTATTTTCAGTCTTTCCATGGGAGAATTTACACGCATTTTTGCAGGTCCAGTTATTACACTGGGAACTCCATATCTTCCGGGAAATGATGACGAAAAAATTGAATCTTCTTTTTTTCCAGGAATACTTGGAGTCAGCTTCAACAGCCCCTCTGCCAAAATCGGTAAAATTAATTTAAGTTTTGTTCAGGATATACATTACACTGTCTTTAATAAAACAGACGGCAGTGCTTTGTCTGCAATAAAAAGTTTGGGGACAGGGCTTGTTTTATCCTCTGGATTACGTGTAACCTTACCCCTGACAGAATTGATTAAATAATATGAATAAAGATAAGTTTTTTTGCGGTTTTGTTTCTTTTGTTTTTATAATTTCATCGTTATTTTTAACAGGCTGTGCTTCTGATTTTAAAATCAAAGCCGTAAATAAAGATGACGCCTATATTTCTTTTTCCATGAATTTTAGTCAATCTTTTAGCGAAACTTTTGGAGAACTGACTGGCAATTCTTTTTCTCAAAGTTCATCTCCCTTTACAACAGAAGAACTTAAATCCTTTTTACAGTCTGCACAAATCAGTGATGTAAATGCCGTTGTAAACGGAAATAAAAATATCAGCGCAAATGGAATTTTAAAAAATATTTCTGTTTCTAACCTTTACAAATCCAAAATTCTTAAGCGAACTGATTCATCCCTAGAACTTACACTTGGGAGTGAACAGCTTTTAAACCTGTACAAGCAGTTAAATCCCGAAAGCCAGGAATATCTTGATTTACTGATGATTCCCTGTTTAAATGGCGAAGAAATGTCCTTATCTGAGTACAAGGATTTTTTAGGAGCTGTATACGGTTCATCTCTTGCCAGCGAAATTACAGATACAACACTAAAAATTGAATTATCTTCTCCTGACGATGCAAAAAAAACTAATGCCTCAATTACACTTGGCGAACTTTTTACAATGACATCTTCAAAGTCATGGTCAGTTTTATGGTAATCTGCTAAAATCTCCTTATGGAAAATAATACTGAAGAACGCTTTATTGCTCTTGAAACAAAAATTGCCTACATGGATGATTTTATTTCTAAACTTCAAGAAGAGGTTGTAAAACAGGGCAAACTAATCGATATTTTAAGGGAAGAAAACAAAGTTCTTTCAGGTCGTATTCAAGACCTTTCTGAAAATGTTGAAATTCCAAACAGACGTCCACCTCATTACTAATAAAAAAAGAGTTAATTACTATGACAGTAAAAAATACATTTTTACACAAAAAACTTAATCACCGCACAATCGAAATTTTATATGAGGATGATTTTTTGTGCGTTATTAATAAACCCGCAGGGCTTTTAAGTGTTCCTTACAGTGGCAGTAATGAAAAAAACGCTCAACAGATTTTAGAAGAAATCATGCGCAAAAATGGAACATTCAATAATAAGCATAAGCCATATCCCGTTCACCGTTTGGACAGAGAAACATCTGGAGTAATGATGTTTGCACTCAACGAAAATGCGCAGAAAAAAATTATGGACGGATGGCACAAAATTGTTACTGAGCGGCTTTACATTGCAATTGCAGAAAATCCCAGAAACAAAGCACTTTTACTTAAAGACAGCGGATTGATTGATGACGATCTTGCCTTTAATGCACATAATATAGGTTATGTTCCCAAAAACGAAAAAAATGTAAAAACAGTTCCTGCCCGCACTAATTATAAAATCCTAGAACGGGGAAAAACTCACACTCTTTTTGAATTATCACTGGATACAGGTAAAAAAAATCAGATCCGTGCACATTTAGCCTCAAAAGGTTATCCCCTTGCGGGAGACAAAAATTACCATGCAAAAACGGATAATTTCGGTCGCCTTTGTCTTCATGCCCGTACGCTGGAATTTACACATCCATTCACAAACGAATTATTAAAATTTGAAGTAAAAGAAGCAGCCGAATGGATGGAATATGTAAAAAAAGGCGATACAGGCAATTTTACCTTTGCCCCTAAAAATGTTGAACTCGGACAAAAAAGACTTTCAAAAAAAGAACGCGCTCACATGAACTTTATCGAAGCCGGTAAATCCTTTGGCAAATAACCTGATTGAAACTTGGAGTATCTTATTTTTTATAATTCACCAATTTTCTGTATCAATTCTGTCGGCGTAAAAGAAAAGTCATTTGCTGTCTTTCTTGCGGCAATTGCATGTGCCAGACACGCAGTATTTGCCGCTGTTACACTTTCGTAACCTTGTGTTAAAAGCGCACAAATCATGCCGGCCAGTGCATCTCCGCTTCCGCCTTTTGCAAGGGCAGGAGAACCGTAATCATTTATATACATTTTTAAGCCCGCTTCCATTGTAAAACAGCCGATAATCGGGTTTGAACCTTTAGCTAGTATTACAACTTCCGGAAAACGACGGCAAAATTTTTCTACAAGCTCAACACGCTGTGTGATGCACTCGTCAATATTATATTCCCCTAGGCCAGAAATCCTTAAGAGCTCGGCAAATTCTTTTGGATGAGGAGTAACAACACACCCCCTGCCCCTTTTACTCAGCACGTCAATAATTAATGGCGAATACAAAATATCTGCATCTAAAACACATCGTACTTCAGAATTATCAAGAAGATAATCTGTATAAAATTTAGCACATCGCTCGTCGTGCCCAAGCCCCATTCCCACAGCAAGTGCGCTGACACGCGGTCCAAAATTAGAAGATGCCAATAAATCCATTGTCATGCCTGGAATATATGTCTTTTCAAAACCTTCTTCTGGGCGGATAAGAGTTACAAGTCCAGCACCAAACCTAAAGCATGCATTTGCACAAATTAAACTTGCACCTGTTTTACATCCACAGGCAACATATGCATTACCGAAAGTTCCTTTATTAACCATACTGTTCTTTCTGTATGGCAAAATCATATCTGTTGTTTCTAAAAGATATGCTGTATCAAGTTTTTCACTGCAGGAATTTTCGTACAAAGCCCGGGATACTCCTAAATTTGCAACTTTTACTTTTCCAACAAAGTCTTTTGCCATATCGCTGTAAAGGCTCAGTTTTTGTGCTCCCATACAGATTGTTACATCAGCCCTAAAAGCAACACTTGAGACTATTCCATCATTATCAATACCTGTGGGAACATCACAGGCAATTTTATAACTGCTTGAAGAATTTACATCATTTAAAGCTGCTACGATATAATCCACGATTTCTGCACTGTAACCGCCGTGAAAACCACTTCCAAAAATACAATCAACGATTACCGCAGATGTTTTTATGTCCCCAATAGGAATATTTGAAATCTTATTGAACGAAACCCCGCATTTTTCGGCCCGCTCTGCCTGAATTGCACATAATTTAGATTTTGGTTCCCCGCACTGATAAACTTTAACCTCAAAATCAAGCCTTATACGTCTGGCAAGGGTATAACCGTCTGCACCGTTGTTACCACATCCACACATAATAAGGACTTTATCACCTCTCTTAGAGTGTTCCCGAATTTCATTTTCAAGGGCTGCAGCGGCATTTTCCATCATAATTTCTTCTGTTAAGCCGTAAGAAGCCCGGCAAGAAGAGTCTAACTTTCGTGTGTCTTTAAATAACTTTTGCATGATGCTATTTTAACATGGAATTTGATTTTGTGTAGATTTTTTTGTTTGGGCGTCCGGGGAGTTATTACCCTTAACAGCATTGCTACTCGGAGACTCTCTAAAAAAAGTCCAAAGGACTGTTCCTGCCATGCTACGCAGTGCCGTTCCCCGGGTTCTGCTGCATCTCCATTTGCACTAGAATATTTCAGATAACCTTTTTTTCAAGCCAACGGTTACGATGAAAGCGCAGTCCAAAGAAAAGACCCCTGAAAACCCAGTCAATGTACATTCCTATCCAAACGCCAAAAAGTGCAAGGGAAGTGTTTTCAGGATATCTGTACAATAAATATTTTGAAATTAAAAAACTGAACAATACACGGAACAGCCACATGCTGATATTAGAAACAATCATCGTGTATTTTGCATCTCCTGCCCCGCGAAGAATATTGGGCATTACAAAACTCATAGACCAGAATAAAACATTTGCGGCCATGCAGGACCAGATAACATAATTAGACAGAATTTGCGCCTGAGTTCCTACATTAAATGCTTTTACGGCAAAAGGACTTACAATACTTACAAAAGCCGCCGTAAGGAACATTCCAATATATGAAGCTTTCAAGAGTTTTTTACCATAATATTTTGCCTGTTTTTTTTCATCTGCACCGATGCATTGGCCAATTATAGTTACACTTGCAAGACCAATAGCATTTCCCGGAATATTTGAAAAACTACACACTGTATTTGCAACTCCGTTTGCAGCCAATGCAATTGTTCCAAAACCGCTCATAAATGAGTAAACAAGAGGTTTTCCTATATGAAATACAGAATTTTCAATTCCACTGGGAACAGCTACTTTTAGGATTTTTGCAATAAGTTTAAAATCAATCTGTGGTATCCAGATTTTTTCAAGATAAATCTGCCATCTTCCTTTTTGGTGCAAAATGCAAAGCATTATAAAAGCCGCAACACACCGGCTCACCAAAGTAGAAATTCCTGCCCCGGAAACACCAAATTTAAGGACATAAATTAAAAATGCATTTCCTCCGATATTTATCAAATTCATTATAAAACTGACTTTTAAACTTATTTTGCTGTTACCCATTGAACGGCATAAAGCAGCACAGCTATTATAAATTCCTAAAACAGGAAAACTGAACAAAATCCACACAAAATATACAAGTGCATTTTCCATGACTTTTGCATCAGCGCCGCCAAATAAAAAATTCAAAATAAACTTTCTAAGGGGAAGACAAACTGCAATAAGCATTATGCCAATAAAAACACAGATATTTAAAAGCTGTCTGGCAGATTTCCGAGCCATTTCCTCACTTTTTTGCCCGAGATACTGACTTGCAACAACGGCCCCACCAGTTGCAAATGCAGCAAAAAGCTGAATAAACAGCTGGCCCAGCTGGTCAATCAATGAAACAGCACTTACTCCAATTCCCTGTATGCCGTCCACTACAATCGAAGAAACCATAATCTGATCGCAGGCTCCAATTGACATTGCAAGAAACTGTTCCATTATCAATGGCAGAATAAGAGTCTTTAAATCGTTTTTGGAAAACATTTGTCCATTCATACAAAAAGCAGGCGTTACGGACGGCGTCTGAGTCCGTAGAGGGGGAAGCAAAAGCCACCGCAGGCTTATAGAGCCGAGGAGGCTGGAGCGAGGGGGAG
>JAZSJM010000033.1:0-3018 GCA_045534325.1 Treponema sp. | reverse complement strand
GGGCGTTTCTTCCGTTGTGACGGCGAAACCAGGAGATTTTCTCGCTCGCCGCTTTCTCACCGTAGCAGACCTTGCCTGTCTGAGGGCAATATTTCTTTTCTGTCATTCAAGTTCTCCACGCTTACGATATGAATTTCTGTCCATTACCAACTAACTTTTATTGAGCCTTTGTGCCAGATAGGAAAAGGCTCGTCTTTTACGGCGAAAAAATGCAGTCGTATACCAGATTTTTTCGACCTTACATAGAAGTGAGGAAAAAATCTTCCTTTGGTTCTGGTTTTTCCAATTTTTAATCTTTTCCAATATTTTATTTTCAGTCGGATTGCAACAAGCAGGCAATTAGAATAAAAAACCTTATGAAAAGTTCTCATATCTGTTCAATCTCCTTTGGCGGATTCGGGAGTTCTTTCCAAGCATAAATGTTTTTATTTATGAATATTTTTATTTCTTCATCGCTATGCCACCATTCGCCTCGAAGAAATTGGCCAACATCTACAGCATCACATCCTATGTTGTGAAATGCAACAAGATAAAAACCGTCTTTTTTGGGCAACCCGTCTTTCACATAATTCCATTCATTAGCCTTGCGAAGTTGATTGAGTTGATACTGCTTGTGTACTAATTGGTCTGACAGTCCTTTTTTATAGCCGAACTCTGCACCTTTCTGAAATGCTTGTATTACACTATCAATACACGTTCTCCCTTGCCTCCAAAAAGATTTTTTACAATCAGCAAATTCCTCTGCCTCTTTCTCAAACATAATTTACTCCTTAATCAAACAGTGTCGGTGAATATCAACAGATTTTTCTACCTTTACTCCGTTCTCGTTCGATTTTTCGTACCACGGCTTCCATTCCTTGAAAAGCAACACTTCCGAGACAGTCAGCCATATATGCAAAAGCGACTATCTGCCCTTTCTCAAAGGCGGTTGCTTTGTCAGTAACTTTGCCTTTTATTTCTTCGTATTCATCTAGGCTCATCAGTGTCATTGCTTACTCCCCAAATAAAGCTCTTTCCATAGCTTCGTTGTTCAGCCTTAGCTTTTTAAGTTCCTCAATCTTTAGTTGTTTTTCAAGTTCTCTTATTTCTTTAGACTCTGGGGCACTTATTCCAGAATAGTATCCAACGCAGAAACTAAAAAGAAACAAAAGAATATTTATAAGCATATATGCAGCTTTCATTTATCTCCTCCAAGCCACTAGGCTAATCGAATAAGCCCTATGGTCTTAATCTATATTCAATGCGTCTGTATTCGTCATACACAGGCTTCCATAAATATTCAGCTCTTTTCTTTTCTGACGGTAATAAATCCGCCAAAACATCAAGTTGTCTCTGCAATTCGACATTGAAAGGGCAACCACAACAACCTGTCCGCTTAAAGTTATAAGGCGGATAATAAAGTTTACAAAGTTCAACTTTATAGACTTTTATAAACTCGCTTATCCAATCGTCATTGACAACTAAAAGCGGGTGGAACTTATGCAATTCTTTGCATTTATCATCATAAAAAACCGCACAAGATTTAACACTTTGTCTCAATCCTCCTTCATCTTGTCTTATGCCTGTTATAGTTATTGGTCTACCGTTTTCTTTTGACCATTTAGAAGCAGGCTCTTTTTTAAGCCGAAAACAGCATTTATCACTGACTTTCAGCTTGAAAGAATCAGTAAAGTTATATTTCAATTTCTCAGGACACAAGAAAGTTTTTTTGCTTCCCTTGCCTAAGTAATTGATAACGGTTTTTGTTTCTCCGCTATGCTGATACAAGGCAACTTTTTGACTATGCTCCTTTGACTTGAAAGGATAGCCGTCTGTCTCTAACATTGTTCGGATATTCTGTGTTGGCTGAATTATTTTCAATCGTCCGTCACGCTTACCGTATTCCTTCACATAATCAACTATTGCCCGATAATCTATCCCCGTGTTTATGTAAACTCTAGGAATCTGATTATCTGGTAAAGCCAAATCAACCAATGCACTAAGCACCGTTGAATCTTTTCCGCCACTGAATGAGATATAGGCTTTATGCTCTAAGTCGTAAATCTCATTCATTGATTTAATCTTCTGCAATCTGTCAGAAAGCAGAAACTCAAAATCCGTCACGCTTACCGTATACGCAAGAAAATCTTGTATACACGGATTTATTTACTTGCTATAAAGCCACGGTTTCAAAAATTACGCTTCTACCACAATTCGCAGAAAGCAACCTAGTCTACTAGGATTCTAAGCGTTTTCCTCCATGCTTAATTTTGTCATTTGAATATCTCCCTCAAATTGTAGACACAAAATCTGCCGTCATACGAAAAGCGTTCTTTCGTATCATCAATCTTCTTTTGCGGCTTGTCGCATTTGAAGTCTCTACAGATTGTTGGTCTGACTTCATACACGGTGCATATTTTCCTTTCGTTGTCTCTGAACGGACAGGTCAAGTCAAAATCGCAACCGTCATGCTTTTCAATTCTGATATGCTTTCTTTTTACATATCTCTGAATCGTTTTCAGTTCTCCTTTTGTCATGGGGAGCAAAGCCGTGCAGCACTCGCCGCAACAGGTACATTTTCCGTTGTCCGTAAAGTTGTACACGCCTCTTTTGCAGTCTTCCCAAAACTGTTGCAGTGTTTCTTGTTTCATTCGTTCTCCTCAAACTTCGGTATCTCACACCAAGCGATAACATCGTCAGTCCAATCAGTATCTTCACAATCTTGCCAATACTTCAAGCCGTCTTCCATTGATAATGACAAGATAAAACTGTAGTTAGAGTTTAAAAGTGCACACATGTAATCACCTTCAAACTTTGGCAAATCATTCGGGTCTTTCCGCAAGTCGTGCCACTGCGGTTTACCTGCTTTAAGTCCTGCATGGAAGGCTTGCTCCATCTGCAACAACTCATCGCTTGGGAGGTTTTCTTCGTTCCATCCTTGTGATCGAATCTAATCTATCGCCAAGTCTACTTCTTCTGTCATTTTTCATTCTCCTTTATCATCATACTGACAATCTTTAGCCGAATTATTGTCATTTG
>JAZSJM010000116.1:0-9493 GCA_045534325.1 Treponema sp. | reverse complement strand
TTCTAATCATTGTCGTTTCTGCACGAGATGCAGATGAAGACATTATAAACGGACTTGAAAACGGTGCAGACGAATTTGTTACAAAGCCTTATTCTCCTAAAGTTCTTCTTGCCCGCGTGGAAGCAATAATTCGCCGTCAGGCAAAAGTTACTGCAGCAGCAGAAGCATCATACGATTTTGGTCCTTTTACTGTACTCTTAAACAGCTGCGTTTTAAAAAGGGGACCTGAGAAAATTCCACTTTCAACAAAAGAATATGAAGTTTTGGAATTCCTTATTTCACACGAAGGAGAAACACTCGGGCCTGAAAAAATCTACAATGATGTTTGGAAAGCTCAATACGGTGATATAACGGCTGTTGCAGTTTATGTTCAGCGATTAAGAAAAAAAATCGAAGAAGATCCGTCTTCACCTAAATACATAAAAACCGTGTTTGGAATGGGATATCGTTTCGAAAAAGGCACTAATTAATGAAAATCAAACAGCAGTTGCATGTATTCATTCTGCTGGTTGTACTCATTCCGATTTTCGCTTTTGCCACAATTCCTATTAACAAACAGGTTGCAAACGGTGCAGGGATAAGTTCCGACAAGCTGATACTTTTTTCTCTGATTCTTACAAGCGTATTTGAATTTGCATGTGTTGTTTTTACACTGCATATTTCAAGTACTATCTCTAAATCAATTACTTTTCTGCAGCATGCAACAAAACGACTTGTAGATGGAGATTTCAATCAGACACTTGAAAGAAGAAGAAAAAGACGTGGGGAAAATGAAATCACAGATTTGATTGTAAATCTTGATAAAATGCGTATTGCCCTTCAGGAAGATGATGAAAGAAGAAAAAGATTTATAATGGGAATGAGCCACGATTTAAGGACGCCCGTTGCTGTAATTAAAGGATACCTTGAGGCAATCGATGACGGAATAGTAACAGAAGAAGATGATATTCAAAAATCTGTAAAAATTATTCTTGCAAAAACCAATCAGCTGGAAATAATGATTAACTCCCTGATAAATTTTGTAAAACTTGAAACAAAGAACTGGAAAAATAACATTATCTGTCAGCCTATTCTTCCAGTCATTGAAGAATTTGCTGAATCCTGTGTTAACAGCGGTTCAATTTTCAACCGTAATATAAAAAAAGAAATCCAAATTTCACCGGAAACAAAAATCAATTTTAATCATGAACTTATAATCAGAGCTTTAGAAAATCTTTACTCTAATGCGATTAGATACACAAAGGACAATGCAGAGATTCTTATTAAAGCCGTTGAAGAAAGTAACAAAATTTTACTTTCCATCGAAGACTCAGGTGTTGGTATCAGCGAAAAAGACATTCAATTTATTTTCGATATTTTTTACCGTGCTTCCAACAGCAGAGCAGAACCAGGTCACGGTATCGGCTTATCTGTTGTTAAAAATATCGTTGACACTCATGGCTGGAAAATAGATGTAGAATCTCAACTTGGAGTTGGAACAATATTTACAATAACGATTCCAAAAACTGATTCAAAAGCATAATTCCTTTTTTATTCAGTGCGTAAAAAACATCATTATCTTTTGCATAAGTATTTGTTAAACCACGTTCAGTCCACTTGCTGTATAAGCCGTCCTGACTGCCGATTATACTTTCTATCCTTTTGTTGAACCGCCGGTAAAATTCATCAGAGCTGATTCCTTTAAGCATTCTAAAGCCCATCATTAAAAATTCAAACAGCTGAGTTTCTTTATCAATTTTCTCAACATGTCTGATTTTTTCGACATTATTTTCTGACAAATCAGTTTTATTGCAGCTATCAGACCAGAAATCAACATATTTTTTTAAATTTAAGGTATTTGTCCAACGTATAGTATTATCGCCGTATACAGTGCCTGTTGCCCCACTTCCAATACCAATATAATCCTGTAATTTCCAGTATGTTTGATTATGAATGCTTTCAAAACCTTCGAGAGCAAAGTTACTTATTTCATATTGTTTATAGTCCATAGATTCTAAAATATGTCTCCCCTTCTCCCACATTCTGTCTGCTTTATCAGGATTCCATAAAATTTGATTATCACAAATTTTTTTGTACAAAGGAGTATTTTCTTCAACTGTCAGAGTATAAAGAGAAACGTGTGAAATGTAATAATCTTTTAAAATGTTAAACTGATTTTCAAACGATTTATAAGAATGCTCAGGAAGCCCGGCAATAAAATCTATGGATAAATTCTTATTCCATTTTCTTTTTAACAGGTTTAATGAAGAATAAATTTTTTCCACGGTGCATTTACGATTAATAAGTTTAAGCACTTTATCATCTAATGCCTGAATCCCCATTGAAATTCTAGTGACAAAACATTGATTAAACGAATCTATAAGTTCTTCTGTAACTGACTCTGGATTAACCTCAACTGATATTTCTTCCGGAATATTTTTATTAACCAAATCCAAAAGCTTATTAATTAAAAATGATATATTATGCCCGCCAAGAAGACTTGGAGTTCCGCCACCTATATATATCGTATTCCATTTTTTTATCTTATATTTTTTAACATAATATTCAGCTTCTTTTACTACAGCACTGATATATCGAACAAAAACGGACTGGTTAATTTCACTACAAACCGGAACACTAAAAAAATCACAATAATCGCATTTCTGCTGACAAAACGGAATGTGAACATACAGGGAAACATTCATAAATCTTAAAAAAATCTTGCATTATTTACAGGAAGATAAATAAACAAAGCCTTTCCCTTAAAATCATCAGATGATAAAGTTCCCCAAATTCTTGAATCAACGCCCTCAGCCCTGTTATCTGCAAGTACGAAATATTCATTCTTTTTCAGTGTAATTTTATCCATATTTCCCAATGCACCAATTTTCATGTCGATTCCAGCACCATTTTCGGAAACGGTTAAATTATATTTTATCTTAGTCAACTCAAATTCCGTCAGATACTGTGCTTCACCCTCTGGCTTAATAAAAACAATATAATTTGAAATATAAATTGTATCTCCAGGTAATCCTACAACCCTTCTTAAACATGGAGAAATTGATTTAGAATTCCCTAAAGGGCTGAACTGCTGGGCTGAAAAAAAACGGCAGACAAAATTAACAGCAGATGAAAAAAATGAATATTTATATTTTTCACCAGCATCACAAAGCATAACTTCCCCTCTTTCTGCGTTTTTTAATAAGGGAGAGACAAGGACAAAACTTTTTTCGGGTATGTCATTTTCCATTGAATCAGATTTCGAAAAAACAGGAAAAATAAAAAAAGTCGTAATAATACTTACAAGAAAAACAGAAACGACGAAAGCAAGAACAATGGAGATAATCTTTTCATAAAGTTCTTTTTTCATTTTATATGAAATTGAATAAATATCTTTAACCATAGTTCAAACATATCCTTTTTTTTTGTCGGTTGCAAGGTGAACATATAAAGAATATAATTATATCATGTCACAGGGTGTAAAAGTCATCGCGCAAAATAAAAAAGCAAGATTTGATTATTTTGTTGAAGAATCATATGAATGCGGAATAGTCTTAGAAGGAACAGAAGTAAAATCCGTTAAAGAAGGAAATGTATCGTTTTCTGATTCTTTTGCCGAAATTATAAATAATGAATTATGGGTTAGGAATTTTCATATTTCCGAATATAAATATTCATCAATTTTCAACCATAATCCAGACAGACAAAAAAAACTCCTTGTACACAAAGAGGAAATAAAAAGAATTAAACGAAAAGTTGATGAAAAAGGATATACATTAATTCCTTTAGATTTTTTCTTAAAAAACGGACGGGTTAAATTAACCTTAGGCGTCTGTAAGGGAAAAAAACAGTTTGACAAACGCGCAACAATAAAGGAAAGAGATGTAAACAGAGAATTAAGCAGGGAATTTAAAAACTCTGTAATAAAATAAACGGAGAAAGCATATTTGAAAAAAATATTTTTCAATTTTTTAACAATATTTTTTTTCTCATCATTTATTTATTCTTCCCCCCTTCAGCTTGAATATTATGGAGTTATTTCATCTTCTCAAGATTCTAAAATGATGAAGATGGCTCAGGATTTATTTTTTACACAATTAAACTCCATTGATAATTTGTCTATTCAGGACAAACGAAGCGATGTGAGTACAGTTGCAGAATCTTTACCGGATACAAGTAGCGTTTTACCTCCAAAGATTATTTTTTTTGCAGAAATCCGCGAAAACAAAACTGATATTGATAATGTAGTCTGGAATTGTAAATTTAATATAAAAACTCCTGTTGACGGCAAGATATACTTTAAAGAAAAAGAATATGATTCCTATTACAAAATGTTGATGTCGTCAAAGGATATAATTGATGAACTTCTAAAACCATTTAAACTTTCTGCAAACAAAAACGACGATTCTCCTTCCGGTTCTATAATTAATATTGAAAACAACTCTTTGCCGACAATAGAAAAATTATCAGGAACATGGAATGGAGAGTCCTATATTGACAAAATCGTTATTTTAAGAGGTGGCCGGGGATTTATCATCTTTAAAAACGGTGCATCAATGAATATTTCGGTTTCCGTTTCTGAAAACACCGTTACAGTAAAGCAAATCGGAAAAAACAATGCTTCATACTATCCAGATATTTCAAGAGAAACTGCTCTCAAAGAAGCCTTAACTGCACCACCAATTCAATGGAATTTTTCATATAGTGATAACAAACTTACAGGCACGAAAAAAACTTTAACCTATACAGACGAAAACAAGTCAAACGTAACCTGGGGCTCAGTAAAATCAAACTGGCAAAAAAAAGAATAACAAGGTCTATTCAAAAAAAAACTAATCTAATCTGATACTTCCACTACGTACAAGTTTAACACTTCCGTCTTCTTCTATTGATACAATCGTAGAAGGAATTCCGTTTGTTTTATCGCCGTCATCAATTATTAAATCGACTTTAGAACCAAACTCTTTTTTAATATCTGCCAGATTATTTAAATTCGGTTTTCCGCTTATATTTACACTTGTTGAATAAATCGGCGCACCGCACTCACCAATTACCCGTCGCAACCACTCATCACCCGGGCAGCGGAATGCAGTTGTTGCAAAATTTCCGTCTTTAGCAAATGTATGAACAATAATTGTTAATGGTCCTGGCCAAAAAGAAAGCAATTCATCTGGAATTACATCTCTAGTATATTTTTTTACATCTTCGGGCTTTGATATTAACTGTATAAAATGTTTTTTTTCATCACGACCTTTTAAATCCGTGATTTTTTTATCTGTATGATAGGAATAATGTCTTCCGTCTACAATTCCTGAAAAACCATAAACTGTATCGGTAGGCAAAATGACAACTTTTCCACGACGAATATAATTGGCAGCTATTAAAATAGATTCTTCATCAGACTTGCGGCAAATCATATACAGGAATACCCTCCAAGAATACAGATTGCTTTTTTCTCTTAAAAACTCCCCTGTTTATATCTTTACTCAAAAAATACAGATATACAATAGCAAAAACCGCAAGTCCAAATGCTTTTGCTGTCCATTCAGGCAAGTAATCACTTTCAACAGCCTTTATTGGAGTACCAGCATCATATATTTTTTCATTATCAAAGGATAATCCGTTAATTTTAACTATTTTATCTCCATCGCTAACAAAACCTAATTTTTTTGCAAGGCCTGCAATTACATCACTATCTTTTTCCAGGGCGGTACATTCAAGGAAAAGGGCATCGTTTATTTTTTGAATTGATTCAGTACGTGCACTTAATATATGTTTTTGCTGTAGCTGATGATTGTATGCTAAAACTCCATCACGTCCGATTAAAACGGAAATCAATACATAAAAAAACATTCCAACGACTGCTGCTGATAAAAATCTGTACCTTTTCATAATATTTAATTTATCGGTCAAAAAGTCCTATTTTTTGAATATATTTATGTAAAAAAACTTAATGGACTTTGAGATAAGTCCATGCTATAATTATTTCTATATAAGTTTTTTTTATTGTGTTGAAAAATCAGTTTTTAGCCGATAAATAGATATAAAACTTATTTTAGTAATGAAGGGGAACATTATGAGCGATTCAAAAGACACAAATGAACTTGACAGTTATGGCGTATGGGTAAAAACACCTCCAAAAACTGTAGATTCCTCTAACGAAAACAATACAACAGAAAATTTAGATGAATTTAATTTAGATACGGAACTTCCTGATTTTTCAGATCTTGATGTAGTCGATAATTCACAGTCAATGGATTATGACAACAATGACACTGCCCTTTCCGCAGATGAACTCTCCGCAATTGCAGGCGTAACATCTGATTTAGGTGAAGAAGAATCTGTTCAGGAAGAAAAGATTGAAGAAACTGCACCCGCAGAATCTTCTGAATCAGGTGAAGAAGAAATTTCTCTGGATGAGTTTATTGAAGGGGGAATTTTTGAAACAGGTCCTGATGAGGATAAAATAAAAGAAAAAGAAGCGGCAGGACTTGCCCATCCTCCTGCAGAAGAAGAAAATTCCAGCGAAACAGAAGATGTTTCTCTGGATGACTTTGGAGTATCAGCTGATTCTGATGACGAAGCCGTTGAATCATCTCAGGGAACTGACATTCAGGAACAGATTATTTCTGACAGTACAGATGATGATTTATTTAATATTGATTTATCGATTGATGACAGCAATTCTGATGAAACTGCATCTGACTCATCAGGATTTATGTCAGAAGATTTTACAGGCGAAAATAGCAATGAAAACGTTACAGCTGACGACGGAACCGAAAGTGTAGATTTAAGCGAATTCGGATTTGATGATTTAAATTCGAACGATGATATACCGACTGATTCATCAACAGAAACAAATGACACTGTACAGGAAGATGATGCAATGGAAAGTGTAGATTTAAGTGAATTCGGATTTGATGACTCAGCAGAAGAAGAGGCTTCACAAGAAGAAAACACAGTTACAGCTGAAGAATCATCTGAGGAAACTGTTGGAATAAATGATTCTGAACCTCAAAATGAGCAGGAGGAATCAATTACATTTGATGATGCACAAACAGATGAAACAATATCATTGAATGATGAAACTTCTGAGATTCTCGGAGATGACAGTGTAAACCTTTCTTCGGAAGATGATTTTACAGTTTCAGCAGATGACGACGAAAAAATAATTGAATCTGACGCTGTCTCAGCAGCTACTCCAGAGCAGAACTTTACAACAGAAGAAGATAAAGATTTTGATGTTGATTCATTGCTTGGAAATGTTACAGATGAAAACGGAAACACGGTTAGCATTGGCAATCCTGAAGAAAACATTGTAAAAGAGGTTGCAGATATACCAGAAGAAGATTCTCAGCCACAGATTTCCAGTGAATCAATCGAAGACTTAAATGATATAGAAGAAGAACCGATTGACCAGGAATTAGACCCGTCTATTGCAGCCGAGATTCCAGACACATTTGATGAAGAAACATCTGCCCTGTTTGATAATGAGATTTCAGACACAAACAGTCTGACAGATGAACAAAAAACCGCAGAATTTGCAGATTCAATCTCTGCTCCTATACTTTCTGAAATGGAAGGAGAAGAAGAAAAACCTTCAACACAGATGACCGCAATATTCGATCAAATTGTGGGAGAACTTTCTTCCCTTAAAAATGAAATTGCTTCACTAAAAACAGATTTAGAAAAATTAAAGAATGTACCATATTCTACTGATCTTCCAACTCCAGAAGCATCGGAAGATACAGGATTTTTCTCTAATACAGGTGAAGATGATACCATTGCCCTTTCAACAGATGAACTGGACAACATACTTAACAGTGCAGACATTACTCAGTCAGATGAAAATGTAAACAGCGAAGATTTGCTTGGTGCAGTTGACAGCAACATTGAAATTCCTGAAGAAGATTTTGATTCATCAAATGACTTGAACATGGATTTCTCTTCTGAAGAAAGTCAGCCTATGGAAGAACCAGCATTAGATGATATTGATTATTCAGCTGCTACAGACGAGAGCGATGACATTATCACTGACGAAGAATCAAATGATGACAATATTCTTGTCGAATCAAGTTCTACAGATTTGATGGATGAATCGGATGTCATTAATTCTCAGGAACCTTCATTAGAAACAACCGAAGATCCTTTTGATGAGCTGACTAAAGAAGATCCTCCAATTTCTGAGACTCTGACAGAAGATAAACTTGACTATCTTTCAGAGACAGAAGAACCAAAACAGGAAGCAGCAATTTCTAATGAACTTACAACAGAGATAAAATCAGTTCTTTCTTATATGGATCAACTTTTAGAAAATCTTCCTGAAGAAAAAATTGCTGAATTTGCCCAATCTGAACAATTTGATACTTATAAAAAACTATTTAAGGAACTAGGATTGGCATAATGGGTCTTTTAAGCCACATTACAAATATGAATGAGCACAAAGGAGGACTTCTTGCTCGTGCTCAAAAAATTGAATTAAATAAAAAAAATGACTCTAAAGAAATATATTCCGTTGCGAAAGATTTTTATTCATTCGTAACGAAATCAGGTTTAAAAAACTGTGGCATTTACTCTCCCGACGGAGATTTTTATTATCTGACAAACTGCAAAGGAATGGATTTAATATCCATACAGAATTCATTCTCTACAAAAGATTTTTGGAATGGAATAAATCTTAATGAAAATGAATGGAACAGTTTTTCTAATGATTCTTTAACCCCTTTTTTTCAATTATTTTCAAAAACCAAAAGAGAATCAGTTAAGCAGATTCATATACTTCCTTTTAATTCTAAAAATGGACTTTCTTATTTTTTAACCTGGGATGATTTATCAAACTTTTGTATTTCAAGGGAAAATTTTCAATCTACTCTTTCTCATAATGATTTTTCTGAACAAAAAATCGATAATTTAAAATTCGAATCTGGATTTGAAATATCCGCGGCTCATTTATTTTTGGTTTCAGCAAAATTATCCATGGAAAATGCATTTAATAATTTATCTGCAACTACAAAAAAAACTCTGAAAAATGTGGCAATGAAACAGTTGTTTTATATTTTTAATAAACTGTTTGCTTCTCCAAACTGCTGCTGTCTAGGAAGCGATGAAGAAATAAAAGTTGTTATGTTTTCTAGGGAAGAATTTGACGAAAAACTTCTGGAATTTCAACTGAATAATACAACAGCAGCTTTTTTTGGAAATGCCAATTCAACAAATTTACTTGTACTGAATGCCGGGGTTTGTACAAATCAAAAAGGTACTCTAAGTTTTTTAACACAGGATTAATAAGTGTGTACAAAAGCAAATGATGTTGAGTTTTTAAGTGCTAAAAACGGTCAGATGACATGCAGAATTAAAAACATATTTCTTCATTCTGCATATAATCCAGATAACGAAGCAAATAATTTTGTAAACAATATAGAATGTGATTTTAATCCTTCTTGTATAATTATAATCGAACCTGCCCTATCCTATTGCGAAAAATTCTTAAGAAAAAGATTTAAGAATTCAAAAT
>JAZSJM010000247.1:0-2206 GCA_045534325.1 Treponema sp. | reverse complement strand
GGCTACGACCCGCCTTTTACATTTCATATCCAGGCTGAATGATTGTATTATCGTCTTTCTTTACTTTATCGTAAACTTTTTCTTTCCATTCATCCTGCGGAACATCGACAACACTTACAGAAAAATGTTCTTTCCCGCGCTCAAGTTCTTTACTTGCAGTTTCTAAAATTGCATCTGCAAGTCTCTTTTTTGTCGCATCATCACGACCCGGATACATCTGAATTGTTATATGTGGCATTTTCGCCTCCTTAAAAACAAACTGAATTATATCACATTTTAAAATTTAATTTCAGCAAGTGAATAATCGATTTTATAGCCGGTTAGTTTTTCAAATTCAGCGTTCACTCTTTTATAATTAAAACATGAAGCATTAATTTTAATTTTTTCTTTACCGCGATTATTACTGATTTTCCAAATCAAAGTACTCTGTCCTCCCCATTTAGGATAATAACAGCCCATTTTAATTTTCGTCTCTTCTGTAATTTGAATTTTAGAATTAAAGAAAAACCAGTTCCGGTATTCTACAATGTTTCCTGAAATTGTAATTTTCTTTCCAAGAGGAGATCCGAGAAAAAGAATACCCATAATAAGACATAAAAGGGCTATCCCAGGATATCTTTCATCGTCATAAAACTTAATGCCCGTAAGTGAAACAAAAAATAAAAACAAAGAAGCTGTTCCCATAAAAACAGCACCTATATTCATAAAATTCAGTACGTTCGGGTAGATTACGATTTTATCTGACTTCATTTTATGCACCGAATTTTATTCCTTATCACTTTCAAAATAATCGCTGCGCTGTTCATGCCAGTTGAGCTTTAATTTTTCCCAGTCTGTTCTTTTTATGGTTACGGTATATTGATATTCTCTGACTGTCATTTTTGCATCTTTTATCTGGTAATCATAAATTGTAAAACCAACGAGTAGAAAATTGTCATTACTCATTGCAGGAGGAAGTATAGTTACACCAACAGATACAAGGCGAGAATCAGTTACCCAGCAAAAAGAATTTATCCACTCAGACGAACCGAAAAACTTTATAAAAAGAAGATTTTCTTTTCTGTCAAAAATCCCGAATGCAGAACCAACGTCTGTACTGACAGAATACTTCCCAGACTTTTCTTTATAAAGCTTAGCGTAGATATCATTATAAGCAAAACGATCACCGTAAAAATTCCATTTTTTAAAAACCGGATACAATTTATTTTTAAAAGAAACCGGATGATCATCCTCGCAAATAAAGCTTTCGCTGACAAATTTAAATTTATCAAGGCTTACAGAAGGATCAACTTTTTTAATTTCATCAATCCACCAGTTTAACTCAGGCGGAAAAACAAACTCCTGCGCAAACACGCACATCGCTGTCATCATCAAACTGAATGCTATCAAAACTTTTTTCATATTAGTCTCCTAAATAAAATCGTCATAATAAAAAATCAAGACGTCCCCTACTACATGCACTGATGAAATTATTCCGTCTATGGATATTCCTTTTACAACTTTGCTTTCACCATTTTGAATGTCATAAAAAAATAAAGTTGTTTGCTCATCCCAGTTAGCATTATAATATTCGCCAACAACATAATCTGTATCAAATCCATCAATAAATGTATAACCAAGTAATGGTCGTTCCTTACCGTTATTAAGGTCAATTAAACTTGCATAACCGCCCTCATATAATGAAGTTACAATGGCAACATATTCCTTATCAAGATCGACTTTATAAAATGTATATACAGTATAATCGGTTTCTTTTGGCGGCTCTTTAAAGTTTTTATATACTTTCTTTTCACTGTTTTTTAAATTTATCACTAGTTCATCTTCTGTTCTTGAAATAACCTGAGAATATTCTTCCAAAATTTTATTTTCGTTTTCTCTCCAGCTGAATTTTGGAATATCATCCCACTTTATTTCCGGAAGTCCCCGTTTTCGAACTTCAAATGTATAAGAAGTATTTAAAAATTCATTAATTTCATCTGTAGCTCTTTTAGCTGCAATTTTTATCTGATTATCGTAATCAGGATTGTTCCATGCCTCTAGGGTTATTTCTGGAATTTTATAATTGTAAAACTCATCTGTGTCTTCCCACAATTTTTCGCGGTCTTCTAAAAACTGTTTATAAGCGGCAAGATATCCTTCTGAATATCGTGATTCTATAGCCTTCTGTCTTTCCTCAGCAGAATCCTTCTTCAAAGGCTTTTCTTCC
>JAZSJM010000061.1:0-8027 GCA_045534325.1 Treponema sp. | reverse complement strand
GTAGAAGGTAATTTTGCTATGTCAAAGCCGACAGGACTTGAAGACAGCCTTACTGTGGGAGCTTTTGGTGTCGGGCTGGGAGCTTATTATTATCCTCTTGCACGCCTTTATCTAGGTGCAGGTGGAGCAGGTGGAATTCATCAGATATCTACAAAAATTGATTCAATAAATAAATCATCTTCTGATTTTTATTATAGAGGTTATGGAGAACTTGGATTCCGTGTTTCACCAGAACTTACAGTTTGTGCTACCGGAGGATATATTTCATATTTATGCAGTGGAAATGATCCTTTCTTAAGCGGAGTAACTGCAGGTCTTTCAGTTCGTTATACGGTTTCGGCTGGAAAATCTGGTTCATCGTCTTTTGGTGTAAGTCTTTCTCAGGATGACAGTGTTTTTCCTCTCTTTATGAAAGCATATAAAACCTGTCCTTTAGGTAACCTTACTTTAACGAATTATGAAGGAGCAGAAGTAAAAAATGTTCATGTTTCCTTCAGAGCTGGAAAATATACCTCTTCAACTTTTGAATCAGCACATATAGGCCGCATAAGGAAATATGGCTCGGTGGAAATTCCTTTATATGTTGACTTTTCGACAGAAATACTTCGTTTTGCTGAAAATGGTAAGATTTCAGGGGAACTTATTGTTGATTATGAATTCTTAGGAAAGAAAAAGCAAACTGTTCAGAGTGTAATTCTTTCTGTTTACAATAGAAATGCATTCTATTGGAGTGATTATAATGCTCTTGCGTCTTTTGTTTCGCCAGATACGGATGAGATTTTAACTTTTGCTAAGGAAGTTGCCGGTATCGTGAACAGTATGGCTTATTCTGGAATGAATAAAGGTGTTCAGACAGCTGCCGCAATGATGGAGGCAATTCGCCTTACTGGAATTAAGTATTCAGACGATAAGGTAACTCCATACGAAAAATATCATTTATCTGATGAACTTGATTCAATTCAGTATCCTCTTCAAACAATGAATAATCTTTCTGGCGATTATGATGATTTGGGAATTTTACTTGCCAGCTGCCTTGAATCTGTTCAGGTGGGAGCAGGTTTCCTTCCTCTTGAAGATGATTTTATTGTACTCGTTAATCTGGGTATAAATCCTAAGAATGCATCAAGCCATTTTTCTGATACAGACTCTTTGATTTTAGATGGTGAAAATGCCTGGTTCGGTCTTTCTATGAAAAACTTTTCTAAAGGTTTTTCTGCCAGCCGTAAAGCAGCAGCTGCCGCAATAAAAAAAGCAAATGCAGGTGCAGAAGGTACATACGAATTTGTTAATGTAGAGCTTGCATGGGAAACTTATGCTCCAGCAACTTTTTCTGGCAGCGGAAAAGCATTTGATGCACCAGCAAAATCATCAGTTGAAAAAGCATCAAGAGCAGTCATTCAAGAATATATTAGTTCTGATTTAGAAAAAGTAATTTCAAAGGCAAGAAATTCAGGAGATTCTAACAGTCTTGGACTTGCACTTGTTCGTGCAGGAAGATACAGCGAGGCTAAAACTGCTTTTTCTGCTTCAAATTCTGTTGCAGCTATGAATAATCTAGCTAATGTTTATATGATTGAACGCAATTATAGTGCAGCTGTAGCACAGTATAAAAAAGTTCTTGCAAAAGCTCCTGATAATAAGGGTGCTCAGCGAGGTTTAGACAGAGCCAATGCAAAATTAGGCTTGTAAGGAGTCCTTAGATGAAAAAAAACAGGATTCTTTTATCACTAGTTTTTGCTTTTTTTTCTCTCTCTTTTGCAGGTGCTAGCGATTTTGCATTAAGGCTTATGCCGACATATAACATAACTGATAATTCAAATTTCGAACACTCAATCGGTGGAACTGCTGGGTTTGAGTTTGTTCCCCTTTATCTTCGCGGAAGAGACACATTAACTGTCAGTGCTCTTGTGGGACTTCTCCCGATTCAGGCAGATGGAATCAATACCTTAAACATTTTTAGCGGAAATGCTGGTCTTGGATATTCTTTAAGATTTAATGATCGCCTGAGTGTTAGTGCTGAAGGTTTTGCTGGAATCTGGTCTATTTCAAAGGATAAGGAACAGAATACTGAAGGTGCTTCTGGTATTTGCTATGGTGGCAGGCTAGGATTGAATTATCATCTTTTTCCTGAATTAACTCTCGGAGTTTTTGCCGGATATGCTGTTTTTGATTATAATCCTGAACCATTTGTAAAGAATACAGAAATAGGCTTAAGTCTTCGTTACAGTCTTACAAAAGGATTATTTTCTAAAAATGACGTAAAAATTACAGAGTCAAATGTAAAACCTCTTTTTCCTGTTTTTTACAGCCGTTATGATGATCATAGTTTTGGTTTTGTTACATTCCTCAATAATGAACCAAATGATATTTACGATATCCATGTATATGTTTATATCGAACAGTATATGACGAATGCGACTAAGGCTTTTGAAATTCCTCATGCAAAACGAGGTGAAACATTTACTGCGGATTTAACGGCGTTCTTAAACGAAAATATTCTTAATAATCTTTCTGTCTCGGAAACCAAAGCTATTGTTAGTGTATCATATAAATCTCTTGGAAAACGTATTACGGTTGAAGAACCGATGATTTTTACTACATTTAATCGAAATGCGATGACTTGGGAAGATGACAGGCAGGCTGCCGCTTTTGTTTCT
Source organism: Treponema sp. (assembly GCA_045534325.1). Taxonomy (GTDB): domain Bacteria; phylum Spirochaetota; class Spirochaetia; order Treponematales; family Treponemataceae; genus Treponema_D. The sequence goes on along the minus strand of JAZSJM010000061.1, from coordinate 5,370 downwards.
GCAAAGGATGTGTCTGCTTCAATGTTTGCAAAGCGTGTAAAAGCAATAGTTAAGGATAGTTTATCTTCATCTGTTCCTGAAAATATTCAGTATGCGGCTGCAATTTTTGCAGCATTAAAGGAATATGGAATTAATTATGTAGTAGACCCTTCTTCTGCGTTTACTGATAATATTGGAACTGCTTCTGTGGACTTTTTGCAGTTTCCATATCAAACACTGCGCTATCATGGTGGAGATTGTGATGACCTTACAATATTAAATTGTGCCTTGCTAGAGGCAATAGGAATTGAAACGGCATTTATAACCGTTCCGGGGCATATATATATGGCTTTTGATTCAGGTTTGAAACCAGATGAATCTGCAAAAGCTGGTGAATGCATTGTAAAAGACGGAAAAGTCTGGGTTCCATTGGAAATAACGCTTCCTCAAGATAGTTTTGCACTTGAGCGGCAGACAGGAATTCGTCAGTGGAGAAAATATAATAAGGATGCAAAACTTCTGCCTTTAAGAGAGTGCTGGTCGGAATTTGCTCCTGTTGCAGTTCCTGACTCAGACATAAAACTGGAACATCCGTCTATGCAGGTAATTTTGCGGGAATTTAAAAAACAGATATAAAAAACCTAAAAAAATCCCAATTTTTTAGACATTTAAGAAAATTGGGATATTATATATAAAAGTAAGATTTTCCGTTGGTTAATCTAGATTTTAAATAAAGTATTTATCAACATTTTTTATAGGAGAAAAAAATGAAAAAAATTATTACTTTATTGGTTAGTCTTTTTGCAGTTTCTATGCTTTTTGCAGCTGAAGAGTTTACTGTAAAATCTGTAAAAGGAAAGGTAACTTACGAAGCAGAGCCTGGCGTTATGAAAGATGTAAAGGCTGGACAGAAATTGAGTCCTTCAACAATTATAAACACCTCTGTTAATTCAACACTTACTATTACTGGAGATGATGGAAAAGAAGTTGCTATTAAAGCCATGAAGAAAGGTTCTGTAGAAAATCTTGCAGCAAGTAAAGGTCCTGCTGGAAAAGGAATCTCTAAGGGAACTGTAGCAAAAGATTCTACTGCCGCAGCACGTTCTTCAGAAAAAGGAACAGCTACTGCTTCTTCTCGTGCAAGTAATGCAGCTGCTGATTATGATTGGGAATAAATCCTGATTTTTAGTTTATAAAACTCGAAAACTAAAAGTTTTCGAGTTTTTTTTACAGATAAATTATTTATATTAAAAGTTATTATGAAAAAGTTTTCTTATCTTATTATTCCATTTGCTGCAGTTTTATTGAGTTGCTTTTTTTTGTTTACGACTGCTGACAACAAAACAGCAGATTTTTTTCAGCGACCATTAAAATCAACAGAGCAGAGTCCGCACGTTATGATGATTAACGTTGATGATGCTGCTGTTGATGAAATCGGAACATGGCCTTTTTCAAGAGATATTTATGCAGATTCTCTTTTGGTTCTAAAAGAGCTTGGAGCAAGAGGTGTGGTATTTGATTTAAGTTTTCTTGATAAAAGTCCTGCAAAAGTTGACGAAGAATACGTTGAGTCTAAACTTCCGGAGTATATTAACGGGGCATTTTCTAATTTTGAAGCAGGAAAACTTTCTGTAGAGGACACTAAAAACGACATCCTGGTGAATGTTTCTCACGTTATTCGAAAACTTGATACGTATTTAGCTGATTCTTTAAAATTTTTCGGAAAAACAACACTTGCAATTACTATGGTTGATTATGGCGATCTTTCGGAGACTGAAAGATCCTTGTTGAGCAATAATTTTGCATTAAAGAATGTAACGGCTTCTTCAGATTCAATCACACCTGAGTTTAAAAATATAATGAGTGCGATTCCTGAATTAATGGAAAAAACCGGAAGTGCAGGATTTGTAAATGCTGATGTTGATGCTGACGGGTATTTAAGGCGGCTTCACCTTGTTTCAAAATATAATGATCAGTATTATGGTCAGCTTGTTCTTGCTGCTATTTTGGATTTTTATGGAAACCCTTCAATCTCTGTTTCTAATTCTTCAATTGTTTTAGAAAATGCTGTAACCGAGTGGAATGAAGACGGAACTCCAGCAAAGAAAAAAAATATAAAAATTCCAAGAAGTAAAGACGGTTCAATTCTCTTAAAGTACCCTAAGACTGTGTATAATAATTATAATCAGATTTCTTTATGGCCTGTTTATCGTATAACTAAACTTGAAGAATCGGTAAAAAACTTTCTGGAGAGTATGAATCAGAGTGGTTTTTTAAACTACGTAGAAGATAATCCCCTTGAATATCTTGATGCAGTTAACTGGCTTAAAGATGAACTTTCTGCGGGGGAAGATCCTGCTAATGATATTACTTATGAAAATTATTTAGCCTATAAGCAAGCTTTTATTGACAGTGTAAATACGGCTTTGTCTGAAGATGTAGAAAATGCAATCCTTACGGATATAAATGGAGATAGAGAACTTACATCATTTGTAAAAGAATCCTTTTCTACCTATCGTTCAACATTTGATGAATATCTGACTTCTCGCGATAAGCTTCAAAAAAAACTTGATGGAACTTTATGTATAATTGGAACAACAGCGACAAGTACAACTGACTGGGGAATAAATCAGTATGAAGATCATTATCCAAATCCTGGAAGTCATTATGTCCTTACCAATATGCTGATGTCAGAGGATTTTGTTGATGACACGCCGGCTTTTGTTTCTATTTTTATTGCTCTTTTATTTTCCATTGCATATAGTCTTTTGGCAAATAAAATTAAAGGTACAAGGGCTAAAATTATTTCAGGTATTGCTGCTCTTTTTGTATCATTTGGATTTTTACTTTTGATTTTTATTGTTACAAGAGTTTATATCGGTGCTGTAATTCCTCTAAGTTCTGTTTTCCTTACATTTATTGTAACAACCATTGTCGGATTTTTAACAGCTTCTAAGGATAAAAAATTCATAACAAATGCTTTTTCTCAGTGTCTTTCAAAAGAAGTTGTAAATGAAATTGTAGCAAATCCGTCAAGTTTTAAATTAGGTGGTCAACGTCTTGAGATGACTGCTATTTTTACGGATATTCAGAAATTTTCAGGATTTTCTGAGCTTTTGACGGCAAGTCAGCTTGTAGCCCTCCTTAATTATTATCTTACGAAAATGTCTGACATAATTATGGAAGAGCGCGGTACGGTAGATAAATATGAGGGTGATGCAATTATTGCTTTAGTTGGTGCTCCTGTAAAAATGGACGACCATGCACAGAGGGCTGTATCTGCTTCATTAAAAATGAAGGCGGCTGAAAAGATTATGAATAAAGAAATTCTTGATGTAGCTTCAAAAGATAAGCCGTCAGATATGGAGCAGGATTTGTATGATGCGTTTACCATCATGGTAAAAAATAATCGCAAAATTTTTACAAGAATCGGGCTTAATTCTGGTGAAATGATTGCAGGGTACATGGGTAGTGAAAATAAAAAGAACTACACGATGATGGGTAATAATGTTAATCTTGCCAGTCGTCTTGAAGGTGTTAATAAACAATATTCAACCGGCGGAATCCTCATGAGCGAGGCAACAAGAAATCTTTGTGGAGACCGTTTTGTCGTTCGCCGTCTGGACAGGGTTAGAGTAGTAAATGTTAATACACCTATCCGCCTTTATGAACCGCTGGCTGAAAAAGGCAGTGATGAAGCGCAAAAATATGAAAAATATGTTGAACTTTGGGAAAAGACGATGGATTTATTCGAAGATAAAAATTATGAGATGGCTTTAGACTGTTTTAAAAAACTAAGTGAAGCTCGTCCTTCGGATAATACTGCAAAATACTATATTTCTCTTCTTGAAAACTTCTTCTGTAAAGGTAAGATTCCGCTTGAAGCGGATGGAGTAGGGGTTGAGTTTGAAGAGGACGGAGTATTCAAACTTCTTCAAAAGTAGTTGCAGGTATAAGAACAGTTTTTTTATTTAGTTTCGCTGTATATATGTTGCTTTTGGACGAGCTGTGATAATAACTCTTCGGTTTTGAGCCCTTCCCTGTGCTGTCTGGTTTGTTGCAACTGGCTGTGTTCCACCGTAACCTCTGTAGCTGAATAAGTTTCGTTCCAGTCCGTTTTTAACCAGCTCGTCTATAATTGTTTGTGTTCGTTCAATACTTAATTTCATCTGACCTTCAGGCTTGTTTACGTCTGCCGTATGGCCTTCTACAAGAATCGTGTAGGCATTATCAGCATTTATTTTCTTTAAGCTTTCTGCCAGGTTTCTTACTTTTGAATATTCTGTTTCGAGTAATTGAGCACTGTCTGCAACGAATTTTAAATCATATAAAATTTGAATTCCCCGTGCAGTATCCTGTACTACGGGAGCATCTTCTGGGGCAAACAGAAGCTGTTTTAATTCCCTTATGTGAGTATAATATTCTTTTGTCTTTTGAGGAACGGCAACATTTTTTACAAGATTATCCTTATCAAGCAAAATTACGACTTTTCCATTTTTTAACAGTTCCATGTTTTCTGGAATTGAAAGAATTTTAAGTGCATCACTTCTTGAAATAACGGGGTCTGTTCTGAATCTTCCATAAACTTTTCGTGCGCTTATATGAAGTGGATCAATTCCTACTTTGTCTGAATATCTGTTTTCATCGTCTGACCAGTCATATTTTACAAATCCTTCTTTTGATTCAATTACAGGATCTCCCATATTCCTTTCGTAGATTAAATTCATGTTTTCATCCCAGATTTGCGGAAAAAAGCATGGCTGAATTTCGTCCTGAGTAAATTCCCCGTGAACAGGAAGACTTCCTCTGGCATCGATAATAATTCCTGTGTATGATCGGCTTGGTGAAATATCAATAGGTTTTGGGTTTTTGTATGGATATTTATGTCTTATTAGCAGTGAAGAAAGTTTTAAAGTATTTAAGCTGTGTTCAACTTTTAGGGTTGATGAGGAATTTACAAATATACCTGGAGTTTTTTTTGAAGAATTGATTATCTGTATTATCTGTTCCAATGTTATAAAATCAGACAGCACAAGATCTGCTAATTGTGTATCGGAATTAACGTAAAGCGAGAGAAGCGGGTCTTTTATTAAATCGGGAATTTCCATTGTAATTTTATTTACAGCTGTCATTTTACCCGCCGGCATTGAGATTCCTGCCTTATCTAAATCAAGCATCACTGAAGAACTGAAAATGTTTTTTGTCCAGTCAACATTACTTGTTGAACTTAAATCGCCTGCCTGCGAAAAAGATGAAAATAAAAAAAATGTATTTAATAATGCAATAATAATTTTTTTCAAAATTTTCTCCTGATGAAAATCCGTTTTTCTGATTTTTTAAATTTTTTACGGTTATCTTTATTAGGTAAATAGATATAAAATTTTACGGATT
>JAZSJM010000187.1:0-9447 GCA_045534325.1 Treponema sp. | reverse complement strand
CAAAAAAAAAGCTGAATAATTATATCTTAAAAGATGAATTAACTGGATTGTCAACAACAAAAAAATTTATAGAAGATGTAAGAAAAATACTTGAAAAAACAGCTCCATACGAATATTCAATAATATCTTTAGATATTAATTCATACAGATACATCACAGAAGCTTTCGGACAGGAAAAAGGCAATCAAATTATCAAAGAATTAGGAAAGCATTTTGCTAAAACAGCTCCGAAAGATGCGCTTATCTGCAGAAACTATAACGACAATTTTTCATTTTTTATCCACGCAACACTTCTACCGATTCTGGAAGATATTGTCGTAAACATGACATCTATTCCGCAAGAAATTTCACAGATGCTTCCTGACCATTTTAAACTTGAATTTTCAATCGGTGTATACGAAATAAAAGACGCAACTGAAGAAATACATCTGATGATGGACAAGGCAGAAACAGCAAGAAAAGCAGGCAGAAACAGTCTCAATCCAAAAAGAATTTGTGTATTTTCCTCACAAATGGAAAACTCTTCTAAACACGAAAAAGACATCATTTTTGATATGGAACGGGCTTTTCAAGAAAAAGAATTCATAGTTTATTATCAGCCAAAATTTCAGTTTGAAACAGGAAAAATAATCGGTGCCGAAGCCTTAGTCCGCTGGAATCACAAAAAAAAGGGTTTATTAACTCCTTCATACTTTGTTCCACTGTTCGAGAAAAACGGTTTTATCGAAAAAATTGATCTTCTGGTTTTTGAAGATGTCTGTCAATTTCTTGACCGATGGAACAAGAGTCAGAAAAACTGCGCTGAAAAAAAAGCAATAACAATAAGCTGTAACCTTTCGAGAGTACAACTCTATAATCCTGATGTTGCAAAAATTTACAAGGAAATTGCGTCCAAGTATGAAATTACGCCTTCAACCATCGAGATTGAGCTGACAGAAAGTTTAATGATGGATAACAAGGAACGACTGCTAAAAGCAATGCATGAAATTAAAAAAGCAGGTTTCTCAATTTCAGTGGACGATTTTGGTTCAGGATTTTCATCCTTAAGCCTCTTAAAAGATATTCCCGCAAACGTAATAAAACTTGATAAAGAATTCTTAAATACTCAAGATACTCAAAAAGAGCACATAATTATAAATTCAGTTATAAACATGGCAAAAAATCTCGACATGAAAACCGTTGCTGAGGGTGTAGAAGACAAAGATCAGTCAGAGCTGTTAAAACAAATGGGATGTGATATTGTACAGGGATTTTTCTACGCAAAACCTATGCCTTCTTCAGAGTTTACAGCACTGCTTACAAATCAAACCGATTAAGCAAATAACTTTCATTAAAGTTTGAAAAGTGTGCAATGTAGATTTATAATAATAGATACGACATATAGAAAAAAAAATGATGCAGGAGTTAAAAAATATGGGAACACATAAAACAGAAAAAACACGTGTAATTTCAATCATTCTCGGCGGAGGAAAAGGTACAAGACTTTATCCCCTTACAAAAGAACGTTCAAAACCAGCCGTTCCATTCGGAGGCAAATACAGAATTGTTGACATTCCTATTTCCAACTGTATCAATTCCGGCTACCGTAAAATTTACTTATTAACACAATTCAACAGTGCATCTCTACATCATCACATCACAAATACATACAATTTTGATAATTTTTCAGGTGGATTCGTTGAAATTCTGGCTGCTGAACAAACTCTTGAACATTCGGGATGGTTTGAGGGAACAGCAGATGCTGTAAGAAAAAATCTTGTTCATTTTAAATCTGCAAATCCAACTCACTATATAATTCTTTCTGGAGACCAATTATACAGGATGAATTTAAAAGATTTTATGGACAGTCACATAAATAGCGGAGCAGACATAACAATTGCTACTACAGCTGTAAACAGACAGGATGCTTCTGGTTTTGGAATCATGAAAATTGATTCAAAAAATAGAATTACAGCATTCCAGGAAAAACCTGCAAAAGACCTTGATATCTCAGACTGGAAAATTCCTGCAAATGCACGAGGTAACCTTCCTCCAGAAAAAGAATATCTTGCTTCAATGGGTATCTATATTTTTAATGCCAAAACAATGGAAGAAGCACTGAACAATGATTTTACTGATTTTGGTAAAGAAATAATTCCAACCTCTATCAAAACAAAAAAAGTCAATTCATATATATTTAACGGTTATTGGGAAGACATAGGAACAATCAGAAGTTTTTACAATGCAACCCTTGACTTAACAGAATACAATCCCGCATTCAACCTTTATGATATAGAAGAACCTATTTACACACACATGAGAAATCTTCCGCCATCAAAAATTAACGGAGCTGAAATTGAAAATTCCCTTACATCAGAAGGCTGCGTAATAACAAAAGCCAAACTAAAAAAATCAGTTATTGGTGTTCGCTCTGTAATTGAAAGCGGGTCGGAACTCAACGGTGTAATTACAATGGGTTCTGATTTTTACGAAACTGACGATATAAAAGAACAGAATAAAAAAAATGGAAAACCAAACATTGGAATCGGTAAAAACTGCAAGATTTCGGGAACAATCATCGATAAAAATGCAGCAATCGGTGATAACTGTCAGATAAATATAAGCGGAAAAAAATATGAAGACGGTGATCACGGAATGTTCTACTCTGCTGACGGAATTATAGTCATCAGAAAAGGGGCTGTTATTCCTTCTGGAACAATTATTTAATAAACAATAAAATAAATTACTCAAAAGGAATTTATTAATAATGCCGGATTCAATGTTCGATAAATTAGGAGATTTATTAAACGAAGCAATTGAATCCGGTAATTTTTTTAAAGATAGTAAAAAAGCTGCCGAAAATATCAGCATAGACAATGAAAATCAAAAAAACAGTAAAGACTCATCTTTAAATAGTAAACAAAAGTATACAGAACAACAAAAAAACAAAGAATCACAACTCAACAAATACAATTTTGTCTACAAAAGTAGACAACCTAACAAGAAAAACCATGATTGTATAGTATCAAAAAATAAAAAACTTATAAAATATGCTCATCCAGACGTTCAAAAGGCCTGTACATTTGTAGGGGTAACAGATGATATGTCTTACTCTCAGGCAAAATCGCTCTATCATAAAAAACTTCTAAGATTTCATCCTGATAAAAACTCTGATAACGAAGTTATAAAAAAAATCACAAGAGAAAAAACATTAGAATTGGTAAAAGCGTGGAAAGTAATCGAAAAATGGTATAAAGAATAAATTCATGGGTAAATCTTTTTTTAAATTTATTTACAAAGAAAGTACATCACCACAAAAATCTTCTATATGCCCTCTTCGTCAATTGATAAACCGTATTCGTTAAGCTTACGGTGAAGTGTTTTTCTTCCTATTTTTAAAACATCTGCCGTTTTTGTTTTATTCCCGTTATTGAATTGAAGATTGCTTAAAATAATAATCTTCTCAGCCTCGTCCAAACTTGTTCCATAAGGGATAGAAATTTCAGATAAATTTTTTATTCTGTCAGGTTTTACAGGCAAATCCTCTGCTTCGATTTCATCTCCACTGGACATAACAACTGCGCTTTCTATGCAATGCTGAAGTTCACGTATATTGCCAGGCCAATCATAGTTGAATAAAATATTTTTTGCAGAATTAGAAAATCCCCTGATATTTTTATTGTTTTCCTGATTATATTTTAAAAGGAAATTATTCACTAAAAGTGGAATATCGTCTTTTCTTTCTCGTAATGGAGGGACTTCGATTTCAATTCCCTTCAATCTAAAATATAAATCTTCACGAAATCTTTTTTCTTTTACTTCTTCTTCGAGTTTTTTATTTGTTGCTGCAATCACACGCACATCAACTTCAATAGTGTCTTCTCCCCCAACCCGCTCAAACTTTTTTTCCTGTAATACACGCAAAAGTTTTACCTGAACAGAAGGATTGATTTCACCTATTTCATCAAGAAAAATAGTACCTCCGTCAGCAAGTTCAAATTTTCCTTTATGTAAATTTTCGGCACCAGTAAATGCACCTTTTTCATGACCAAATAATTCACTTTCAAGAAGAGACTCACTCAAAGCCGCACAATGAACTTTTATAAAAGGTTTATCAGCACGAGAGGAATATTTTTGTATAGAATCTGCTACAACTTCTTTTCCTACCCCGCTCTCACCTGTTATCAAAACACTGATTTTGGAATCGGCAACTTTTTGAATAAGGGAATTTACTTTCTGCATTACAGAGCTCTTACCGATTAATTTAGAGGTTGCGTCGGTATTAACCTGAGAAAGAAGTTCCTGATGCTGCAAGCTAAGTTCACGGCCTTTTAATGCTCTTTTTACAACAAGTTCCAGATGTTCAAGATTTAATGGCTTAGTTAAAAAATCGTATGCACCATTTTGCATTGCAGACACAGCAGAGTCAATTGAACCATGCCCGGTTAAAACGATAACAGGGATTCCAGGCATTTCCGCAGTTACTTTTTTTAATACTTCTTCGCCGCTTATTCCCGGCATTCTTAAATCAGTAATTACTAAATCAATATCACCTTTAGAAATATAATCAAGCCCTTCCTGACCATTTGCGGCAAGTTTGACTTTGTAACCGTCCATTTCGAAATCAGCGGCAAGCCCTTCCCGAATATTTTTTTCATCATCTATAACTAAAATTGTAAATTTCATCTTTACCTCTTAATAAAATTAAGCCTTGTGAGTTAAAAGTTTATGCTGAGTTTGAGGAATTGGAATTGTAATTATAAAAGTTGTTCCTTCTCCAGGAGTTGACTCAATATTAATATCACCAGAAAATTCTTTTATAATTTTATAAGACATCGCCATTCCCAAACCAGTTCCATTTGCTTTAGTGGTGTAATATGGTTCGAAAACACGGGATTTTACTTCTTCGCTCATGCCAGTACCATTATCTTTAATTTTAAGAATAAATTTGTCATCATTTGAAGAAGAATCAATTTCAAGTTTTCCAAAAAATACTTCTTCAAACGGATTAGATTTTATATTGCTCTCAAAACGCTGCTCAATAGCGGCAAGGGCATTTTGGGCAATATTTACAAGTACTTCACGAAATAATTTTTCATCAATCAAAAGTTTTGTTTCTTTATTTTCAATTATAGATTCAACTTTTATTTTTTTATCATTAAATTCAGGAGTAATAAATGAAATAAACTGATTGAGTAAGTCATTAACTTTAACAAGGGAAAAATTCGCAGAGACAGGTCGAACAGCCATTAAAAAATCAACAACAATCTTATTTAATCTGTCAATTTCTTGATTTATCACATCAAGATAATTTTCCGTAAATTTTTTATCTGGAAGTTTTCCGTCACCTTCCCTTTTTTTTCTTATGGCCTTTTGAAGTAGTTGAATATGTATGCTGATGGCTCCCAATGGATTTTTTATTTCGTGAGCAACACTTGCAGCAATATTTGTAAGTCCGGCCATTGTTTCCATACGGTGAAGCAAAATTTCCTGATTTTTCTTTTGGGTTACATCATCAATTAATACAATATTCCCTGAAATTTTGTCATCTTCAACAAGAGGAGTTACTGAAATTTCAATGAACCTTATGCTTCCGCCACTCGTCAAGACAGAAAATTCATCACTTAAATTAGTTTTATTAGATTCGTCACAGTCCTTAAAAAAATTATAAATTTCTTCATCTTTAATATATTGATAAAACTTTTCGTCCACATGTTCTTCTGGTGTTTTATTTAATGGTAAAAGCCGTTCTGCAGCCTTATTCATTTGCCTGATTTTCCAAGTCATATCTACAGTAACAAGTCCTGTTGAAAGGGACTGAAATGTAGATTTAAGCATTTCATTCTGGCTTCTTAATTCATTAAAAATAATTTCTAACTGGCTTGACGAAAATTTAGAAAGTTTTTCATAAACTCTAGATGAAAAGTCCTGCATTTTCAACCTCTTAGATACTTTTTTTTATTGCCGCTAAATTTCTGTATAAATTTTCCAGAGCAGAACTGCATTTTTGATTATAAATGCATACATTGTTATAACAGTCTGTAATTGCCTGAATATTTTTAAACTCCAATTCGGTTTTTTGGGAGAATGAACTATTAACTGTATTTTTTTGAGCATCAAGCAGTGATTGTAAAAAAAGCTTAAACAAGGTCCTTGGTTCAAATTCACCGCAAGAATGACAAATTTCATTAATCTGCACAAGATAATTATTTTTTATTCCATCATAAAACTTAAACGCCTGTTCTCTAATTCCCTCTGGAGCAATCGGCAAAAATCCATATAAATATGATTGAATTACATCTTTAGTTCCTGTTGAAGATGCATGAAAAACACGTTCAATTACTTCTGACTGCTGGGCTGGAGTTCTGTCTGCAAAAAAATAACTGCGAACACGTGAAAGAATTGTTGGCATTACAGCTCCTCGTTTTGTTGTAGTTAAAATAAAAACAACATCTTGAGGGGGCTCTTCAAGAATTTTTAACAGTGCATTTCTTGAACTTTCATTCATTCTGTCTGCATTTTCGATTATTAAAACTTTCTTGCCTTCACTAGATTTTAATCGTGCCCAAAATGAAGCCTTTCTTATATGATCTATAGGCAAAGAATCATACATATATGTACTTTCAAGTTTTTCAGCTTTCTTAATTATTTCATCAGTAATCTTTTTTAATTCATCATTTTCAGGAAGAGGATTTTGAGGATTGAGTTTTTCTAATTCATCATTAATTTCTTCAATCAAAGGTGTTATTTTCGAAAGTTTATCATCACCCTCCCAAAGAATTGGACTAAACCGTAAAAGGAGCTTTTTTACAGAGCGAATAAAAAGAAATCGGGAAGATACGAGATGCTTCGAATTATTATATCCTGCTTCAAGCAGTGTTTTTGTTGATGCAAGAATTTCTAAAGAGCAATCTCTCGGACCTGTCAAAACAATATTCTGAGATGACAGTTCCTTATGCATTCTGCAGCTAGAACAATTACATATCCAACTTCCTTTTTCTTTTATATCAGGATTTTCACAAGATAATACTCTGGCAATTTCTAAGGCACATGTTAGCTTGCCACTTGATTGAGGACCACAAAGAAGAATTGCAGATGGAAGCTTATTATTTTTTATATCGTCAATAATTAGATTTGTTGCGTTCTGATAAAGCAGATTCTCAAACATTAAATAAGAATTCCTCCAAGAGACTGAATCGGTTTATCGAGGAATTTCCCCAGTACACTCCAGTAAAAACTTCCATCTGTAACCACAGATAAATCTATCCATGGTTGAGCTTTTACAATAATAAATATTACACAGATAATTAAAAGTCCTTCCAATAATCCAAAAACAAAACCTAAAATCCTGTCAAGACTTTTTAAAATTTCCCCGCTGAATAATCCTCCGATAAGACTTTGTACAATCTTAACAAGCAAAAATGTTGTAATAAACAAAAGAATAAACGAGAGAATCGTACATACAAGAGAACTATTAATGAACTTTTCAAGATAGGGACTTAATTTACTGCAAAAAAATAACGAAACAAGAACACCGGCAATTACGGCGAGTTTTCCAAACAGCTCTTTAATAAAGCCCTTTGCGCATGCCATTACGGCAAAAAAAAGAATAATTATCGAAAAAATAATATCAATGAAAGTAAAATGCATTAACTTCTCCTATGAACGATTAATTAAATCAAAAAGCAATTGTGCAATTTTATATGATGGTTTTTCACCATCAGCCATTTTTTTTGAACATTCGCCCATCTGTTTTCTTTTATTTTCATCTAAAAGTTCATTCAGACATGTCCTTAAATTTATATCAGTAACTTCTTCACCACTAAGAACAAATGCAGCACCCCTATTTTTAAAATACATTGCATTGTCATATTGATCACCACGAGTTCCGCTTCCCATCAAAGGAACTAAAATGGAAGGTTTCCCAGAAACTGCACTTTCCCAGATAGTATTAGCCCCTGAGCGAGAAAGAATAATATCAGAACATGCAATCACATTGTTCATTTGCTCATAGATAAAAGGATACGGCAAATAATTTTGAGTTCGCTTTGGGACAAAATCTTTATCCCGAGCACCGCACTGATGAACGACAATAAAATACTTTGTAAGCCATTCAAGATTATTTACAACTAGTTCATTCAGTTGATGAGCACCAAGACTTCCTCCAAGAACAAGAAGAACAGGCTTATCAAATATAACCAAATCATCATCAGAAGCTGTTTTTTGTGAAAGAAAGTTCAGTCCTTCCTGCGGATTTGAATTATAAAACGCAGGTCGAACAGGATTTCCTGTAACAACTAACTTAGACTGTTTATTATGAGGAAAATACTTTTTTGTTTCTTCATATGTAACAAGGATTCTAGAAGCAAAACGACTATTGATTTTTGTAGCAAGACCTGGCGTAAAATCACATTCGTGAGTAAAAACAGGAATTCCTAACAAACGCGCCGCGATACATGGAGGAACAGAAACAAATCCACCTTTTGAAAACAGGACAGCAGGACGCAAAATCAATAGTTGAAAAAAAGAAACAACAAAACCTACAAAAATCTTAAACACATCAAAGAAATTTTGAACAGAAAAATACCTTCTTAGTTTGCCGGAAGGAATTCCAATAAATTTATCAACACTATTACTTCTTTCTACAATAGATTTATCTATTCCGCCACTATTTCCAAACCAGTAAATCTTTATATCAATATTATTTATTTTTGAAAGAGTTTTTAATTCATCAGCGATTGCAAGACCTGGAAAAATATGACCTCCAGTGCCACCGCCTGCAAAAACAATTTTTTTACTCATGTGTGTAATTATGACACAGTACGATAATTTTTACAACAGACACAAATAATCTTCGTAAAAAAAATGCCTGTTTTATAAAGTGAACTGCACTCCATAAAACAGGCATAAAGTCTTTTTAAAAAAGAAACAATTAATGGCGTATTCTCAAACTGACAGCACCACTCCATGTTTTATCTTCACTAAAGGTTTTAGGATCAATACTAGCACTTACTGTCAACTGAAGAAGAGCAAAATTGAATCCTATACCACCGTAAAGCTGAGGCTGAAGAGAGTTAAAATCCATATCCTTTTTAATGTTGCCAGAATCAGAAGATTTCACATCAGGATCGGTAGCTGTATTGTAAGTATCTATTAAAGATAACCAGCTAGAACTTTTAAGTTTCCACGACCATGAGTTATCGGCATCTGAAGCAAATAAACGACCTCCAATAAATGGAGTTATACCGATTCTAACAACCGGGATTGACAGTTCTTTTGAAACCTGTGCTGAAAGATACATGGTATGAATTTTATAATCCACATCTGCTTCAGCATTGCTTGAAGAAATACCAAACGTTCCCTGATTATAAAAGTATCCAAGTCCAACAGAAACTTTTGGCATTATCAATCCGCCTTTAAGAAGTGCATAGCGAACGTCAAAACCAACAGAAGTCGGAGGCCAAGCGG
>JAZSJM010000029.1:0-3804 GCA_045534325.1 Treponema sp. | reverse complement strand
ATGCTTTTTGAGAAGTTTGATAAGATGAAAGCCATTCTAATGGCTCAGAAACTAAAGCCCTATCAAGTTCTTTTGCACCTTTTGGGAATATAAAAAGATTATTATTATCATCTAATAAATCATATTGAATATGAGTATCTTCCAACATTCTTCTAACATCTTGCCATAATTTTTCTTTTACAGTTTTCTTACCTGAAAAAATATTCAAAAAGAAAACGAGTGTTGATAAAAAATCTCGAAATTCGTTTCTTCGCTTATTAAGATAATATGCTAATTTAGAAAGACCTGTAGGTTCATCTACTACAAGTATTAAAGTGCTAAAATCAGGATTGTGCTCTTCATACCAAGATTTTATACATACCTGATAACAAAACTCCTTTTCATCTTTATTCGAAAATTCAACAGAAGAATTACCAATTAAATATGAAAAAACTCTTGTTATGAAAACCTCTTGCTTTTCCTTGTCATTAAAAGATAAACCTAGTTTTTCGCGGTAAGCGATATAATCCATGATTCTACCTCCCCTCCACAATCTTAATCTTGTCTTCGGAAAAGCCATAGAGCACGAATGTAAACTTCATTTCTCTTACTCCCCGTCATCCATAGCTTTTGCAAGTTCTTCTTCTGATGGAAGCACCTTGCGCACATCTTCTGCTGTTTTATATGTTGCGACTCCCATCGGGTTTTCGTAACCTTGAATGAGGTATTCCACAAAATTCTTGTCTGCCTGCTTGCAGAGAATTATGCCGATACTGGGATTTTCAAAGGGCTTTTTTACTTTGTCGTCAAGAATCCGTAGGTATGCACTGAGCTGCCCTAAATACGCAGGTTTGAACTCGCCTTGTTTTAACTCCACTGCAACAAGGGCTGCAAGTTCGCGATTGTAAAAAAGCAAATCGGGATATTGATCGTACCCGAAAATTTCCAGATGATATTGATTCCCCACAAAGGCAAAATCATGCCCGAATGTCATAATAAAGTTTTTGACATTGTGGATGATTTCCTGCTCAACGACACGTTCGTCAATGTCTGCTTTGTCGCGCTCACCAAGTCCCTCCACATTTATGAAGTCAAGAAGATACTCATCTTTGAACATTCCTATAGCTTTGAGCGCGCTCTTTTTATTCGGCATAGTTTTTGAAAAATTGTTTACCAGTTCACCCTGATGATGATACAAATCTGCTTTGAGAATATCACGCAGAGCATATTTATCCCATTGGTTTATAAACGTCTGGTGAATATAAAAAATGCGTTCGGAAATTTCTTTTGTCTTTGAAAGGATTTCCATGTGATGCGTAAAGCTGACAGCAACAAATTCTTCAAAGTCCAAAATGGCTGCCATTGGCTGCCGGATTTCAGGCAGGAGCAATTTTGTATGTACCGTTTCTGAATCTCCTAAATCGGCAGCCGTGGCTGCCAAATTTGCAAGCTTTGAAGAATCATTCGCCGTGAAACTTGAATTCAGACAAGGATGCCATTCTTCAAAAAAAGTACGCATGTTCTTTATATTTCGTGCAGAAAATCCCCGCAAGCCAGGAAGTTCTTTCTGCAAGCGTTCACTTATCTGTTCGATGGCTCCTGTTCCCCAAAAGCCTTTTCGTGAATGTTCAGAAACATACCTTCCGATTCCAAAATAGAGAGAAAGCAGCTCTCTGTTCACTCCTTTTGCAGCTCTGTACTGACTTTCGAGAATTGCAGTTTTTATTGCTTTTACAGCTGTTATTAGTTCTTGGTTCATTCCTCTACCTCCCCTCCACAATCTTCACTTCATCTTCGGAAAGTCCATACAACTCATACACAAGCCGATCGATTTCTGCTTCTTCTTTGCTTGTGTCGGCCTGTGGGTCGGCTTTTTTTGCGGCGAGGATTTTGTCTACCAAAGCGATGATGGGCTTTTGCTGGGCGAGTGTGGCAGATGGAATTGGAATGTTGCGGATATGCTCTGGGTAAATGTGATAATCTCCGCCACGCAAGTTCGTAAGCAAAACGGAAGCATACTTCGAGTTCATCACGCCGAGCAAATAGCGCAAGTCTACAGTTTCAGAAAGTTTTTCCATTTCGTTGCGGTTCATCATGCTAAACTTCTTGATAGAAGAAGCAATGCTCTTGTTTTCAACGCCGTGCAAATCTTTCCAAAGCAAACATACAAACATTGCATCGCTTGTAGTGAAATCTCCGTCTTTATCAAAGAAAACTTGCAAAGAACCAAGACGATTAAACATCAATTTTGGAGTTGTGTATAATTCTCTAAAAGTTGGTCGGCTACATTTATCTGGAACTCGTTCAGTGTCATATTCGAGATAGCGAATTTTATTTGCAACATATTTTCCGCAGTCCTTTCCTTCAAGAAACTTTCTGCAATGTATTTCATCTTGCAGTTCGCTAATCAGTTCTGCTTTTTTGAACACTTCGACTTTCTCTTTCTCATCAGAGTTCAAAACCATTCCTTTACTTATATAGCAATAATCGCCCAAGACGTGCATCTCTGCGTGGCGGTTCGTTTCGCGTTTTTCCTGCGTTACGTTCCATACATAAGTTTTTTCATCTTGTACAAGTTCAGAATGAGGCTGTTCAAAATTACGACTGATTTCCCAATTTTCATTGATATTACTAATCCAGGATTTACCTTTTGAAGTAGTCTTGCGTATAAAAGGAATACAGTTTGAAACAGTAGCGTTATCAAAAATTTTTGTACCATTAAGATCACAAAGTTCAAACATATCATATTCTTCAACAAGCATTTTGCGAAGAACTTTTGCATAAAGTTGATTTGTAAGCGGATATGGCACAATCATAGTAACTATTCCATTTTGTTTACAAAGCTGCAATCCAAGTTCAATAAAGACAATGTAAATATCCCATTTCTGATAAAGTGATTTAAAACGATTAGAATCAATAAGCTTCTGCCTTTGTAAATTCATTCCTTTATCAGCAATCTGAGCTGGGGCAGAAATATACGGAGGATTGCCAATCACAATATCAAATCCGTCCTTGATTCCAAACATCCATTCTGCGTCAAAGAAATCTGCACTGCTGTTTTTATCGTATGGATTCCATGTGGAAATCAAGCTTGCATTGGCTTCGCCAAAGCCGTTGGCAATAAGCACTTCGCGGATTTTTTCGCGCGTTTCTTTGTCTTTTGCACGGAGCGCGGCTTTTGTGGCAGGTGTTTTTGCGTTAAAAAGACGGTGGCGGATATCCTTAAGTTCCTGCTTGAGAGGCGTAATTTCAGTTTCAGAAAGAAAGCCTGTCTGGTCATCAAGCCCGATAAGACTGTTCGCCGTTACAAAGCGGTTTTCAAGGTTCGGCAACGGACGGATTCCAAAATTGTTTTTGTTTCTGTCTACATTCTGGTCAACGATGAGCGAAATAAAGAAGCGCAGACGGCTGATTTGCGTTGCAATCGGCTGAATGTCTATGCCGTGAATACAGTTTTCTATCAAATAAAGCTTTCGCGCATAATCAAGCTCGTTGTTGTCAAAGACGGCGTTCATGTCGTCCATCAACGTCCGCTTTTCTTCTTTAGTCAGAGAAGCATCATCTTCAATTTTGTCTGCCTGAATCGTCTTCCAGTTGCGGTTTTCGGGGTCAAGCTTATGGATTATATACACAAGTTTTTGCAAGATGCCCATTGGGAATGCGCCGGAACCGCAGGCAGGGTCTAAGATTCTACAACCATCCAGAGCTTCAAGGATAAAACGCTTCTCTTTTGCAGTGAACTGCGGTTCAAGTTCGTTATACGCAATGAGAGCGTCTAGCTTTTCATCGATACTTTTTTCTTTGTCATTAAGTCGGATCGTAGCC
>JAZSJM010000186.1:0-14645 GCA_045534325.1 Treponema sp. | reverse complement strand
TATAATAAAGGAGTATCAGGTCATAAGCCTCTACAACCAGGGCCATTAGCTAAGCTGGTTGTAGCGCCGGCCTTATAAGCCGGGTCTTACCCAAGTTCAAGTCTTGGATGGCCCAAAATTGCCCGACTTGTCGGGCAATTTTTTTTACTCGATTTTCCCTCCATAGAAAATAATTTAGCATTCTGATAGAGTATTTTTACTTAAATATTAAGTTAATTTTTAGGAAAGAATTAAATGAAGATAAAGGAATCATTTTTCGTATTTTTATTACTTATTTTTGCCGTAACAAATTCGTTTTCTGCAACAGAATTTGAAGACAAAGAAATAGTTTTTAATCCATCATTTTTAAGCGATGATAATAATTCGACTTTTTTTGAAAGAATAGCAGATAATTGGGATGAAAAAAAACACCCCTTTGTTGCTGTTTCAGGAGCCTTAGGCTTTAACCTTGGACTTGCTACATGGAACCGATATATGATTGGCTCAGGCTGGGCAAAAACTGGCTGGGAAGAATGGAATCATTTTTGGGAAAGAAAAATGGCATGGGACAGAGATTGGTATTGGACAAACTTCTTTTTGCACCCATATCAAGGCTCAATGTATTATATGGCAAGCCGCGGTTCAAATTTAAATCAGCTGGAATCTCTTGCAGTTACTTTTTTAGGTTCATATACCTGGGAATATCTTTGCGAAACTAATGCACCTTCAAAAAATGATATGGTTTTTACGACAATCGGTTCTTTTTGTGTGGGTGAAATGTTTTATCGTTTGAGCGAAGAAGCAGAAAATGTAAGCCGACTTTTAAGTATAGCGATTAATCCTCAGAGTTTATGGACAGAATATGTCTGGAGAGTTAATCCAAAGCGAACTTCCAATAATCTATATAAACTTTCCCTTGCTGTTGATGCTGGTAATATCGTGGCAGGTGCAAATGTTGACGGGCTTAGCACATCGCTTTATCCAGTTAAAGAAATTTATCCTGCATTTGGAATGATAGAGTTTTATACTGAATATAATGATCCTTACAGAAATGATTCAAATAATCCCTACAGTCAATTTTCTTTGTATGTTCAAGGCGGGCTAGGAAAAGGTTCTGGAGAGTCAGGATATTGTGCCTATGAGGATGTTGATAAAAAATTATTCTATGATATACGCATTTTGTCTGACGGATTTTTGATAAGTCGGGAAGCAGATTTTGGTGAAAACCTTGATACTTCCTATGGTGCTGTGATGATTTATGATTTTGAGTGGCATTCTTATTATCTGCTTTCATCATTGGCACCTGGTTTTGCTTTTAAGCAGCGTTATAATAGAGAAAAGGATAGTTTTGCATGGCAGGCAATGGCTGCATATATTCTTCTTGGAAATTCTGATTATTTTTATTTTCATCGGGAAATAATTCCAGAGCCAGACTATGTAAGTTGTAACTACAACAATACAATAGGCGGTCAGACAGTATTAAAATTCAATTATTCAACGGAAAAAGGTTATGCCGCAGGAATTGATTTTAGAGGATATGCTATGTATGCCTTTAAAAATCAGTTGCAGGAAAACTTTAGTACAGGGTGGGATTTTATCGGACTATTAACAGCGTATTTTGAAGTTCCTTTATCTAAAATTGTCAGAATCGGACTAAAAGATGAAGTATATGCTAAAGTTACAAAATACGATGATGTTAATGATGTTCAACAGATAGTTAATACTGCAAAAATATTTGCAAAACTTCAATTAAAATAATAATTGTTCAGGATTATAGAGTAGGGAGGGAGAGTAAATGAAATTTATAAGTACAAGGGATTCAAAGATACAGGTCAGCTTTGAAAAGGCAGTTTTGGACTGTCTTCCTGCTGACGGCGGATTGTATGTTCCGGCTCAAGGAGCTGATTTAAGGCGCTGGCTTTTATACTGTGATTCAAATACTTCATTTTGCAATATTGCAGGAACGCTGACTTCTGCATGTATAAATGATGAATTTTCTCCAATAATTTGTGAGACAATAGCCTCCCGTGCTTTCTCTTTTGAACCGGAACTGAAAAAACTTGATGAAAGATTGTATTCACTTAAACTATACAATACACCTACAGGAAGCCATAAGGATTTTGGTATTTCGTTTTTAGTAAACTGTATAGAAACAATTCACGAGCTTAAGGGTGGTTTTTCAACTTTTCTGGATGCAACTGTTGGTGAATTAGGTGCAAGCCTTGCTAATGTTCTTAGAGGGAAGAAATTTATTAAGGCAGTTCTTGTTTATCCTAAGGGATGTATTCGGGGACTTAACGAGAATGATTTTATCTGGAATGGTGGAAATATTCTCCCTGTAGAAGTTGAAGGAACAGAAGCGGATTGTCATAAAATAGTACGGGAAATTTTTAATGATAGAAAACTTGTGGAAAAATTCAATCTGACAACTGCAAACACAGCAAATATCGGTCGCCTTATGCCCCAGATGTTTTTTTATCCTTATGCTTTTTCCAGATTGAAAAAAGAAGTCTGCTCTGATATTTATTATGGAATGTCATGTGGTAATTACAGTAACCTGGTTGCTGGCTTATATGGCTGGCGGTTAAGTATGCCTGTAAAAGGTTTTATATGCCCTTCTACAACAGAATTAGATGTTGATCCACTGGGATTCTGCACCATTCCTGATGATATGGTGCCTTTTGAAAAAAGAGAAAAAGCTGATCCTGCAAGTCCGTCTAATTTGGAGCGTTTAGAAGATATATTCAGCCGAGACAGCATTATGCTCAGGCATTTTGTTTATCCTCAAAAAATAAGCGATTCAGAAGCGGATGAAGCATGTCGCGAACTGTTTATAAAATATCAGATTTATGGGGATAAAAATACAGCGTCAGCCTATGCGTCGATAAAGAAAAAAAGTGAGCTTTTGGATGAAGATTGTGCTGCTGTTTTAATTGAACGTGATGATCCTTCCCTAAGCAACTCTTATGTGCAGCATACAATCGGAGAAGCCTGCGAAATGGGAGAAAATGTAAAAACCGCCCTTACAAAAAATGAAATAAAAAAAGAGAGCATAAGGGAAGTAAAGCAGCTGATAAACATAATGAATAGTCTGCTGTAGTGAAACAAATTTACTTGATAAAAAAAAGTAAATTTTGTAATATCAGATTAATAACGGCAAAGAGGTCGTAGATAATGTTTCAATTTGTTGAGGCATTTTCTACGACCTCTTTTTTTTTACAGGAGTTGGATATGTGTGGATTTGTTGGTTGTTTTGATTTGAATTGCGGTGGCAGTCCTGTTGCTGAAGGATTAAAAGAAGAACTTCGCATGCAGGTTCTGGAAATGTCAAAAAAAATCCGTCATCGTGGACCTGACTGGAGTGGAGTTTACACAGGTGAAAATGCGATTTTGAGCCATGAAAGATTGAGTATTGTAGATCCTCTTTCTGGAAAACAGCCTCTTATCAGTGATGATGAAAAAATTATTCTTGCTGCAAACGGCGAAATCTATAATCATAAAGAAATCCGTGCACATTTTGAAGGTTCATATTCTTTTCGCACAGGAAGTGATTGCGAGGTAATCATCCCTTTGTATAAAAAATACCGTGAGTCAGGTGATTTTGCAAAAATGATTGAAGAACTTTCTGGAATTTTTGCCTTTGCTTTGTATGACTCTCAAAATGATACATATTTAGTTGCTCGTGATGAAATAGGTGTAATTTCTCTTTATCAAGGATGGGATAAAGCTGGCCGGTATTATGTTGCCAGCGAACTGAAAGCTCTTGAAGGCGAATGTCAGACAATCGAAGAGTTTCCGAACGGATGCTTTTTGTATTCAGGAGAGAAAAATTCTTCCCTTACTCCCAAACGATGGTATAAACGAGATTGGGAATCCTTTGATAATGTAAAAAACAAAGCCCGGGCAACTGATGAAAAAGGGAATATAATAAATCCAAGTATTATTGAAAAAGTCCGAAATGGTCTTGAAACTGCCGTGAAACAGCAGCTTATGAGTGATGTACCCTATGGGGTTTTACTTTCGGGCGGGCTTGATTCATCTATAATTGCAGCAATTACTCAAAAATACAGTAAAAAACGCGTCGAGTCAGACAATCGGGAAGGAGCATGGTGGCCTCAATTACATTCCTTTGCTATCGGGCTGGAGGGAAGTCCTGATTTGATTGCCGCACAGAAAGCCGCTGACTACATAGGAACAGTTCATCACGAAGTTCATTTTACGATTCAGGAGGCACTGGATGCCCTGCCGGATGTAATCTATCACATTGAAACTTATGACATTACGACTGTGCGTGCTTCAACTCCAATGTATCTTTTGGCCCGTGTAATTAAGTCTATGGGGATAAAAATGGTACTTTCTGGCGAAGGAAGCGATGAATTGTTTGGAGGATACTTATATTTTCATAAAGCTCCGAATGCAAAAGAATTTCACGAGGAACTTGTGCGAAAAATGAGTAAATTGCATTTATATGACTGTCTTCGGGCAAATAAGAGTCTGATGGCATGGGGTGTGGAAGGTCGTGTACCTTTTTTAGACAAAGATTTTATAGATATTGCCATGGAATTGAATCCTGAGGATAAGATGAATATTCGTCTTTCTAACGGGGAGCAGAGAATGGAAAAGTGGATTTTGCGAAAGGCATTTGAAGACCTTCTTCCAGGTGAAATCTGTTGGAGACAAAAAGAGCAGTTTTCTGACGGTGTCGGCTATAGCTGGATAGATACTCTCAAAAAAATGACGGAAGAAAAAGTAAGCGATGCAGAGTTTGCACGTCGGGAAAATCGTTTTCCTGTAAATCCGCCAAAAACAAAAGAAGAATACTATTATCGCGAAATCTACAGCCGTTTGTTCCCGAGCGATAGTGCGGCTCGCTGCGTACCCCACGAAGCTGGAGTAGCATGCTCCACTGCAAAAGCCTTAGAATGGGATGAAGCATGGAAAAACATGGATGAGCCTTCTGGACGAGCAATAGGTGGAATACATAATGACGCTTATAAAAATAAGTAATTTGCGCCAGTTTGCTTTGCAAACTCGTTAGAGTTTATGATAAGGCTTATTAAGAAAAAAATTGTTTTTATATTGACAAAAAAAATTAATAACTATATATATAATACATGAAACGACAATGAGGTCGCAGAGATTATTTCTTTGCGACCTTATTTTTTTGCAAAGGCGCCGTAGTTTCTTGTTTTAAGAATGCGGCGCTTTTTGCGTTAAAAGGCAATGGAGCCAGATAAAGATGCGTGTGCACCGCAGTTTTGTCTGGCTCTTTTGTTTTTGCCCTAAAAGTTTATTCTTTTGGGCATTGCGGGTGGACCCCGCAAGAGGGGGTAGCCGATTCTTTAGATGAGGCGCAGGGGGCGACTTTCCCCTTTAAATAAAAAATCATCACTAAATTCAGGAGGTTATTATGAGTGAAGCTAGTGAAGTTTGGAGCGTATGGTTTTTGATTGGTGCTGCTCTTGTATTTTTTATGCAGTGCGGCTTTGCAATGGTTGAAACAGGATTTACCCGAGCGAAAAATGCAGGAAACATCATTATGAAAAACCTGATGGATTTTTGTATTGGAACTCCAATGTTCATGCTTTTAGGATTCGGACTGATGATGAGCGAAAACTATCTGTTTGGACTTATCGGAAAACCTGACATGCAATTGTTTACTAATTTTGCGGAATTAGACTGGTCAAGTTTTGTGTTTAACCTGGTATTCTGCGCTACAGCTGCAACAATTGTTTCAGGGGCAATGGCAGAAAGAACAAAGTTTTCCGCATATTGTATATATTCAGCCGTAATTTCTGCAATTATTTATCCTATCGAAGCAGGTTGGGTGTGGAATCCTCAGGGATGGCTTGTGAGTCTGGGTTTTGTGGACTTTGCAGGAGGTGCTGCGATTCATTCTGTCGGCGGTACTGCAGCCTTAATAGGTGCAATTTTCCTTGGTCCTCGTATCGGAAAGTATGAATACGACAAAAACGGTAAGGTAACAAAGGTTCGTGCGATACCTGGCCACTCGTTGACACTGGGAGCTCTTGGAACATTTATCTTGTGGTTCGGTTGGTACGGTTTTAACGGAGCTGCCTGTACACAGCTTTTGGGTGTAGGCGGTCTTGCTGCTGTATTTACAACTACTACAATTGCTCCGGCCCTTGCCGCAGTTACAACAATGATTTTTACCTGGATTAAAAACGGAAAGCCTGATGTTTCTATGACTCTAAATGCTTCTCTGGCAGGGCTTGTTGCAATTACACCAACTTGTGCAACAGTTGATGCTCTTGGTGCCAGCATAATCGGTATTGTTTCAGGTATTCTTATAGTTGTAGTTGTTGAATTTCTTGATATGAAACTTCATATCGATGACCCGGTAGGTGCTGTAGGCGTTCACCTTGCAAACGGTATCTGGGGTACAGTTTCTGACGGTTTATTCAATGTAGAAAACGGTGTATTTTATGGCGGTGGATTTGACCACCTTGGCGTTCAGTGTCTAGGAGAATTTACAATAATTGCATGGACTGCAGTTTGTATGGTAATCGTATTTGCCTTAATCAAAAAGTTCCATGGACTTCGTGCAAGTCGTGAAGAAGAAGTTATTGGTCTTGATAAACTTGAACACGGAATTAACTCTGCCTACGGAGACTTTATTATGGCTCCTCAGGTAATGACAGGAGGAATAGCTGGTCTTGGCGGTTTGTCTGCCGCTGCAGAAAGTCAAGTAACGGGAAGTGTTCCAGTAGAAAAGGCAGTTCCTGTTGCAAAGGCGACTTCACGCCCGGATGCAAAATTCCATATGGTCACAATCATTACCCGTCCGAGCAAGTTCGACGAGCTTAAGTCTGCAATGAACGATATAAGTGTAACAGGTATGACCGTAACAAATGTTTTAGGCTGTGGACAGCAGCATGGAAATGTTCAAAAATATCGTGGTGTTCCGATGGACATAACATTGCTCCCTAAAATCAAAGTTGATATCGTAGTAAGCGAAGTTCCTGTTGACCTTGTTGTAACAGCAGCTAAAGAAGTTCTTTACACAGGCAACATCGGTGATGGAAAGATATTCGTATATGATGTTAAGAATGTTGTAAAGGTAAGAACGGGTGAAGAAGGGTATGAGGCTTTACAGGATTAGGCGGATTGATTCATTCGTTGACCTAAACCCTTTAAAACGCTATTATTAAGTATACGACAAAGAAGCCGTGGATTTTCTAAGGAATTTCCACGGCTTTTTAATTTTTAAAAATAGCCGGTGGAAAAATGGGATTAAAAGATGAATGTGGTGTATGTGGAATTTTCAAGAATTCAGTAACAGAAAACTGCGATAGTAAGGCGGCTGCATTAAGCTATTTTGCCCTTGTAAGTCTTCAGCATCGCGGACAGGAAAGTGCAGGGATTGCTGTAAGCGACGGAAAAAAAATCTCACTAAAAAAAGACATGGGGCTTGTGGGGGATGTTTTTAAGCAGTCGGATTTTGATTCATTGCAAGGAAACATCGCTGTCGGACATGTGCGCTATGCAACTGCAGGAGGAAGAACGATAGAAAACGCTCAGCCAATGGCAAACAGTTTTAAGCTTGGTTCCATTGCTCTTGCCCATAACGGACAGCTGGTAAATTACGAAGCATTGAGGGAAATGCTTGAGGAAGGCGGAAGTACTTTTAATTCAACAAGTGATACGGAAGTTATTTTAAAACTTATTGCCCGCTCTTATAAAAAAGGGCTGGAAGAAGCAGTAAGAAGTACAATGAGTCTTATAAAAGGTTCCTATGCCCTTTGTATTATGACGGAAGATACTTTAATCGGTGTTCGAGATCCAAACGGAATCCGTCCATTATGTCTTGGCCGTATAAAAGAAGAAGGAGGGCCAGCTCAGCCCATGTCTCCAGCGGCTGACGCGTCTTTAGCTCCCCTGTATTCATATATCCTTGCAAGCGAAAGTTGTGCAATAGATGCTGTAAACGGCGAGTTTGTGCGGGATATTGCACCTGGCGAAATTGTAATCATAAATAAATCTGGAATTCATTCATACAAGATAGAAGAAAAAATCCAAAAACAGACTTGTGTTTTTGAATATGTTTATTTTGCACGTCCTGATTCAGTAATTGATGGAATTCCTGTTCAAGAAGCACGCTACAGAATGGGACAAGCTCTTGCCTTAGAAAGTGAGGTAGAAGCTGATGTTGTGATTGGTGTTC
Organism: Treponema sp.; assembly: GCA_045534325.1. GTDB lineage: Bacteria > Spirochaetota > Spirochaetia > Treponematales > Treponemataceae > Treponema_D. The sequence continues at coordinate 6,481 of JAZSJM010000186.1, read as the reverse complement.
CAGACAGCGGAATAGGCGCTGCCATGGGATATTCAAAAGCAACAGGAATCCCTTATGTAACGGGAATTGTAAAAAATAAGTACATCGGCAGAACATTTATAGCGCCGACTCAAAAAGAGCGTGAAAACATGGTTTTTGTAAAGCTGAATGCAATTTCAAGTGATTTGCGGGGCAAAAGGGTTATTGTTATAGACGACAGTATTGTTCGTGGAACAACAAGCCGTCGTCTTGTACAGATTTTGCGCAGAGCGGGAGCAAAAGAGGTTCATTTTAGGGTAAGTTCTCCACCTGTAAAGTTTCCTTGTCATTTGGGAATAGATACCCCCAGCAAAAATGAGCTTATTTCAAGCCAGCACGAAGTCCAGGAAATATGCAGGGAAATAGGAGCCGATTCTCTTGCTTTTATAAGCCTTGAAGGAATGATAAAGGCTTTAGGCGGAGACAGTTTTTGTAAAGGCTGCTTCTGTGGAGAATACCCTGTATAAAAAAAATTGTTATAGACAGGCTTTTAGGAATTCTACAAACAAAGGTCCTGGTCTATTTGGACGTGATTTAAATTCCGGATGAAACTGTACGCCAGCATAAAACGGATGTTCTTTTTCGCTTAATTCAACTGTTTCTACGATTTTGTCATCTGGGCTTGTCCCGCCGATTATAAGGCCTTTTTGAATCATCTGTTCTCTATAAGCATTGTTAAATTCATAGCGATGGCGATGTCGTTCTTCGATTAAAAGAGATTTGTAGGCTTTTTCCATGATTGTACCTTTGTGAATTTTGCATGGGTATTTTCCTAGACGCATTGTTCCACCCATAATAACGCCTTCCTGGTCTTTCATTAAATCGATTACAGCATGGTCGCACTGCTCGTCAAATTCGCGAGAATTTGCATTTTCTAAGGCGAGAATATGGCGTGCAAATTCAATTACCGCAATCTGCATTCCAAGACAGATTCCAAAGTAAGGAATTTTGTTTTCCCGTGCATAGCGGGCAGAACTTATCATTCCTTCAATTCCTCTGTTACCGAAGCCTCCTGGTAAGATAATTCCTCTGCAGTCAGCAAAAATTTCTTTTGCACTTTCATCTGTTACTGTATCTGAATCAACCCATTTTATTTTTAATTTTTTTCCAACGGTAAAACTTGCATGATTCAGGCTTTCAACAATACTAAGATAGGAATCATGAAGTTTTACGTATTTTCCCACCAGCGCTATTTTTAATTCTCCATTGCGTGCATGGATTGAATTTACCATTTTTTGCCACTCTGAAAGATTGCATTTTTTTTCTTGTATTCCCAGTTCCCTGCAAACTACATCATCCATGTGCTGTTCGTGAAGCATAAGAGGAACTTCGTAAAGTGAACTTAAAGTTTTGTTGTCTATTACGCAGTCCTCTGCCACGTTACAGAAAAGACTGATTTTTTTGCGGATTTCCTGAGGAACTGCCTCATCTGAACGTGTAACTATTATATCAGGATGAATTCCTACAGCCATTAGCTCTTTTACGCTGTGTTGTGTGGGTTTTGATTTATATTCATCGCTTCCTGAGATATATGGAACTAAACAGACATGAACAAAAAGACAGTTGCGTCTGCCTACTTCTACTGCAAGCTGCCTGATTGCTTCTAAAAACGGCTGACTTTCGATATCACCGATTGTTCCTCCCACTTCTACAATCGCAACATCAGCGTTTCCTGTTTGGGCGTTCTTTAATATAAAATCTTTTATTTCGTTGGTTACATGAGGAATAATTTGTACTGTTTGCCCAAGATATTCCCCCTGTCTTTCTTTGTTCAATACGTTCCAGTAAACACGACCAGAAGTCATGTTTGAATATTTTGAGAGGTTTTCGTCGATAAATCGCTCGTAATGTCCTAAATCCAGGTCTGTTTCTGCCCCGTCGTCAGTAACAAAAACTTCTCCGTGCTGAAAAGGACTCATCGTTCCCGGATCTACATTCATATAAGGGTCTAATTTTTGAGATGTAATTTTTAATCCACGACATTTTAAAAGTCTTCCTAAACTTGCGGCTGTAATTCCTTTTCCAAGTCCGCTTACAACTCCACCTGTTACAAAAATAAATTTAGTCATTTTTCATTCTCCAATAAAAAAAGCCGCAGACACTAATCCGTTTTTATTTACAGATTATTCTGCGGCTTCTTTGCCATATAGTGATAAGTTATTTACAAAAAAAAGTTTACTGCTTTAAAAGTGATTATTCAATAATAAAGCGCGAACTCTTTTTTAATTTTTTATTTAACATTAAACAGTTTGTTTATATCAACCAAAGTTGTATTCTTATCAGTGTATTTTCCAGCAAGAGAATCAGCAAGGGCGTTTGCCGTATCAATTGCTGTCAGACAGTCTATATCATGCTCAACTGCAAGACGGCGAAGTCTTACGCTTTCTGAAGCTGGATCCCGTCCTTTTGCAGAAGTTGAAACAACATAGCTGATTTTTCCGCTTTCGAGCAAGGTCATAACATTATTGTTGTAGTCTTCGTGGACTTTTGCAACGCATGTAACCTCCATACCAGAACGCTCAATTGTATCTGCACATCCCTTTGTTGCGTAAAGAGTAAAGCCAAGGTCATAGTATTTTTTTGCAAGTGCAGGAAGTTCTATTTTGTCGCTGTTGCGCACGCTGAATAATATTCCCGGGGCGTTACGGGGTGGAACCCCGTTAGAAGGGGGTGGCAGAGCAACGGAGTGCGATGCAGGGGGAAGGCTTTCCCCCTTTTTATTTTGAGGATGAATCATCTTCCAGCCGGCTGCAACAAGACCTTTATACAAAGCTTCTTCCCGAGTTTTTGCAATACCAAGAACTTCGCCGGTAGACTTCATTTCAGGACCTAAGTGAGTGTCAACGTCCATAAGTTTTTCAAAACTGAATACCGGCACTTTTACGGCAAAATAATCAGGAGAGCGGTAAAGTCCTGTGCCATAGCCCATGTTCCTTACTTTTTCTCCAAGCATTGCACGGGTAGCAAGTTCTACCATAGGAATTCCCGTAACCTTGCTTAAATAAGGAACTGTACGGCTGGAACGAGGATTTGCTTCAATAATATTTAGCTGTCCGTTATAAAAAAGCCACTGAATGTTTACAAGTCCCTGAGTGCCTAAAGCTAAAGCCATTGCCGTTGATTTTTCTACAACGGTATCAATCATTTCCTGAGTAAAATCCCAGGGAGGATATACGGCAATTGAATCTCCTGAGTGAATGCCTGTGCGTTCAACGTGTTCCATAATTCCAGGAATAAGAACCTCTTTTCCGTCACAGATGCAGTCAACTTCAAGTTCTGTTCCTTCCATATATTTGTCGATTAAAACTGGATTTGTAATGCGTTGAGCGAGGATGATTTTCATGTATTCTTTTATGTCTGCATTTGTGCGGGCAATAATCATGTTCTGTCCGCCTAAAACATAACTTGGTCGCATTAAAACTGGATAGGTAAGACGAGAAGCTGCCTCCAAAGCCTGAACTTCCGTAAAAATTGTTTCGCCTTTAGGACGGTTTACACCCAGTTGTTCGCAGAGTTTTTCAAAACGTTCACGGTCTTCTGCAAGATCTATTCCGTCGGCACTTGTACCCAAAATGCGGATTCCCTGCTGGTCAAGATATTTTGTAAGTTTGATTGCAGTTTGTCCGCCAAATGCCACAACAACACCCACAGGCTTTTCCACCTGGATAACGTTCATTACATCTACCGGTGTAAGCGGCTCAAAATAGAGACGGTCTGCTGTATCAAAGTCTGTTGAGACAGTTTCAGGATTATTGTTGATAATTGCAACTTCGTAGCCAAGTTTTTTTAGCGACCACACACACTGAACGCTGGCATAATCAAATTCGATTCCCTGCCCGATTCTGATTGGTCCTGACCCTAAGACGATAATTGTACCTTTTTTGCTTCGTTTGCCTTCTTTTTCAAGTTCCTGTAAAAAAAGTTCAGCTTCATTTTCGCCGTCAGTTGTTGAATAAAAGTAAGGTGATTCAGCTTTGAATTCTCCGGCACATGTATCAACCATTTTAAATGATTTTGGAGTGTAGAGCATGGGAGCGTGAACGGATGGTCCAGCTTTTTCCACAGCAGCTTTTTCTGCAATTGCAATGTTTTTTATTTTTTCAAGGAACCATTCGTCAATTTTTGTTATTTCGTGAATTTCTTTGATGCTCATTATATCGCGCTTTATTGCCTGATAGATTGCAAAAATTCTCTGGTCAGTGCATTTACTTACGCGGGCCCGTATTTTATCCTCGCCTTCTTTTGAAAAGGCAGCCAGGTTTAAATCCTTAACTCCCAGTTCTGCACCGCGAATCGCTTTCAATATGGCTTCTTCAAAGTTTTGTCCGATAGCCATTACTTCTCCAGTGGCCTTCATCTGGGTACCGAGTTTTCTTGAGGCATATACAAATTTTTCGAAAGGAAATTTCGGAACTTTTACTACAACATAATCTAAGACAGGTTCAAAGCAGGCCTTTGTCTTTCCTGTTACAAAGTTTGGAATTTCGTCCAAAGTGTAGCCGACTGCAATGAGTGCGGCAACTTTAGCAATGGGATAGCCTGTTGCTTTTGACGCAAGTGCTGAAGAGCGGCTTACGCGGGGATTTACTTCGATTACTGCGTATTCAAAAGTTTCAGGGTTTAACGCAAACTGACAGTTGCAGCCACCCTCGATTTCAAGGGCTGAGATGATGTTTAATGCGGCTGAACGAAGCATTTGGTATTCTTTATCTGCGAGAGTAACAGTAGGGGCAATTACGATAGAATCTCCTGTGTGAACTCCTACCGGATCAAAATTTTCCATTGAGCAGACTGTAAGCACATTTCCTTTGCTGTCTCTCATCACTTCAAATTCAACTTCTTTCCACCCTGAAATACATTTTTCTACAAGAATCTGGTGGATAGGGGAACGATGAAGTCCGTTGTGGGCTATTTCATCAAATTCTTTTTCGTTGTATGCAATACCGCCGCCTGTTCCTCCTAAAGTAAAGGCTGGGCGGATTATTACAGGAAAACCGATTTTATTTTTTGCAAAGTCTAATGCGTCTTCATAGTCCGTTACAACTTTTGAAGGAATGCATGGCTCTCCGATGGATTCCATGGTGTCTTTAAACATCTGTCGGTCTTCGGCTTTGTCGATTGTTAAAGGACGCGCTCCTAAAAGCTGAACCCCATGGGATTTTAAGAAACCTGATTTTGCAAGTTCCATACTTAAAGTCAAACCTGTCTGTCCGCCAAGGGTTGAAAGAAGGGAATCAGGTTTTTCTTTTTCAATAATTCTCTGCAATGTTTCTACATTTAGCGGCTCAAGATAAATTTCATCTGCCATTACATGGTCTGTCATTAAAGTTGCTGGATTTGAGTTAACTAGAACAACCTCAAGCCCCTGGGCTTTTAATGCCTTGCAGGCCTGGTTTCCGGCGTAGTCAAATTCTGCCGCCTGACCTATTACAATCGGTCCTGAACCTATAATCATTACTTTATGTATATTTTTATTTAACGGCATTGTTTTTGCTCCTTATTTTATCATGTTCAGAAAGCGGTCAAATAAAAAGTTTGTGTCGTGAGGACCGCCGCATGCTTCTGGGTGAAACAGCACACTGAAGGCAGGAATGTTTTTGTATGTTATTCCTTCGCAGGTTTCGTCGTTGCAGTTGATAAAACTTAGAACTGCATTTTCAGGAAGAGAATCATTTTCTACGGCATAACCGTGATTCTGGCTTGAAATATAAACACGTCCAGTTTCTAAATCTTTTACCGGGTGATTTCCGCCGCGATGTCCGTATTTTAATTTAGAAGTTTTTGCTCCGTTTGCAAGGGCAAGCATTTGATGACCCAAACATATTCCGAACAGAGGAATTTTTCCATATTCACACAATTTTTTTATTTCTGTAATTACTCCCACATTTTCAGCAGGGTCTCCTGGCCCGTTACTGAGCATTATTCCGTCAAAAGCCATTTCGATTATTTTTTCTGCTTTTGTATCGTACGGAACTACTGTTACATCGCATCCTCGACGTTCAAGTTCTCTCTGGATATTTGCTTTTGCTCCAAAATCAAAAAGAGCGATTTTTTTACCTTTTCCATTTGCAAATCTTTTTGTATAAAAATCAGATTGTTTAGGTTCTTCAGCAGTTTTTAGAGGTGAATCAATCATGCTGTTCTGTACATTTTTAACAGCGTCTTTTATTGTGTATTCTTTTATTGTTGAAAGAAGGGAAGAATCAATTTTTGGGCAGGTTTGTGCAGTTACTATCATGCCGTTCATTACACCAGCCTCACGCAAAATTTTTGTAAGGCGTCTTGTGTCAATTCCTGCTATGCCGATTATATTCTGCTGTTTTAGAAAATCATTTAATGTAAGCTCACAGCGAAAGTTTGACGGTTTTTCGCAAAGTTCCCGTACAACATAACCGCGGATATGACATTTTTTACTCTCATAGTCTTTTGGAATCATTCCGTAGTTGCCGATTAACGGAAACGT
>JAZSJM010000105.1:0-2181 GCA_045534325.1 Treponema sp. | reverse complement strand
TGACCGGCCAGACAATCGGATAGACAAGTGCAATTAATGTAAATGTATTTACCGTGCGGGAAATAATAAAAAGTAAAACTTGACGCATAACGACAAAACCTGCCAGCGTGATTAGTGTCGGAACAAATACAATTCCAAAGCCCCTTATAACATTTGATAAAAGCATTGAATAGCCGCATAAAATATAGAAAGGTGCCGTAAGCCAGATAAAACGGACTGCATATAAAATCACTTCAGAATCATCTGAAAAAAGCTTTGCCCAGAAGCGGGCTGGCAGTACGATTGCTGCACTGGTTACGGCCATAACGGCAAAGTTCAGTAAAGAAGATTTTTTGATTCCGTCACGGATTCTGTCCGGTTTCTTTGCGCCGTAATTCTGTGCCACAAAGGTTGTGGCTCCGTATGCAAGGCTGTACATCGGTAAAATTGCAATCTGATCAAACTTGGAAAAAATTGCCCAGCCTGCCATACAGGCAGCTCCAAAATAATTTACATATTTCTGCATGAAGGTATTTGATAGGGCTGTAATACTGGAAGAAATTGCACCCGGGAGCCCGATGCGCAGAATCTTCTTAAGGATAATAAAATCAATTTTAGGATGATGAAGTTCAAGACGGAATTGAAGTCCAAGCGAACAGAGAGAATGAAGCACAAGAACGGCGCTTAAGACTTCACTGATTACTGTTGCGAGCGCAGCTCCTTCAATTCCTTTGTGCATGAATACAACGAAGACAATATCAAGCAGAATATTTGCAACGGAAGAAATAATCAGAAAAATAAGTGCGCGGGTTGAGTCGCCGAGAGCGCGTAAAATTCCAGAGCCCATATTATAAATAATAAGGGCTGCAGTTCCTATAAAGTAAATTCTAAGGTAGTCATTTGCCTGTTTCAGAACCTGCGGAGGTGTTGAAATCAGCCTTAAAATAGAAGGCGAGAGAATAAACTGAACGGCAGTTGCAAAGACACTGAAAATAAACGCTGCAAAAATTGTTGTGCCGATAGCCCTTTTGAGACTGTCGTATTTTCTAGCTCCAAAAAACTGGGAGATGACAACCTGTGCTCCCGTAGAAAGTCCGTTAAAAAAATTGATTACGGTGAATACAAGATGAGATGTCGCCCCGATTGCCGCTAGCGCTTCGCTTCCGAGAACCCGTCCTACAATAAAAGTGTCGAAGGTATTATAAAACTGCTGAAAGAGATTTCCCAGCAGCAGAGGCGCAGCAAATTTCAGAAGAAGAGGAACTGTTTTCCCCTGTGTCATGTCTGTTGTCATTTTAGATGTAGTACATATCCTGCGGAAGAATACGCTTAAGGAATTTCTTTGTGCGTTCTTCTTTCGGATGGCTGAAGATTTCTTTTGGATTTCCTTCTTCAACTACATATCCGCCGTCCATAAAAACAACCTTGTCTGCGACTTCCTCCGCAAAACTCATTTCATGAGTAACGACAATCATTGTATGACCTTCCCGTGCAACCTGTTTAATCAGCTGAAGTGTTTCACCCACAAGTTCAGGGTCTAGCGCAGAGGTCGGTTCATCAAAAAGAATTACATCTGAACTAAGGGCAACTGCTCTCGCAATTCCGATCCGCTGCTGCTGACCGCCTGAAAGCTCAGAAGGATAGCAGTCTGCTTTATCTGAAAGTCCAACCTTCTTTAATTCTGCAAGCGCAATTTCGCGGGCTTTGTCTTTTGGAATGTTGTGTGCTGAAATCAAACCTTCCATAATATTTTCCAGGGCAGTCTTGTTCGCAAAAAGATTGTAGTTCTGAAATACCATTGAAGTTCTACGGCGAAATTCCAGAATGTCTTTTTTATGGGCAGTTTTTAAATCTGTTGTTTTATCCCCGATTGTAAGCGTTCCTGCATCAGCCTTTTCAAGAAAATTTATAAGTCTAAGGAGCGTCGTTTTTCCTGAGCCGGAAGGTCCTAAAATTACGACAACCTCTCCATCGTTTACAGTAAGCGAAACGTCGTGTAATACTTCCAGTTTTCCAAATGATTTTTTTGCGTGTTCTATTTTTATCATATTCTTTCCCCTTTCATAAAAAGATGATTAAAGCGGTGCAGAAGAAATTCTACTGTTGCTGACAAAATCCAGTAAATGATTGCAGCGGCAACATAACCTTCTACAAAGCTGTAGGTTTCTGCGCAGGGAATGATAGAGCCGTTTAGAATATCAA
>JAZSJM010000197.1:0-5762 GCA_045534325.1 Treponema sp. | reverse complement strand
AAGCTGTACCTTCATCCTTTACATAGTCAGATTCTTCGATATCTACTGCAATGTTTTTTGAACCTGCTGATATGGAACCCTTGAGGTATGCTTTATTTGTCCATGCAAGTCCAGGTGCAGTAAAAAGGGCAGCGAGTTTTTCTGAAGCAAGCTTGAGGACTGTATCATCAGAAAGTTCTGCAGATTCCTGGTATACCTTTACAGTAAAAACTTTTGTCTTTGTGTTTCCCTGTGTGTCAGTAAGGGTTGCAGTAAGCTTTATACTGTCGCTTCCATTACCTTCTTTAGGATAAACGTTTGCCGGCTGAATTGGTGCTTCTGCCGGATAACTCTGAGGACGAATGACATTATTGTCAGAGGATTCCCAGCTTACTGTTACAGTTTCCGAGGAAGCGGCATAGAGGGGGAGCTCAATAACCGGATTAGCTGTTTCTGAAACAATGGAAAGACTGTCACTGGCAATATCCAGTGCAGATTTTGGAGAAGAGGAATTATCATCTTCTTCTGAGCAGGAAAGAAACGAGAGTGCAGCTGCAGCCATAAGGACAGATGCAAGAATTTTGAAATACTTTTTCATTAATTTTTTACTCCTTATTAAAATTAAATTGAAATGTTTTCAAGGGAAAAATATAACGCATTTTTCTTAAAATCATTTTTTTGTGGGGAAAAAAGAGAAAAAATGCCGGATAAAGTATTCATTGTGAATGGTTCCCGTTTTGCTGATTTAGTATTAAAATTATGATGAATGAAAAAACTTACTGAAACTGCCGCTCTTATTAAAGGTAGCCCCTCCTTTAAGGGAAACATAAAATTTAACGAAAATCTTTCCTCTCATACAACCATGCACACGGGCGGACCTGCCTCTTTATTCATTGAAGCAGAAAATGAAGGGAGCCTGGTTTTTACCGTAAAGTGTCTTCTTGAAAATAAAATTCCATTTTTTCTTCTTGGAGGAGGTTCAAACACGGTTATCCGTGATGAGGGCCTTGCTGCCGTGGTCTCTACCCGTAAATTAAGGGGAGTTTCTTTTTCTAAAGATGAAGGGGAAAGTAAGGGCATAAAAAAAATAAAGGTCATGGCAGGTTCTTCCTGGGGCAGCGTGATTTCTTTCTGTAAAAAAAATAATCTGGGCGGACTTGAAAGCTTTACGGGGCTTTCCGGAACTGTAGGAGGAGCCTTATACATGAATGCTTCCTGCTTTGGCTTGAGTGCCTGCGATAATCTTGTGTCCTGTGATTATCTTGATTTAAGTGACCTGAAAATTCATACATATAAAAAAAATGATTCTGACTGGGGGTATAAACGTTCTCCCTTTCAGTTTTATAAAACCGGGGATTTTAAGGGGCAGAGCCCCTTAGGGGAGGGGGAAGCGGAAGACGCCGGCGGCGGCTGGAGCGCGGGGGAGGCTTACCCCGCAAAAATAATTATTTCAGCTGAATTTTCAGTAGAAGAAGGCTTTGACAGCAAAAAGTCAGGGGAATGCATGGCTTTCAGAAAGGAAAAAGGACATTTTAAGGCGCCTTCCTGCGGCTCTGCATTTAAAAATGATCATTCAAAAGGAATTATTGCAGGAAAAATAATTGATGAATGCGGGTTAAAAGGGCTGAAAGCTGGCGGGGCAGAAGTTGCCATGTATCATGCAAATTTTATAATTAATCCAGATCAAAAGGCTAGTGCAAAAGACATAAAAAAACTTTCAGAAATAATACAGGAAAGGGTTTATGCGCAGAAGGGTATAAAACTTGAAAGTGAGATTATTTTTGTTTAGAAAGCAAACAAAAATATGGATAATAATTGTTCTAATTTTCATTCTTTTTTATTCCGATACTTACAAAGCAGGAATTTTCTGTTATAATCAATGATAGATGGGGATAAAAAGTGCTGCAGTTATCATTTGTTAATTTTAATAAAGGCTCGTATATTGTTGTTGAAGGAAAGCCTAAAAATGACATCTTTTATATCATTCAATGCGGTCAGGTAAGAGTTCACCGCGAAGATTCGATTCCTGGACAGCAGCCTGAACTGTATGGTCCTGGTGACTTTATCGGCGTAATTTCCTGTATGTCTAATCATTCTCAGATTGATACGGCTGTTGCCTTGACTGATGTAGTCTGTATAAGTGTAAGACGTGATCAGTATCCTGAGTTGATTGAGCGCAATACTCCTGTAGCCATGAAAATTATCCGCACTTTTGCAAACCGTATGCGTCTTTTAAACGATGCACTCATGCAGGCTACTCTGAATAATTCTGCAAGTCAGACTTCTGAGCAGATTTTCCGCGTTGCTTCTTACTATGATAAAATAAACCAGCCTAGTATCGCTATTTTTGCTTATTATCAATATATAAAGGCTAATCCTCAGGGGGTAAATGTTCCAAAGGCTCGGGAAAGATTTCAGGCGTTGCGGAATGTGAGCCGTGCTGTTTATTTTGAATCAAATCAGGATCTTCTGCGCGTGTATCCTCAAAACACAATGATTATGGCTGAACAGCAGAGCGGGGCAGACATGTTCATTATTCAGGAAGGACGCGTTAAAATTTCTAAAATTGTTGACGGAACTGAAGTTACCCTTGCAATTCTGAAAAAAGGCGATATGTTTGGTGAAATGGCTCTTCTGGAAAATAAGCCGCGCTCGGCATGTGCCATTGCAGAAGAAAACTGTCGTTTAATGACTGTAAACCGCTCAAACTTCAATCAGATGGTTGCAACTCAGCCCCAGCTTATTGCCCGCCTTACCACAATGCTTGCCGAACGTCTGTTCCAGACTCAGCGCCAGATGGTTAACAGTCAGCTTCATAATCCTGTTGAAAAAATGATTGATATGCTTGCTCTTCAGATTGAAAAGGCTAAGGTTATTATGGATGCTTCATCTAAGGTGTCATTTCAGACCGATTTTACACCACAGGATATTGCAACAATGTGTGGTCTTACACAGCAGGAACAGAATTTAAATCTCCATAAGTTTTCTATGGATCCTCATGTTAAGATTTCTGTTGATAATAAAATTTTTGTTCCAGACTGCCTCGAACTTATAAAACAAAGCGCATTTTATCGTAAACAGCGTCAAAAATAAGTGATGGGGTTTTTATGAAAAAAAAACTTTTTGCACTTGCTGTATTTTGTTTCTCACAGTTTTTGTTCTCACTGCCAGCTGGTTATGGCTCGATAAAGCTCGGAATGGGGATTGATGAAGTAAAAGCTGAACTTAAGAAGAATTCTGATTTTGGCTATCGGGGAGACAGGGATGTAACACTTTCTCCAAAAACAAAACAGGTTATAATCGAAACCGATGCTTCAAAAAATGCCTATTCTTTTTTTACAAGATGCTGGTTTCAGTTTGTTGATGACAAACTCTTTTCGATTACGTTAAATCTTAATACAAACCGTCTTGACCACTACAGTGTGTTTTCTTCTTTAACTCAAAAATACGGAAATCCATCTTCGATTAATCCAAAACGCTCTGCATGGGAAGACAGTTCAGTAATAATGTCTCTGGAGAGACCTTTGACCTTAAAATATATTGATGCCCCTGTTTTAAAGAAAATTCAAGATGAAAGCGGTGTAAAAGAAATTTACGAAGAAAAAGCCGTTGATGAATTTTTGGATAGGCTTTGATTTTATTCGCTGACTGTATTTACTGCGGTAAACTGACTTTGTCTCCGATATTTATGTTCATTTTGCTAAACCATCCTTGAGGAACTTCCAGGGCATAGCGTACGCTTACCGTTGACGTTATATCTGATAAAGAAAAAGGTGTCATATCAAAAATATTGCGGATTGTTCCGTGACTGTCGATGTATGCAATTGAAAGAGGGTGGGGAGTATTTTTCATCCAGAAACTTAATATCTGGTCTTTTTCAAAAACAAAAATCATTCCTGTTCCCTCAGGAATATTTTTACGTTCCATAAAACCTCGGTTTCTGTCTTCTGCTTTTTTTGCAACTTCTGCCTTTACTTTTATCTGTCTTGAATCTTGCGTTGTAATTGTAAGAGTCTGTACCGACAGCTTGTGTGCACATGAGGAAAAAATAATAAAGAAAGAAATAAATATTGTTGTTGTAAAAAATTTTCTGTTCATTATTGTTTTCTATACATCGAGTTTTGCCAGTTCTGATGCGGCAAGTGCATCTGAAGGATCAATTTCTAACACAGTCTGAAAATATGCAGCTGCCTCGGAAGGTTTTCCCTCCTTTAATGACAGATACGCAAGGTTAGAAATGATTTTTGTATTTTCGCTTTCTAAGGAAAGAGCTGTCATTAAGTGTTCTTTTGCTTTTGAAAGGTTGTTTTCTTCCATTTCGCAGATGGCAAGTTCATTATATGTGTCGGCTTTTTTTCCACCGTCTAATGTAAGAGTCTTTTCAAAAGCCATTTTTGCATCATTCCAGCGTTTTTTTATTCTCAGTCCCCAGCCGAGCATAAACCATGCATTCCATACATCAGGATTTTTTTCCAGAAACAGACGGATTTCATCTAATCCTTTGTCAACTTCTCCTTTTGAAATCAGTTCATGGGCTTGAATAAAGTGGTCATCTTCCATGTTGCGGTTATTAATTTCATTTACAAGCTGCTGGGCACGGTTCTTTTTGTATAATCCGTTTTCTCCCATTTCGTCGTCTGATACTTCACAGGTCAGGGCAAGGTATGTTTCAAAACAACTGCGAGCCTCTTTATAATTGTGTTTTTTTAAATAGAAAAATCCAGCGTTAAAAAAAGCATCAGGAACAGCCGGTTCAGCATCCATTGCCTGCTTATAGTAAAAAAGTGCATCTGAGTCGTAGGCATCAGCATCCTCTGTAAGTCCAGAACTTCTGTAAGAAGAAGCCCGCTGGTCAAAGAAAAGCGCAGTGTTTAATATTATTGCAATATCTTCTGGATCAAAACCTCGCAGTGATGAATAAATTTCTTCTGCAAAGTCAAAATCCCCGTTTTTTGTTTTTAAAATTGCCGCCTCTGTAAGTTCTTTTTTCAGGTTAGGTCGAGCATTTTTTAAAAGTGAGCGGTAGTAAAGAATATTTTTGTTTTCCTGATCATAGGCCATAACCGTTAAAAGCCCAGCGAGAATCTGCTCCTGAGTAAGTTCTTCCATATTGAAAGTCCCTGGATCATCTTCTGCTTTTTTTTGTACTGGCAGCGGAATTGTCGGATCAATGTGCATTGCATTTTCTGATAACTTAAATTCATCTGGCAACTGGATAAAGTATACTGATTCGAGAGGATTTGTCTGTTTCATATTTTTTCCTTGTTTTTATTGAGCTACTTTTGCCTGTGCAACTGCGGCTTTTACAGCGTCTGCCGCGGCCTGAGTTCCAGAGGGTTTTGATTGTGCAGATGCTACCTTGTTTTGTTCTTCTGCCAGTTTTGCTTGAGCTGCTTTTTGCTGGGCAATCTGGTCACTTGCAGAAAGCTGGGTCTTTCTAACTGCTGTAAGGAAAGCGTTTACATGAAGTTTATACGAAAGAGGTACCATTTTTTCAGAAAAACTCATACTACAGGCTACTATATCTTTTCTTCCTTCTATTAGCTCAGCGGCAACGATAACGCCGTTAAGAATAAGTGTTTCAGATGGTTCTTCAAACTGAAGCCTTAATTGAGCCGGCTTATTTGTAAGGAACTGAGATAGTCCTAAAAGAATGATTTTTGCTCCGGAAAAAGAAAGATCCCGTACAATACAGTGCCGCGGTACATTTTGAACTACAATGATTGCTTCTTCTTTTGTAAGACCGAGTTTTCGTTTTGAGTCGTCATTGATGATAATACGTT
>JAZSJM010000072.1:0-52364 GCA_045534325.1 Treponema sp. | reverse complement strand
CTTTTTTTGCTTACTTAAATCTATTCTGATATTTCTTCTGGAAAATTCAGATAGCCTACGATACCTTCTAATTTTGCATTTCTTTATATATACGTTCAAAACTATCTTCTGGATGTCTAACTATAGCTTTTTTATGAGCCGTTAAAACTCCATTTGTTAATTTTTCACAAAATTCCTTGTTTTTAAATAAGTTTTTATAATCAAAAAAGCCATTTTCGCCTCTATATTCAGAAAGAAATCCATTATAATCCAACACAACCAAATTAAATAGTTTTTCTATACTTTTCTTAAAATAATCTAATCGTGATGAATTTAAATACTCTTGGGGATTTGCCAGAACTTCTTTACCAATTTTATCATTTTCAAGAATTCTTTTTATAATAGTAAGAATTGAAAATCTTGCTAAACCATATGCTCTGACTTTTTCATCTTCAATTTCATCTATTGAATTGCATATTGAAGTAAAAATAGTATGAGCCAAAAAAATCTTATGACAATTCATATCTCTTGAAAAAATCTTTTCATACTCGCTTGAGAAAAAATTTGTTTTTAGATGTGTCTTATAAGATTCTCCTAAATAGAAAGCTGTTATTAATTGAGCTGCGTAATCGATAGTAATTGTTTCTTGATGTTTTTCAGCTATTTCACCGCGCTTAATTTGATAAAACACTTTATCGGAATATGCTTCTTCAAAAGTTCTTTTCAGACCAACTTGAATTCTATCATTAGATTTTAAATCTTTTAAAGCAATAGCATTTTGATTATTTGCATTTTTAGTTATTGTATTGGCTAAGACTGTGTCAGATTCTTCAATTCTAATAATCTTAGTAAGTATTTGAAGTTTATCATCTAAAGCATCTCTATTTTGATAAAGAGATTTCAGAGATTGGCACCCATTTATAACCTGATAATTTTCTAGAGTCAAAGATTTATCTTTAAATGAATAGTTTGTACAGACAATAGAAATTCCATTGTGATATAAGAAAAAGTTATCATGTTCTCTTGGATCTTTTATGGTTTTAACAAGATCTTTATTTACTCTTGAATTTCCTTGCCAAAGTCTTACATTTCTAGAAAAAAGACTTTGATCTTGAATACCTTCCAGTTTTATTAATTCTGTTGCGGGTATCGATAAAACTATAGACTTGTTTTCATAGTTAATAAATGTTTCATTTTGGATAGAAATTGTTATAGGAGATTTTTTAATTTCTTCTTCTGCAATATAAATATACTGTTGAAGTATTTTATTATTATCGTATGCATCAATACTGGTTGTAGCTAAAAACTCAGTTGCATTTCGGTCAAATATTTTATTTGTAACATAAACAAAAGAAACTTTGCATCCTTGCTCGATTTTGTCTGCAATGGATAGCGTAGACAATTTAGTCTTTAATTCTTCATTAATCAAAGCGGATTCTAAAGATCTTACAGATGCAGAATCTTTAAACCAATTCATTACACCTGCAAATTCTCGAATTTTTGAATCTCCAGAACCTTTGTCATCATCAGGTGAAAATTCTGATTGAAAAACTATGATAGTTTCATCGTTTTCATCATAATATATTGCATCGATGCCCTTATCTCTTTGTCCATCGCATACAGCATCAACACTGTCTTGCTCTGATAAACAGTAAATATTTTTTAAGAACCAAATTAAAAAAGCAGAATTATCATTACGATAGTTTTGTTTAAAATACTCAACTTCTTTTCTAATTCTTTCAATGCACTTTGCTCTTTCCATTTTAAACTCCTTTTTTGATTATATCTTAAGCTCTCCATTCATCAACTTTGGTAGCAAAGTGTCACGAATGCAAGTAAGATTTTCATTTTCTATATCTGTCATTTAAGAAAACTTCTGCTCCCCAATTTTCAAGAGAGAACGGAGGATTTGCAATTACACAGTTAAAAGTCTTTAATTTGTTATTTTCAATAAACAATGGAGTTCTAAGAGTGTCAGCCTGGGCAATAGTAAAATCTCTTGCTCCATGTAAGAAAAGATTCATTCGTGCAATAGCAGATGTAGAAAGGTTGTTTTCCTGTCCAAAGATTTTTCCATAAGTCTGTTTATTGTTATTAATATGATGAATAGCCTCAATAAGCATACCACCAGTTCCACAGGCAGGGTCATAAACAGTTTCCCCAGGTTTTGGCTCCATCAACATAACAAGCAGCTTTACAATAGAACGAGGAGTATAGAATTCACCAGCATTTTTCTTAGAAAGGTCCGCAAACTTTTTAATGAGAAACTCGTAAGCATCTCCCATTACATCAGCAGAATAATTATTGTTTCCTACTTTTATTTTAGAAAAATGCTCTACAAGATTTTTAAGTCTGGCATCATCAAGCTTTGTTTTATCAGTCCAGTTAGCATCATCAAAACTACTGAATACTCCAGAAAGCGTATCAGGATTATTCTGCTCAATGCCAGTCATAGCATCTACAATAGCTTTACCAACATTTTCAGACTTTTCTCTGACATCATTCCAATGACATCCTTTTGGAATGTCAAAACTATGGTATTCAGGTAAAGAAGCAAGTTCTTCATCACCTTCAGTTTCTTTTAAAGCCTGTATCGTTTCCTCATCATAAACATCTGATATACGCTTAAAGAAAAGGATCGGTGTAATATAACTCTTAAACTCATCCTGATTAATTGGTCCGCGTAGAATATTGCAGCCGTCATAGAGATGATTAAATAATTGTTGGCTAGTAGTTTGCTCGTTGTCTGTCATTTTTTATCTTTATCTTTCTATTATATCATGTAAAAACATTAATTTGTAGAATTTCACACTATTAAACCTAATAAACAGTGCCATAGAACGGCATTATTCTATGGCACTATTAAATTCCGTGAAAATTATTTTCGTCGCCTATAATACTTACGGGAACCTGAATTAGTATATCTTGGTGTATTTGAATAGCTTCCAAATGTTGCTCGATACATATTTACTAATTGCTGTACAGGAATTTGTATTTGCGGCAAATATTGCTGTCCAATCTTTCCATTTATTAGATTCCAATTTTTTGAATTATAAATTTCCTTTGCTAATTCATTGATTGTAGAGAATTTTACAGTAGATAAATCTATCTCCATTGCTGGAATACCGGCTTTTATTATTTTATTCTTCTTTTCCTCATCAACTTTATGAGTCACAAAGATTTCAATAATTACCGGAATCTTACCAATAATATTTGGACCGTCTGTTATTGGAGTGAAGCCAAAAATATCAGGAATAAAACCAAATTGATTAAGGTTTACTTCCTTATAAACTTCACAAGCAGATAAATATTTTCCATGCAATGCCATAGGAAATATCTTAAAATTTTCAATAATATCCTTTGCCAATAAATGTATCATTGTTTGATATCCAGTAATGCATTCCTTATTGCTTGCATGTGCAAAATGATGTTCACGAACTTTTCCATCATTTTTTGCTATCAGTTTTTCCTTACAGCCAGGGCAGATACAGTTACATTCCAAGCCATTAGGTACATCATTTATGTACATTAATCTATTATCAGCATTCAGTGCATAAGTCAGGAGTTTATGAGTATTCATTATTCATCTTCCTCCATATCTTCTAAATTATCTTCTACCATCTCAATGTCGAAGTCTAAAAGTTTGCAAAGTGCTCCTAAAGCAGCTTCTTTCTTCGCTTCCTTTTTTACACTAGAGTCTCCAAAATAAACTTCTTCTAATTCATCAACGTCACATTCACAATGCCAGATAGGATTTCCATCTTTATCATGAGTTTCTTTGAATGTGTATTCTGGTTCTTCTATGAATCCTTTTTGATATAGAATATTCAATTGATTTACAGCATCATCAAGAGTTGGTTTTCCAACGGAAAGATTTCTTTCTCTGATTTGTATTATGTTATATGCTTTTTTTGCACATTCCATATATGCAGCATATTCATATCGAATATCGGAATCTGTATGTAAATCTAATTCTCTAATATACAAATATGCTCCTGTAATCTGTTCAGGACGTTCAAGTTCTGAAAACGAAGGAGTTCGTACATAAAAAGGATCGTTTCTCAATAGAAAGTTTGTCTGATTAAAATAAAATGGATAACTAGTTAATTGAAAGTCTGGCTGTGAACTCATCTGCAGTTTAACAAAATCTAATTTTGGACGTATATACGGTTCCTGATAACCATGCTCAGCACACCAATGTTTTAACCATTTTAAATAGTTAATTTCAAAATTAACTAATTTTAACATCGAGCGACAAGCAATAGAAATTTTTTTGTAATCCCATTCAGAATCGACTACAACAGCTCCTAAGATAGCTTCAAACAAATCTGCCATTACAGAAGGTGTATTTTGAACATTGTTTTTCTTATCACTTTCGCTCATAAGTAAGAAGTTCTGAAAACCTGTAATTCTTATACAATGCGCTAAAGATTCTGTATCCACATTGTACGACTTAATTTCAGTCAATTCTTGTTCTGTTTTAGTTGACTTAAACTGTCCATCTTTTGTTGTTTCAGAAAATTCCGAGAACATGCATCTTGAAATGTAATAATCAAGTGCAGCATCGCCATAAAACTCTAGTTTTTCATTATCTTCGATGCCTGAGTTTTCATTTGCGTAAGAACTTCTTATAAAAGCTTGTTGAAGAAGCCTTTTGTTTTTAAACTGATAGCCAATTGCTTCTTGGATATCACTAACAGGAATTTTGTCCATTTTTACCTCCAAGGACATATAAAGTTTATGGAGGCACAATGATGCCATTCATCAAAAATGAGAAATCATAATGTATTGAATAGCATAAAGAATTGAAAAAGTAGATTTACTAAAAGATTTATGATTCAAATATTCAACTTGCATCGAATATAAAAACCTATCATTCTTTAACTAATTTACCTCAGCAATCTCTGTGCCTTAATTCGAATATAATGTGGTTTTGTTAGAATTGCAAGAGTTTAACATTAAGAGGAAAAAATATTATCGTCGGCCGGCACAAAAGTTTTATCTGGCATCTAGCATAAAAAAACGCTGATATTCTCAAACGAATCCCAGCGTTATAAGCAAATCTATTTTACCTCTCCCTCTTCAATTGCCTTTCTGCCTCGCGTCCCAGTTCAAACTCCCTGGACCACGGGCTTTTCTGCATCCATTCCTTTACGTCTTTACAGCTGTGTTCTGCAATTACTCCTGCAATCTTATGAAGCAATTCCGGAGTTGCACTTTCGAACATCTGTCTTATCTCAGCAGCTCTGAAGAAATCCTTTTTACCGTAGACTGTCTCTTTTGTGTAGTCGTTCAGCTGATGGTCATAATCTTTAATCTGGCTGTCATATCCATTTTTGATGGCCTTGTTTGAGTTTGCAAAGGCTGATACAAACAAAACGACTATCGGATCCAGCTGTTCATCCCGGTAGGTTCTCTGGGCATCCTTGCAGCGCTCTTTGGTCCATTCCCTGAAGTTTTGAATGCTTGGTTTAAGTTCTTTCCATTCAGATATTTCTTCCAAAGCTTCTATGTTCTTTTCTGTCAAAGCACATACAAAATCATAAACCTGATTGCGAAACAAATCTTTTTCCTTTTGAAATTCCTCCAGACTTTTTCCACTTTCTTCCCGTGGTTTTGGCGTGTCTTCAATCTCAAGGCCATGTGAGCGGGCTATGAAAATCCATTTCTCGCGGCACAGTTTGTCAAACGTCATTTTAGGATTATTCTTCTTGCTGATTTTCTTTTCGGGATCTGAGGATTCCGGCTTTGAGAAGGGCTTTTGTCTGGTCTGTTGTTGTAAGTCCTGTTTCCTCATCAACATAACGCTAGGCACGCCGCAGGTGAAAATGAGGATCTCCCATTGCATCCTGATGAATTGCGCAGTTCAGAATAAAGAAAGGCTTTCCGTGTTCTTCGTTCCACTTGTTCAGCCACGTTAAATATTCCTCAAAGCATGATAGGGAAACTTCAGAATACTGCTCCATGCGGCCAATCTGGAGAATCTGTTCCTCGGGAGCATGCATGGTTTTCTTTCGCCATTCGTCCATGGTTACTACACGTTCCTTGTGACGGCTTTTGATATAGTTCTGATTTGTCTGTTCAAGCTGGGCGCCGAAGGTTTCTTCGTAATATTTGAGCTCTCCTTTATCAAAGCTGATTTCCGTACCGCACCAGGACCAGATGACATTTTTGTCAGATTTATCTTTTGCAATGTGTTCTGGATTTGAATCAAAGTCCCGGTCGTTGTGTCGCGATGAAAAAGCCTTTTTATCAGTTTTCCGCTTACGGCTTGATTTCTCAGAAAGTCTTTAGTATAGCGGGGGCAGGACTCGCCGTTACGGTCGCGCACCTCGTGTGTGCTCCTTTCACGGCGGCTGCATTCACTAAAATCGCATCCGTGCGATTTTGCCTGCGCCACTGCTCGGCACGTTCATTCCGCTTCGAGTCCTGCAACTTGGTTTAAAATAAAAAAGCGTTACCTTGATTAGGTAACGCTTAATTTAGCGGGGGCAGGACTCGAACCTGCGGCCTCCGGGTTATGAGCCCGACGAGCTGCCAACTGCTCTACCCCGCGTCGTAATGTTCGAAAAGTATAAGTGGAAAATTAGTTTTTGTCAAGTGAAGAATCTAGAGATGTAACAAATTTATACCATATTCTACATTCAAGAGCGGCAAATAAAACTGCAATTATTGCAAACCAATAAAATCCCGTTTTAAAACCTGCAAAAAAGTTGTATACTCCATGGAGAACAACCGCCCACACAAAGGGTAAAATATGTGCATTTTTTGATTTATATAACCAAAGGTACAGTCCGCCTAAACCTGCACAGAAAGTGTGAACCAAAACGCTTGTAAAAGTGCGGGACAAAAGAAGAATATATAATTCATTTATTTCCATCTGATAAGTATTTTCACCAAGCCTCTTTACAAGATAGATTATTGATTCAAAGCAGCCTAATGTAAGGCCTGCAAGCAAACAGCATGTAAAATAAGCAGGAATGGAAAGTTTCTTTTTAGGGACTAAGGCCATAAAAAGCATTTTAAATGTTTCTTCTAAAAGTCCGTTAAAAACAATTGCTGTTACTAAAAGATTTATAACTGTCGGCTCCGAAAAAATCGGCAGATTTAAAACAAAATGCTGAACGAGTGCTGTGGGAATCACGGTAAATATTCCTAAAATACATGCCCATAAGCCGTAGCGGATTTTTTGTCCGGGAACAAGAATCATAAAAAGCAAAAAAACTGCCAAAAGGGGAACAAAAGTCAAAGCAAACAGTAAATAAATGTTCATTTTAAAAGAATAGCTTTTTTTTCTAAAAATGTCTAATTGTGTTTTTTTAGGCGACCCCGGTTTTGCAGGCAGGCAAAACCGGGTCAGGCTTTCCGCACTTTCGCTTTCGCTCCATTCGTCAGTCAGCTAGCTGACCGACGAACGCCTTTGCCTGAGAGCAGGCACGGCGGTGCTACAATCCCTGTCGCAGGAATTTGTGTAGAATAGCCCCGATTGTAGTGGCCGCAAAGCGGGTGCAAAGCACCGAAGGCGCACTGTCGCCGTAGCCACGAAAAGCGGGAATAAGCTCCTTATGTTTAATTTTTTTTCTTTTTTGGTTATAATTTTTACATGGGTTCAAAAGCTATTATCCTTATGGGAATAAAACACTGTGGAAAATCGACTCAGGCTCGTCTTTTGTCAGAATATTTTGATGTTGATTTTTATGACACAGATGACTTAATTACTGAACTTACAGGAATGTCTCCACGTGAAATTTATACTAAAAAAGGGAAAGAAGTTTTTTTGCAGGAAGAAGAAAATGCATGTATTGAACTGCAAAAACGCTTGAAGCCTAGCTATAAATCCAAAAAAGAATATTCAGCGGTAATTGCTACAGGTGGAGGAATCTGTAATAACAAAAGGGCTGTCGATATTTTAAGGAAACTGGGAACTCTTGTTTTTTTAAATGCTGATAAAAATACTGCTTTTGAGAGAATTGAACGCGAAATAAGAATAACGCCAGACAACAGACTGGAAAATTTACCCGCTTATATTGCAAATAAGAATCCTCAATCAATACAAGAGGCACGAAATGTTTTTTTTGATTTTTATCATGAGCGGCAAAAAATATACAGGGAAATTTGCGACATCAGCGTAAACATGAAATCGGCAGGTAAGATTTTCAACCGGAATTTAATAATAAACGCACTGAATCCAAGATAATTATTGTTGTCTTAGTCCCAGCGCGTTTTTAGAAGTTTTTAGCTTTATCTGTTAGTTACAGCTTCCGCCACAACCGCCGCAACCTCCGTCACCACAACCATCACTGCCACAGCCTCCGCAGCTACCGCCGCATCCTCCGCAACCACCGGAATATGTATATGGAGCAATTTCTTCTTCTGTAGCATCCCGTACATCTACAACTTCTACATCAAAATGAAGCCTTTTTCCTGCAAGCTCATGATTTGAATCAATTGTTACTTTATCGTCCGTTACTTTTGTAACTGTAACCAGCATTGTTCCTGTAGGTGTGTCTGCCTGAAATTTCATTCCGACTTTTATTTCTGTGTCCGTATCAAAACGGTCGCGGTCTACATCTACAACGTATTGAGGATTATATTCTCCATAACCGTCTTTTGGTTCAATCACTGTAGAAAATTTATCACCTTTTTCATGGTTTTCAAGATCCCTTTCCATCCCAGGGATTAACATTCCAACTCCATGAAGATACTCAAGAGCTTCTTTACCAATTGATGAATCAATTGTGTTTCCGTCATCATCTTTGAGCGTGTAATGAATTTTTACCATTTTGTTGTTTTCGATTTTCATATTCATTCCTTATGTAAAATATCAAGGTTGATTATAAAGAGAACATCCTAAAATTGCAATTTGCAGGGATATCTTAAGCTATTTATTCTGCGTTACATCATCCATGCAGAATGTGTTTGTTGAATTCTGTAAAAGATTTAATGTAGAAGCAACAAGTATTACGCAGTTTTCTTCGTATTCTGCCCATAGGGCGGCTTGTTTCAGGCGGTTAAAAATTACAAGTCCAGTGATGTTTTCTGGAGTACCAAGTATGCACTGAATCGAAGATTTTATATTATTTTTTTCAATAATCTCTCGTATGTCCGATGCACTGTCAGGCAGATTTTCTATAAAGTCCATTCTAAAATATGTTTTATCTGCGAGAAGGTTCTTAAAACTTTCGCTTTTTATGTAGTTTGCTGTTTCCAGGTTTTCAAGTTTTTTGCCGATATACCAGGCGATTTTCATTTCTTTACCTGAATACACGGTTATGTTGTCCAGATTATATGTTTTTAAAACATGCTGCATGATGCGGTTTATTGCCTTGTCTTTTGCAAATGCAATGTCGTGAACAAATTCTGACATATGCCGTAATTCCTGAATTTCGCGGTCGTCATATTTAATTCCGTCTGTGGCTTTAATTGCTTTTTCAAAGAGTTTTCCGTGAAGATCATCCCTGAAAAATACATAGCGGTTTCTTCCCTTATTTTTAGCTCTGTATAAACAGAAATCGGCCTTTTGAAAAAGTTCATCATAATTTTGTCCGTTCTGCGGATATACAGCAGCTCCAAGAGAGCAGGTGATATTGATTTCATCAAATTTTCCACGAAATGTTTTTGCAATTTTTTCCCGTATTGAATTTAAAAATCCTCGAAGTAAAAGTTCAGTTGATAGTCCGTTTGCAATGATTAAAAACTCGTCGCCGCCGTAACGCCCAACAATTCCTATATCGCCTACAATTTCCCGTAAGATTTCACCGGTTTGCTCCAGAATCTTGTCGCCGGCCATGTGCCCGTAAGCATCATTTACAGGTTTAAAGTGGTCTAAATCTATAATTATTAACGCTATTCCTTCATTCCTGTGTTCATCGATTATTTTTTGAGCATAAGATGTTATTGTTTTTTTGTTGTAAACTTTTGCTAGAGGGTCAATTTGGATTTCTTCGATTATTTTTTTTGAATGTCTGGCTTTTTTTGCACTTTCCAGGGGAAGTATACGGCCGACTATAGCAATCTCTTCATCATCAACAAATCTGACTCCCGTAAAGGAAAGTGATTCTAAAATATTTGGATTTGATGTTCTCAATCCGCTTTCAAAAGTGATATCAAGATTTTTAGGACAACTTTTTAAGGTTTCGATAAAGTTTTTAAAGGTGGATATCCAGTCTTTTGGAATAAGTTTTTTTTCGATGGAGGTTGCTGCCCATTCATCAATATTCTGCTCAAAAAGAATGACTTTTCTGTTTTGATAGAATTGAGTCATTTTAAATACATTATCGCCTTGCCAGTAAGAAAAAATGCAGTCATCAGTTATGCTCAGTGAATAAATAAGTTCTGTATCTTCGAGACGATATGAGCGAAAAACTTTTAGACACTGCTCAATATCAATAATTTTAAGGCAGCTTGTTTGTATTCCGTCAAAAACACTTCCATATACCTGAACAATGTTATTTTTTGGTACGGTATGATTCTGCATGAATTTTATAACACTGTAGTTGTTTTCCTTATTTTTGTTTTTTATGAGCGATAAAAGTGCCCTTTTGCTTCCAGGTGGAATAAAATCATCTATTGTATTAAATTCATGACCAACTAAATCAAAATAAACATAAAACTCTCTGTTGGCATCGACAATTTCAAGATCATCATTTAAATAAACATATTTAATATCGATTCGTTCTCTCATGGTTTTACCATTAAAAATTATAAGACGCTTAAGGCTATTTTACAAATAAAAACAAAAAATCTTATGCCATACCTGCCAGTTTGTGTTCAATTTCAACAACTTTTATATGTAAATAGTGATCCACACTTGATTTTTCCAAAATTCCTAGTGGATGCCGGTCGGCATCTACAATAGAAATTGCATTTGTATCGTAGTCATCAAAGAGTTTATATGCGTCAGGGAGCAGGGTGTCGGGGTTACAGGTTACGGCTGATTTATCCATAATATCCATAGCAAGCATGTAACTTCCCATTTCTCCAATCTGCATTGCCTCTTTTATGTGCTCAATACTGATTTGTCCGGCAAATTTTCCATCACTTGAGCGTACTGCATAGTTTAAATTTGAATGGGTGCTGAATGAGTTTATTATCTGCCCAACCATTTCAGTTTCATCGACTACGGCAAAGTTAGAATTTGAACAGATTTTTTCACCTTGAATTTCAACATCGCGGACACGCGCTTTTTTCATCAGGTCTTCAATCGTAACATCAAGACCTGTTTCTCCAGCTTTTGTTACTCCATATCGTACACATACGGGACCTATAATCTGCACAATAAATGTTGTAGCTGTGATAATAAGCATTATTTCGCCCCCGATTGTGGTCGAAAAGTCTTTTCCAGCTGCTGTACTTAAACCAATTGCTACTCCTGCCTGACTTAAAAGACAATATGGAAGATATTTATAAACAGTTTGAGGAGCTTTTGTGATTCTTGCACCAATACGAGATCCAATTGTTTTACCTAGAGTTCTTCCGCAGACATATAAAAGGGCTATAATAATAAAAAGAGGCTTTAACTGCCAGATATTAAGTTTAGCTCCCACTGTTACAAAGAAAAGTACATAAATTGGAGGGGTATATTTTTCTACAAGCCTGAACATGGATTTTACTTTTGGAAGTGAAAAATTTGTAATATAAAATCCCATGCTCATTGCGGCCATTATGTGGTCAAATCCTAAAAGAACAGGTCCTGCCTTAAAGACTGCAAGTTCACATATTCCTGTTGATAAGAATAAAAGACCAAGGCTAAAACCTAAAACTCTTCCGTCATCGCTCATCATGCCGGTAATTATTTTTGTAAGAATGAATCCAATAAAAAGTCCTAATGCAATTGAGCCGAAAATTTCATAAAGAATAGCCCCTAACTGTGGAAAAACAGGAATGGATTTTCCTTCCAGCATTGGAGAAGAAATTGCAGTTGCAATCGTATATGCGATAAGGGCAAAAGCGTCGTCCATGGCAACAATGCCGAGCGTTGTTGTTGTTACAGGACCTTTTGTTCTGTATTCTTTTAAAACATCTGTTGTTGCAGCTGGTGCTGTTGCCGTACATATTGCACCCAGCAAAAGACCAAGACTTATTGCGTAGATTGTGTTTCCTGTAAGAATAAATGTAGTCCCGCCTGTAAGAATACATACAACGGCAAAGGGAACTGTTGTTTCTCCAAGAAGAATTCCGACAAACTGTTTTCCATATTTTTTTATTACATCGATTTTAAGTTCCGCTCCGACAAGAAAACCGATTAATGAAAGTGCGACTGTACTTATCGGGTCAAGAGCAGAAATAAGTTTATCCCCTAAAATTTTAAAACCTGAGGAGCCGATTATGATACCGATTACAATATAACCTACAACCTGAGGGATTTTCAGTTTTTGAAAAAGTCTTCCTCCGAAAGAACCAAAAAAAATCATCATTCCTAGCAAAAAAACAATATGACCGCCATCTAAAAGTTGAAAATGCATTGTTTCTGGCAGTAGTTGAGCAATAGGGTTATTCATCTTTTCTCTTCCTTATAAGTTTAATAGTTCCCTTACCGTAATGGCAGGTGTTGTTTTGTAATATAAAAAACCGTACATTGCACAGGCACTCACAAGTTTTCTTCCATACTCGCGGGTTTCCTGAAACGGTAATGTTTCCAAAAATAAATCCATAGTCATTGATGCCGGTCTTTTCCAGCGGCGGACATTTGTAAGACCTGCATTATATGCAAACAAGGCTAATAGCTTTGAATTTCCTTCTGTGCGTTCTATTAAACTTGCATAGTAATAGCTTCCCATGCGGATGTTTGTTTCTGGGTCAAAAATATTGTAGTCGGAGCCTATTTTAAGTTTGCGGGCCTCATCATCTGCCGTTCCGTCCATCAACTGTGTAAGCCCTTTAGCCCCTGCCGTACTGCCCGCAAGGGCGTCAAAAAAACTTTCACTTCTAATCAATGCATAAAGCAGGCTTTCATCCAGATTATTTTCTTTGCAGGCATTTTGAACAAGGTTAGAGTAGAATCGTGGAAAATTAAATTCAAGAAGTTCATAGGGAATTTTGCCAGACCACATGGATTTTGTGCGGGCTGCGATTCTTAAGCTCTGAACGCTGTAATTATTATCATATTGTCCAAGATTATTTAAAAAACGGCAGACCTGGATATTTGAATCCATGCTTAAGTTTTCTTTATCTTCATTCCATTGGGCATATATTTTTTGCGGAAAACCGTAAGCGGCGTAGCCTGCAAGAAGTGTTTGAGCATCTTTATCGATTTTCTTTTCTTTTTCAATTCCGCCTGAAGTAAGAATATCGGTTACGTAAGTTGGATCAGAGATGTTCATTCGTGCAAGAGCACAAACTTTGTAATACAGGCTTGCATTTCCATTTAGAACTCTTGAAAAAGCAGTAACGGCTTCTTTTGTTTTTGGTGTTCCGTCAGTATTTCCAAATCCCTCTTCTAAAATACGCCCTGAAATATATGCGTATTTGCAGGCAGTTTCTTCAGAAGCCGTATTATCGATTAACTTCCAGACATCATAAAAATCCTGCCACTTTTCATGACTTAAAAGAATGACGGAAAAATTATCAAAAAAATCATCAAACCATGATGCATTTGAAATCCTTGAAAGATACTTTTTAAGTGTGATTATTATATCGTCGGTTGTCATCCTTAGTTGCATGTTTAAAAGATACCAAAGAGCGTTGTCAAAGCGTTCCTTATCAGAAGTAGAATCTAAGGCTGAATTAAAGCGTTGAACGACTTTTTCCTGATAACGTCCGGCTCTGTCGTAAAGGCGAGCAGAATAAAAATAAGCACAGTAGGCAAGTTCATTTTGTTGTTCGCGACGATATATGTAGGCCAGATTTTCAAATTTTTGAGCACTTGCCTTAAAATCAGTGGTTCCGTAAAGGGAAGCTTTTCCTAAATCGCTTAAAATCTGATAATGCGGGAAGATATTTTTTTCTTTATATATGGAAAGAATATTATCGATTTCGTTGAATGCACTTTTATAATTCCTTTTGAAAATCAAAAGGCGATAATTCATAATTTGAATATCGGGCGGAAGATTTTTTATCTCATTATCTAATACAGAAGACAATTCTCCATCAGTAGAAATAGATTTTAAATATTCTTCAAAAAACCGTACATGGTCCTCGCTTAAAATTCGGATTGTAAACCAATCAAAAAGCTCATTCATAAGACGGCTGTCGTTCTTTTTTAAAAGACTTTGCATTCTGTAAAAAACAAGTCGATTGGGAGCGGTTTCGGAGGAAATGTTATCTGTAAGCGATAATACTTTTGTGTATTCGCCCTGTTCAAAAAATATTTCTGCGGCTGTTAACCTTGCATCATCATCATTATATTTTTTTACAAGAAGAATTGCAGCTTTGTTTCTTTCGTTTACATTGCCGATTCTGGTTAAGTATTCGGTAGAAAGACGTGCAATTTTTTTATTTGATTTTTCACTGCTTTCCCAAAAGAGTCTGATTGCATTTTTTTTGTCGCCATCCTCTAAAGATTTTAAGGCCATAAAATACGGACTGTCATTTTTAAACTGCTTCTTTAATGAAGCCGCTTTTGAAGAAGTGCATGAGGAAAATAAAAATATAAGTAAAAAAGCCACCAGAACACACCGGTGGCTTATGCATTTGTTAAGTTTCAAGCTGATTACTCAATAGGAATTAAAATATCTGTTCCTGAAATAATAAGATCCGGATTCTTTATCTTATTATATTTTGCGATTTTAGGGTAGCGCCACGGATTTTTGTAGTAGGCATCAGCGATATCCCAGAGCGTATCACCCCAGCGGATTCGATATTTAACATCCTTCGCTTTTTTAGGCTCAGGAGCAGGAGGCACAACAGGCACAACAACTTCGCTTTCAGGGGCAACAACGATTTTATCTTCTACCGCTACTGGTGCTTCTACAGTTTCAATCTCTGGAGTTTCTTCAACTGGAGCTTCAAAAACCTGCTCTACAGTGGACTCTTTTGAAGATGTTTTATGTAAAAGATTGTATTTAGAAGGAACTATAAAGAGAACAAGAACTGTGGCGATTACACAGATGATTGCACAAATAATACAGATAATCATTGGAACTTTTGTTTTGTTTTCTTCTTCATCTTCATCGTTATAAGAAGATGATTCACCGTTAAGTGTTTCTTTATCGTAAAGATCAGAAAAATCCATAGCAGGTCCAGAAGAAATACCGCTTGACTCTCCTGAACTGTTATTTGAATCAAGATCTGACGTATCAAAGTTTATTTCGCTGTCATCTGTATCAAGATTTGTTTCGTTAAATACAGGATCATTGTTAAGGTCTGGATCATTAAAATATCCGGAAAGGCCTGATGCTTCTGTAGTGTCAGCATTTTCTGTTGTTCCAAAATCGCTAACGCTTGGTGCGTCAAAATCTGGAAGGGTAAAATCATCGTTAGCAGTTGCTGTCTGTGTGGTGTTGTTAAATTCTTCATCACTTACAGATGTTGTTTCTTCTGAACTTCCAAAATCTGTTTCGTCAAAATCAGGAAGAGCCGTATCTGCAAAAGCATTGTCTTCCTCAGCAATATTGTCTTGAGCGTCCGCATCTACAGGGTCATTTGTAAAACTGTCATTATCAAACATGTCGTCTGTACTGCCCTCAATTTCTTGAGTTTTTTCAGATTCACTAGAGATATCTGCCAGATTATCTGTATCTGCAACCGTTTCGTCAGTAACTGTTTCATCAAAATCAGGAAGTTCGCTGTCAAAACTGAAAGGCTCTTCTGTATTTTCTTTAACTGCTTCTGAGCTGCTGTCATCGGAAATAATTCCAAAATCATCATTTACAGAGCCTTCTTCCACGCTGTCGATAATTGAATCAGCATCAAAATCATCACTAACTTCTTCCCCTGCCAGATTATCAACATCAACCGTGTTTGTTTCGTCATCAAAAGAAGTTTCATTTAAGTCTTCAACAATTGCGTTTTCACCAAAATCATCATCTTTCTGATCTTCACTTATTTCGCTGTCAAAACTGAATGGAACTTCATCAACAGTTTCTGTTTTTACATCGCCTGTTTCATCCTCTTTTGTAAGGGCATATGCGGCAGCGGCTCCTGCTGCAGCTCCACCAAGTGCAGCGGCGGCAACGGCACCATTATTTGAGTTATCCTGGATTTCTTCTTCAGAAACGCTGTCTTCGTCTTGTGGGAGGGAAAAATCTTCATTATCGGTAAGTTCAAAGTTTGTCGGTTCGCTTCTTTCTGCAAGAGTTCTGCTTACGAGAGTTACATTTGTTTCACTCTGTTTGCCTGTTTCTTCATCTACAACTTTTGCATCAAGCTCATTGTTTTCATTCAGTCCTACAGAAAGGTGGAGTTCAACTTCTCCATTTGGATGAGGAACTAAATTTGTAACTTCCAAAGTGTCAACGTATTCAGCGTCTTCCATTGTACCGGTTTCTGAGCGGTAAAGGTCAATCTGAACTTTTGTCTGACCATCTTTTACCGTTGTCAAATCAAGCTGATAAGTTTTTGCAGTTCCTTCTTCAAGAATCGGGTAAAAAGAACCGTCTGCTAATTTTATTCCAATTGTTTTCATATTTTTTCCCTCATAAAAATAATTGTACTTTTAGATTATCGGCACATGTGCGTGATTTCAACATAAATTTATTTTAAGAGATAAATAATATATGGAAGCACATTTTTTTCTGAGGATTCAATTTACTTTTTTCGGTTCTATAAATTTTAGTGCACCCGTTCTTGTTCGTCGGGGGCGCTCACGGCGACCGGGGCTAGGACTAATTTTATCCGATTTTAATAAAAAGAATGTTTTTAACCTTGCCTAACTGTATGAACTATGAAAAAATGCAGACAGAGAACAAACATAAAGAGGAGATCACCGTCATGGAAGATATCAAAGGAACACAGACCGAAAAAAATCTGCAGACCGCATTTGCAGGTGAATCACAGGCTCGCAACAAGTACACATACTTTGCAAGCAAGGCTCGAAAAGAAGGCTATGAACAGATAGCTGATATTTTTGAAGAAACAGCAAGAAACGAAAAAGAACACGCAAAGATCTGGTTCAAACTTTTGAATGGCGGGGAAATTTCTTCAACAGCAGAAAACCTCAAGGCTGCAGCAGAAGGTGAAAACTACGAGTGGACTGACATGTATGACGGATTTGCAAAAACCGCAAAAGAAGAAGGATTCCCTCGCATTGCAAAACTTTTTGAAATGGTTGGCGCAATCGAAAAGCACCACGAAGAACGCTACCGCAAACTGCTGGACAATGTTGAAAAAGAGCTTGTATTCAGCAAGGACGGAGACTGTATCTGGCAGTGTGCTAACTGCGGACACATCGTTGTAGGTAAAAAAGCACCTGCAGCATGTCCTGTTTGTGCTCACCCACAGAGCTTCTTCCAGGTTGAAGCTACAAATTATTAATTAAACGGCGCCCCCTCGCCAAAAAATGGCGAGGTCGGGCTATTCGTGGCTACGGCGTCAACGCGCCTTCGGTGCCAAGCACCCCGCTTACAGCGGGCCACTGCTATCCCTGGCGCATCAATACACATAGTTTTAGTTTCTAAAACTATGTATTGGAGCAGGAAGCTTTCCCCCGCGGTTGATAAAGTCTGCACAGCTGAACTTGCTTACAGGCATTACAGGACATCCACCCAAAAGACCGCCAAATTCAACCCAGTCGCCTGCCTTTTTGCCAGGAGATGGAATAAGTCTTACCGCTGTAGTTTTATTGTTAACCATACCGATTGCAAATTCATCAGCCATAATTCCAGAAATTGTCGTAGCCGGTGTATCTCCCGGAATCGCAATCATGTCCAGACCGACAGAGCAGACTGTTGTCATTGCTTCGAGCTTTTCCAGACAGATTGAACCCTGTTTTACGGCATTAATCATTCCTTCGTCTTCGCTTACAGGAATAAAGGCTCCCGACAAACCTCCCACAGAAGTGCTTGCCATTACGCCGCCTTTTTTTACCATGTCAGTAAGCATTGCAAGGGCCGCTGTGGTTCCTGGCGCGCCTGCGCTTTCAAGACCGATTTCTTCTAGAATGCGTGCAACGCTGTCGCCAACGGCAGGGGTCGGTGCAAGAGAAAGGTCTAGAATTCCAAAGTTTACTCCAAGCCGTGCTGCAGCCTCTGTACCGACGAGTTGACCGAGACGGGTAATCTTGAATGCCATTTTTTTGATACCTTCGGCAAGTTCGTTAATTGGGCGGCCCTTGTAGTCCCGGGCTGCGGCAAGAATTACGCCTGGTCCCGAAACACCGACGTTGATGACTGCGTCAGCTTCGCCCGGTCCGTGGAAGGCGCCTGCCATGAACGGGTTGTCTTCCGAAGCTTTGCAGAATACGACGAGTTTTGAACAGCCGTTAACAGCGCAGTCCTTGCTTGCTTCGGCAGTTTTTTTGATGGTTTCGCCCATGAGTTTTACGGCGTCCATGTTGATTCCGCTCTTTGTTGAACCCACATTCACACTTGAGCAGACAAAATCAGTGGTTGCAAGGGCTTCCGGGATTGAATCGATTAGAATTCGATCAGCAGGTGTAATTCCTTTCTGGACGAGGGCACTAAAGCCTCCGATAAAGTTAATTCCAAGTTCTTTGGCACATTTATCCAGGGTTTTGCAGTATTCAACATAAGATTTTGCATTGCTTGCTGCGGCAACGAGAGAAATCGGAGTTACGGAAACGCGTTTGTTGATGATAGGAACGCCAAGTTCTTTTTCGATATCCTGACCGACTTTTACGAGACTGCCTGCCTTTTTCATGATTTTGTCGTAGATTTTTTGGCAGGATTTTTTTGAATCCCCGTCTGCACAGTCTAAAAGAGAAATTCCCATTGTGATGCAGCGCACATCAAGTTTGTGGCGCAAAAACATATTTACTGTTTCTTGAATTTCTGCAGGTGTATAAAGCATTTGTTTCTCCAAAAAAAAGCGGTATATTTTTTATAGTAATAAAAAAATTAATTATTTACAAATAATCTTGACTGTAAAACGTTCAGCATATATTATTAAAGAACCTTTGAAATAATTTTAGGAGCATTTTATGGCTACAGTAGAAAAAGATACAGGTTCAAAATTTGATAAACTTCCTGCACCTATTCAGGCAGTTATTGGTATTGCTTCTTTAGCTGCAATTACTGTTGTAGGATTTTTTGTATTCTTTGCATTTGACATTCTTCTTTTGGATTTTGATCCAATCGGCAAATTGTGTCAGGCAATTTTCTAATTTAAAATATTTTAACCGTAAGGAACATAAATTTGGCAGAAAGTCCGTCATGTTGTGGCGGACTTTTTTTTTATTTTAGTAAAATCCGACTTTTGCACTTGTCCTAATTTCTTGAATTCCTAGGGAGGGGAGCGGAAAAGACCGCAGGCTTTGCTGAGGACTTTGGAGCGAGGGGAGGTGCTCCTCCCTCCTTATTTTTCTATTATCTTATACATCGGTTCCTGCCCTGGACAGAGTTCTAGTATATGTTTTTCTGCGGCTAAAACTTCGCTCGGATCATGGGTTACATGCAGAAGGGTTGTTGTCTTACTTTCTGCAATTGTTTCAAGAAGATCAAGAATTTTTTGACGATATGAATCATCAAGACCGTGGCAAGGCTCGTCTAAAATCATTACAGCCGGCATTTTTACTGCAGCGCGAATAATTAAAATTGCCCGCTGCTCGCCGTAACTTAAGCTGTTAAAAGACTGTGTTTCTCTTCCTTCAAAACCGGCAAGTTTTAACCAACGGCGGGCGGCAGCTTTTTCAATATCTGTTTTTTGCTGATATAAGCCGATTGAATCATGGAATCCAGAAATAATTACACTTTCAAGGTCTGTGCTTCCCACCATGCGGTATTCAACGTGAAGACGGTAGCTGACGATTCCAAGTTTTGCTTTTATGTCCCAAATACTTTCGCCGCTTCCACGTTTATTTCCAAATAACCATACGTCATTTGAGTAAACCTGTTTGTTATCGCCTGTTATAAGTTCAAGAAGTGTTGTTTTTCCTGAACCATTTGGACCTCGAATAAACCAGTGCTGACCTGGCAAAACCGACCAGTTAAAATCTTTTAAAACCATTCTGCCGTCCCAGCCGACATTTACATTATTCATTTGTATAAGAGTGTCTTTGCCTTCTGTTTTTGAGGTTTGTGTTGAAGGTAAAACCTGAGTATCTTTCTGGGCTAGGGCAATTTCCTGTGTAAATTCATTTTTTATTTTTTCACGATTTGATTCATATTCTTTTTTTCTTTGTTCTAAAATCGTTTCGTAGTCCTTTTTTGTGCCGCAGAAACTAACTTTTTTATCTGTAAATTCGATTACGTTTGTGATTGCCTGTGGAATTTCGTGGTAGCGTTCCATTCCTAAAATTATTGAGGTTCCGTTAAACGCTCCCTCTGCATTTTCTGTTGTATTGTTTTGTTTTTCTACAAGGCGTTGAAAAAACTCAAGAAGAATTGAACGGCTTTGGGCGTCTAAACCTGCAAAAGGGTCGCTTAAAATAAGCAATTTTTTTCCAGACAGAAGGGCGCGACATAAAAGTGTACGGCGGATTTCTCCTGTAGACATAAACTTTAATCCCCGTTCCAAAAGGTTTTCAACGCCGCAGAGTTTAACTTCGGGCATTGTTTCTAGTCGCTGCGCAATTTTTGGAAGAGGGAGATTGCGGTGTTTTGCATCAGGTCCGCCTAAAACTTCGGCAATAAAACGTCTGCCGGTACGACCTTCGTCAATTCTGTCCATGTATTCACTTTCGTCCAGGTCTCTCTCTTCTTGAATCAGAAGGGCAGCCCGTTCAAGAGATACAGTTTCTGTGGAGTTCTCAAAAACAGTGTGAACAATGCTACTGTCGGAATTTTGGACAATCTGCTTTTCTCCTGCAATGGCGGAAAGAAAGTCTGCTTTTCCGCCGCCGTTTTCGCCAATGACAAGCCAAGCTTCTCCTTTTTTCATTGTCCATGAAACAGATTGAATTTTTGTTCCGTGTAAATCCTGAATGCGGACATCCTCAAGAGAAATAAGTGAATCTTCCATAATGTGTTTTATTATAGTGATTCTGTAGACGCAAGACAAATCGTGTTTTGCTTTATGAATTAATAAATTTCTGCTAGAATTGGTGTATGAACGTAATAGAAGCGTATGGTAATGAAATAGGAAATGATAAGTCTGTTGTATTTTTGTGTAAAACACCTTTTGGGCGGTTTTTATATAATCTTACTCTATTTTTTAAGGTTCCGGCTTTTTTAGGATTTTTTTTAAGAACACCTTTTAGCCGACCGCAAATTAATAAGTTCATAAAAAAACATGGAATAGACATGACTCCTTTTAAGGGACGGAAATTTTCTTCCTTTAATGATTTTTTTACGCGAAAAGATGAAAGTCGTACAGTTGATATGCAGGAAAATCATTTGATTTCCCCAAGTGACAGTGCCTTAAGTATTTATAAAATTGAAGAGAATTCAACTTTTCATATAAAAGGATTTGATTATACCTTGCGGGATTTTTTTGAAAGTGAGGATTATGTTTCAACTTTTGCCGGCGGGGACTGCCTTATCTTTCGTCTTGCTGCAACTGACTATCACCGATACTGCTATATTGATGACGGAAGCCTTGAAAAAAATCACTATATTGAGGGAAAACTTTATTCAGTTCAGCCGATTTGTGCCCAGACTTTTAAAATCTATACAAAAAACAGAAGAAGCTGGACAATTCTTGATACAAAAAATTTCGGACGTGTTGCACAGATAGAAGTTGGTGCCTTTAGCGTAGGCGGAATAAAAAATCATCACGAAAATTACACGTTTAAAAAAGGAGAGGAAAAGGGGTATTTTGATCTTCATGGTTCAACGATTGTAATGCTTTTTGAAAAAGGAAAAATTGAAGTTGATAAGAAAATTCAGGAATCTACAGCTGGCGGAAAAGAATACAAAGTAAGATACGGAGAATGTATAGGAAAAAAAGCAATATTTAATTAATTTGACTCTCTTTTTAAGCAGATTTTAGATATTTTTATATAATTTCAAGTCGTACTATTAATCAGAAGGAGAAAAAAATGAAAAAAATAATTGTATTGTTTGTATCTGTATTTTTTACGTTCACAGCATTTGCGACTGGCAGTAAAGAATATGTAAAACAGGAAATCAATGCCTCTCAGCGCTGTCTTCCAACTTTTTACGAAAATTTAAAGTCGCGCTGGACTTTTAAAATGGGTTACAAAGATGGTGTTGATGTAAATCAGTGGAAAAAAGAAGGTCTTGCAAAAGCCCGTGAGTTGATAATTCAGGAAGAAGACAACACACCTTTTGATATGGTTGTTCTTGAATCAGAAAAACGCGACGGTTACACAGCACAAAAGATTGTATTTAATATTTCTCGTGATAGCCGTGTATCAGCACTTCTTCTTGTTCCAAATGGAAAAAAAGGACAGACTTTCCCGGCTGCTCTTATGCTTCATGATCATGGTTCAAATTTTAAAATCGGAAAAGAAAAAATGGTTCAGGACATCATAACTGACAAAGAAGTTCTTAAGATTTTTAAAATAAAAGATAAAAAAGAAGCAAGAGAAGCTGCAAAAAAACTTTCGCCTGAAAGCAAGGAAATTTATGACAAATATAAGAATGCAGAAGGATGGGCAAATCAGTATTTTACAGACCGCTTCCCTGGAGATGAACTTGCAAAACGTGGATACGTTGTTTTGAGTTTTGATGCACTTGGTTGGGGAGATCGTTCTGTAAAAGGATTTTCTACAGACAGTCAGCAGTCTTTAGGCTCAAATCTTTTTAATATGGGTACAAGTTTTGCCGGAATCATTGCTCAGGAAGATTGTCGTGCTGCAAAATTCCTGGCTTCTCTTCCTCAGGTAGATAAGAAAAAAGTAGCATGTATGGGATTTAGTATGGGTGGTTTCCGTTCATGGCAGCTTGCCGCCATCAGCGATGACATTACTGCCGGTGTTGCCGTATGCTGGTTTGGTACAATGAAAGGACACATTATACCAGGCGACGGACAGTTAAAAGGAAATTCTGCATTCAGTATGCTTCATCCGACAATTGCAAAATATCTTGACTATCCTGACGTTGCAGGGCTTGCCGCTCCAAAGCCTATGTACTTTATTGCTGGTGATATGGATGCTGTAAATCCAAACGAGGGAACAAAAGAAGCTTACGAAAAAGTACATAAAATCTGGGCAGCAAACGGCGCAGAAGACAAGCTTAAGACAGACTTTATTGCAGGAATGGATCATTCATTCCCAAAAGAACAGCAGCTTGCAGCCTTTGATTGGCTGGACAAGATGTTCAAATAAGAAAAGAAGTTATTTTTACAAACAGTTATTTGCCAGAAATTTAGGCTGACTGCACTTTTTGTCGGGTGTAACAGCTGATTCAGATATATTGTTTTTATGAGTCGCCGTGTAGAATTTTACTTACGGCGGCTCTCATTTTTTTATAGCTATCGCTTCCAGAAATCTGCTTTTTCTGGATAAATCCTACTTCGTAATAGCCTAGTGCATTTCCTGCGGCATGGCAGGTAAATCCTTTGTCGTAAGGCCCGTTTGTCAGGACTATATGGGGAACAAGCCCTATTCCCAATCCAAGTTGAACAAGAGCCATTATTGCCTCGTTTCCTTCTGTTTCTGCTGCAATTACAGGTTTTACGTTTCTTGACTGAGTCCAAAAATCAAATCGTTCTCTTGCCAGTCCTGTCTTTGGAAGTATCAGCGGTACGGAAGAAACAATATCCTGAGGGCTTCCGCTTACGTTTTCCCACGGTCCGCCTGTACTAGCCGCAAATACTAATGGTGTACGCCTTACACGTATGCAGTCTAACTCTGGCAGAGGAGTGTCAGGGATTGCCGCAACAGCTAAATCCGCTCTTCCTTCTTTTACGGCATGAATTGCACCAGCGGGATCTCCTGTTTCAACATTTAACTGAATATCAGGATATGTTTCTGTCAGTTCTTTTAAAAATGGCGGCATAATGGAATAACAGGCTGTAACAGAGGCATACACATGCAGAATACCCGAAACACTTCTATTTGCAGAATTAAAGTCTGCAAATACATCCTCTTTTTTATTAAGGCAGCTTTCTGCAAAAGATGCAAACATCACTCCTTCTCGCGTAAGTTTTACGTCACGGCTGCTTCTTTCAATCAGAATCTGTCCGGTTTCGTCTTCTAGGCGGGAAACAAGTCGACTTAATGCAGATGGACTTAAATTTACTTCTTGTGCGGTTTTTGCAAAATGGAGTTTTTTAGATAATGTAAGAAATGCGTTTAATTCAAAAAAATCCATAAAAGTCAGATCCTGATTTGTGTGTTTATAAGAATTTTCTCCTATATTGTACGAAATATTTGAGAAAAAAAATATAATGCAGTATAATTTTGAATGATATTCTATAAAAAGTTATTCATTTCCGGAGGAATACATGAAAAAATCAGTTCTTGCTTTAACGACAGCTTTTCTTGCAGTTGCTGCAAACATTTATGCTTTTGATCCTTCATCGGCATTAAAAGTTGAAGGCTCGGTTAAAGAATACATTAAAACTTCTTATACAATCACAGAAAAATTCGGTGATTATTATCGCTCACCAAAATCAAAATATGTTCATGTTTTTGATGCAAGAGGACGCCAGACAGAAACATCAGAACTTACAGCAAAGGATTCTCTTGTTGACCGCCTGGTTTACAACTATGATGCAGCTGGTAATCTTACAACAACAATAGGTTATGATTCAGACGGAAAAGTTGCATGGAAAAGTGTTGCAACATTTGATGCAAAAGGCAATAAAACAGAAGAATCTGAATACAATGCAAGCGATATGCTCGTAAACAAGAGTATTTGGAAAATTACAGCAGGAAAGCAAAGCGAAGAAGCATATTACAATGCAGACGGTGCTCTTCTCGGAAAAACTATCATAAAGTTTGATGATATGGGGCGTGATTCTGAAATTTCTACATACAATGCTGATGGTTCACTGGATAACAGACGTGCCCTTACTTATAACGATAATGGAAAACTTTCGGAAATTGTATACACAGACAAAGCAGGTTCTGTATTGCAGAAAGTAGTTTTCCGTTTTGACGAAAAATATGCTGTTACAGAGGAACAGACATATAATTCTGCAAACAAGCTTTCTCAGCGCATTATCTACAAATACGATGACAAAGGAAATATCACAAGAACAACTACTTATGCTGTTTCAGAAAAATTCGGTGGTACAGTGAATGAGCTTATCGATATAAACGAATATGCATACAATTACGGAACATCATCATTTGTTCCATCAAACGCTGACGCAAAATAAAAACTGCGATTTCTGATAAAAAAGCCGTTGGATTTCATTTTTCTGAAGTAATCCAACGGCTTTTTTGTTTTACAGAGTTTTGCTTATTATTCCTCCACCTCGAATAACACCATCAACGTATAAAACTGCTGACTGACCAGGAGCAACAGCTCTTTGGCTTTCTTTAAATGTTATTTTCCATGGAGTTCCTGCATAAACCGTATCATCATCTGCCCCCTGAATATATTTTTCGATAACAGCACGGGCAGGGCGACTTGCTAAGCGGATTTTTACATCAGCCTCAAAAGGTTCGGTAGGTTCAATGTCTGCTGGCCAAACAAAATCATCGGCGATTAAAGCGTCTGAATTCAAATCATCGTTTTTTGCAAGAACAACAAGATTGTTTTTTGCGTCAATATGCTGAACGTAGGCTGGATAATTAAGTGCAACTCCAAGACCTTTGCGCTGTCCGATAGTGTAGTGTTCAATTCCTTTATGGCGCCCAAGAACATGCCCGTCTAAATCGATTATGTCTCCAGGAATGCTTGGTTTATCTTTAAAAAGTTCGTCAAAATACTCAGGTGGAACAAAATCCTGACTTTCTTCGCGGTCAGCAGCCTCTAAGTTTGCCTGTCGTGCAAGTTCAAAAACTTCTTTTTTAGTCATAAGTGCAAGCGGAAATCGGACTTTTTCTAAAACTTCTGATGGCAGACGGTAAATAAAGTATGTTTGATCTTTTGTTACATCGGCGGCCCCTGCTACCATGGCAGGACGTTTATCTGTTCCAAAAATTCCCTGGTCTGGGCGAACTATACGTGCGTAATGACCTGTGCAAAAATAGTCAAATTTTATATTCAAATCACGTATACCGGCTAAAAGTGCGTCAAATTTAATAAAACGGTTGCAACGGATACAAGGATTTGGAGTGCGACCGGCACGGTATTCAGCCTTAAAATACTCAAGAACAGTTTTGCGGTATATTTCTTTGACATCGATTACATGGTATTCAATATCGTTTTCTTTACAGAATTTTTCGCACTCTGCAATGTTTTCTTCTTCTCCTGGCCCAAAACAGGCTTCGCGAGCAGATTTTGCGGTTTTGTGTTCTGGAATATGACCGTCCCAAATTGACATTGTTGCTCCGATTACTTTGCATCCCCGTTTTTTTAAAAGAAGGGCAGTCAAAGTTGAGTCAACGCCTCCAGACATTCCTACAACAACTGTATCGCCAGCTTTTGGCATATCAAGATTGGTAAAAGTCATAAAACCTCCGAAAAATTATGAGCAAAAGTATATATATTAGTGAAAAAACAGACAAGTAGAGCTTTTTTTACGGCATTTTCATATTGAAAAAGCTGTGTTAAGCGGATATTTTAAATCCATAATGATTATTGAAAAAATGCAGGAATCGGAAAGAAAAAAAATTCTTGATTATCTGCTTCCATACGAAAAATTTTCTGTAAATCTTTTTGCCCAGATTTTAAATGGTGCAAAATCAATTTATATCGTAAAAGGAAATTTCGGCGAAATACACGGAGTTTTTGACTGGTATCAAGGTTCATCCTTGCATCATTGCTTGCCTGATGTTTACGGAAAAAACAGACATGAGATGGAAAGTGCTTTTGTTCATTTTTTTAATGAAATGACAATGAAATATCTTTTTTCCATAAGCGGAGAAGAATCCGGCACGTTAATGTTAAAATCAATAATCGTAAAACACTTTAATAAAAGACCATCAACCGAAAATGAGTATTACATGATGGAAAATGAAAGATATGATTCTGCAAAAGATTTAAAAAAGATGAATAAACAATTGATTGTGGAAAATGCAGGCACAGAAGAGATTGAAAAAATCTTTATTCTTCAGGAAGGTTTTGAAAAGGAAGAAGTTGTAATAGAAGGACATAATTTTGACAGGGATTTAAGCTTTGCACGCTTCGAAAATTTTGTGGAAGAAAATGCAGTATATGTTGGAAAAATCAAAAATATTCCTTTGTGCAAACTTACGGTTAATGCAATGGGAAAAAATTATGCTTTGCTTGCAGGAATATACACTCTTCCAAAGTACAGAAAACATGGGTTAGCAAAGGCGATTGTTAACAGTGTTACACAAAAACTTCTTTTAGCTGATAAAAAATCTGTTCTGTTTGTAAAAAAAAGCAACATACCTGCAATAAAAGTGTATACTGACACAGGTTTTAAAAGATTCTGTGATTACAGGATTTTGTATTATTGAGGTGGTTATGAATAATTTTAATATGTGTCCCATGTGTGGCAAAAAAAACATAACTTGCCCCGGCAACAGAAAATGGTTTTGTTCCGATTGCGGTTTTGATTTGTACAATAACACTGCAACGGCAGTTGGACTTATAAT
The DNA here is from genome assembly GCA_045534325.1 of Treponema sp. Taxonomy (GTDB): domain Bacteria; phylum Spirochaetota; class Spirochaetia; order Treponematales; family Treponemataceae; genus Treponema_D. The sequence continues at coordinate 24,748 of JAZSJM010000072.1, read as the reverse complement.
CGTAAATGAAAGGGATGAAGTCCTTTTTGAAAAAAGGGCAAAAGAACCGAGGCGTGGATTTTTAGCATTTCCCGGGGGCTTTGTGGATTATGACGAAACTGCTGAGCAAGCCTGTATACGTGAATGTAGAGAAGAGCTGGGAGTTGATATAGATTCATTAAAATACATCTGTAGTTTTCCGAATACTTATCAATATAAAAATATAACATATAAAACCTGTGATTTATTTTTTGAAGCTAAAATAAACAAAGGGGCAGCTTTTAAAATTGATGATACAGAAGTATCTTCCCTTGAATGGATAAAAATAACGACAGAAGCGGATGTAGAAAAACTTCCACTGGCTTTTGCCAGTGCAGATAAAACTTTAAGGAAATGGATAAAAAATGGACGAAAAAATGATTAAACTGATTCTTACGATAATTTCTTATGGGGTATTTGCTTTTCTGCTTGTCCGCATCCCTTTTATAAAAAAAAGAGTAAAAAGTGAATGTGGAGAATTGAAAATGCAGCTAAAATCTGATTTTCCTCTCCGTTCGTGGCTGATTTTTGTTGTAAGTGCAGCCCTTATTGCCGCTGTAGCCTCAAGAAATTTTGCCCTCTATCTTTGTGTGGTTTTTGATATAACAGCATTGATTGCCGCCTATATCGGTAGTAACGAAATTGTAAACAGCGGACTGAACGGTATTTTTGAAAATATGATAATCAGTGATACAACTGCCATAAAATATGATGATATTTTAAGTCTTCCTACGGTGGCATACGAAAAGGATAAAGAGACAACTCAAGTAGATTTTAGGTTGCTGGAAGTAATTCCAAAAAAAGGAGCTAAGATAACACTGGTTTTTCCTGACGAGAACATAAGGAATGAGGCATTAAAAATTATACTGGAACAATGTCCCCGTCTTAGTGAATAAAAATTTATTTTTTTCATAAAACCTATTGACATTGTAGGTAATAAGATTATATTATTACTCCATAAGGTAGATAAACCTATTAACATAATAGGTAATACAAAAAAATATCATTTTTTTACAGGAGGCATAGAAATGAAGTTTTATTTTGAAAAACTTGTACGAGAAAATTTTAGAAATGGAGTCATGTGCCTCTGTTGCTGTTCAAGATAGTTTTACGAGAGGGTTGAAAGGGTAGTGCACAACAGAGTGTGCGCGAAGGGAAAGGCTTTTCCCTTTTATTTTATTAATTTTTTTTTTATTAACAGGAGATTACAATTATGGCTAATTATAAATTTGAAACATTACAGTTACACGTAGGACAGGAACAGGCAGACCCGGTTACAGATTCAAGGGCAGTTCCAATTTATCAGACAACTTCTTATGTATTCCATAATTCAAAACATGCAGCTGACCGTTTTGGTCTTGCAGATGCAGGTAATATTTACGGACGGTTGACAAATTCTACTCAGGATGTATTTGAAAAAAGAATTGCTGCTCTTGAAGGCGGTTCTGCTGCTCTTGCAGTTGCTTCTGGGGCTGCTGCTATTACGTACACAATTCAGGCGCTGGCTGCAAACGGAGGCCACATTGTAGCGCAAAAGACAATTTACGGCGGAAGTTACAATCTTTTGGCACACACTCTTCCGCAGTATGGAATCGAAACATCTTTTGTCGATGCTCATAATCTCAAGGAAGTAGAAGATGCAATTAAAGAAAATACCCGTGCGATTTATCTTGAAACTTTGGGAAATCCAAACTCTGATATTCCTGATATTGATGCGATTGCTGAAATTGCACATAAACATGGGCTTCCTCTTGTAATTGACAACACTTTTGGCACTCCTTATTTAATCCGTCCAATTGAACATGGTGCAGATATTGTTGTTCATTCAGCTACAAAATTTATCGGCGGACATGGTACAACTTTAGGCGGAATTATTATAGAAAGCGGAAAGTTTAACTGGAAGGCAAGCGGCAAATATGCAAACATCGCCTCGCCAAACCCAAGTTATCACGGTGTTTCTTTCTATGATGCTGTTGGACCAGCTGCATTTGTAACTTTTATCCGTGCAATTTTACTTCGCGACACTGGCGCTACAATTTCTCCGTTTAATGCATTCTTACTTTTGCAGGGAACAGAAACTTTGTCATTGCGTCTTGACCGTCACGTAGAAAACACAAAGAAAGTTGTTGAGTATTTAAAAAAACATCCGCAGGTAGAAAAAGTAAATCATCCTTCACTTGCAGATCATCCGAACCATGCGCTTTATGAAAAGTATTTTCCTAATGGAGGTGCTTCTATCTTTACTTTTGAAATTAAAGGTGGAAAAGATGCTGCATGGAAGTTTATAGATAACTTAAAGATTTTCTCATTACTGGCAAATGTTGCTGATGTAAAGAGTCTTGTAATTCACCCTGCAACAACTACTCACAGTCAGCTTAGTGACGAAGAACTTGCTGATCAGGGAATTACTCAGAGTACTATCCGCCTTTCAATCGGCACAGAGCATATTGATGATATTATCGCTGACCTTGAAAATGGATTTAAGGCTGCTAAATAAATAAGTTACAGCGTACCTCTAGGCTGAACTAATATATTTTACGGTTTTCCGTAAGGGGAGAGAGGGTTGACCCGGCTTTTAGCTTGATTTATTTGGCTGAAAGCCGGGTCTTTATTTTAAATTTATTTGTTTGTTTTTTCGCGGATTTCGACGCGTCTGATTTTTCCGCTGATGGTTTTTGGAAGGGAAGATGTAAATTCAATTATACGTGGATGTTTATAGGCTGCAGTACGTTCCTTCATCCATTCTAGGATTTCACGCTTTAATGCTTCGCTTGGTGCATAGTCGTTTGTGAGAACAATTGTTGCCTTTATTGCCTGTCCTCTGCGTGGGTCTGGAACTCCGGTAACGGCACACTCAAGAACAGATGGATGCTGAACTAAAATGCTTTCTACTTCGAACGGTGAAACTCTGTAACCTGAACTTTTGATTACATCATCATTTCGCCCGATAAACCAGATATAACCGTCTTCATCATAATAAGCTGTATCGCCGGTATGATACTTGTTGCCTTCAAAGACAGAATCTGTTTTTTCTTTATCTTTGTAATATCCTGTAAAAAGTCCAAAAGGCATTCCCTTTTCAAGATTTACAACAATTGAACCACTTTCCATGGGGTCGCATTTTGTTCCGTCTTCACGAACAATCGAAATATCATAGCCAGGGGCACTTTTTCCAAGAGATCCGGGTTTTGGTTCCATTCCAGGAAAGTTTCCCGCCATAACCGTAGCTTCGGTCTGACCGTAGGCTTCATACATTTTTAATCCTGTTGCCTCTAAAACTTTATTGTATACTTCAGGATTAAGAGCTTCTCCCGCTGTTACAAGATATTTTAGTGAAGATAAATCGTATTTTTTAATATCAGCACGAACCAGATAGTTGTAAACTGTTGGAGGGGCGCAGAAAGTTGTTATTTTGTATTGAGCCATTTTTTTTAGCATCATGCCAGGTTTAAATTGAATCATATCATATGCAAAAACTGCTGAACCGCATATCCACTGCCCGTAAAGTTTTCCCCATACAGATTTTGCCCAGCCAGTTTCTGCAACTGTCAAGTGAAGACCGTCATCAATAACATTCTGCCAGTATTTTGCAGTTACTATGTGTCCAAGTGGGTAGAGAAAATTATGCTGAACCATTTTTGGGTAACCTGAAGTTCCTGAGGTAAAATAGAGAAGCATTATATCATCATTTTTAGTAGCGTTTTCGCCTTGTGGACGCTCAAATTTATCATTAAAGTTTTTTACCTCATCGCCGTAAGAAATCCATCCTTCTCTTTTAGAGCCGACACTAACGAGATTTTGAACAGATGGAGAAGATGGAAGAGCGTTTTCGATTTCTGTTTGAATCTGATCATCAAAGGAAACAATCATCTTTATTTGTGCGGCATTTGTTCTGTATTCAATATCTTTTTGCAGAAGCTGGTTTGTGGCAGGAACGGCGATGGCACCGATTCTGTGAAGTGCATTTATAAAAAACCAGAATTCATAGCGGCGGCGGAGAATGAGCATAACGGCATCTCCTTTTTTTATTCCTTTTGAAACTAAAAAATTCGCCGTTCTTCGGGATTCTTTTGCAATCTCAGAAAAAGTAAATATTTTTTCTTCGTTATCATCATTGCACCAGACAAGGGCTTTTTTTTGAGGAGCAAGCTGCTCATAGCGGTCTACAATATCGTAGGCAAAGTTAAAATTTGCAGGAACCTTAATTTTAAAATTATTTTTTAAATCATCGTAATTTGTAAATACTGTTCCGTTTTCTACATAGTCTGAGTAAAAGTTCATTTTTTTCCCCTTGTGGATTTTTAACTTTCTTTCTAATTCAGACACTAAAATAAAAAGAAGGTTGCAAATCTGGAGAAAAAAGCAGTTTTTTTAGCTAGAAAATCAAACTATTTTTAAGAAAATATCAGCGCCGGTAACTTCAAAAACCTGTCTGCAGAATTCGCTGGGATTTTTGATGATAAGTTCGCGACCGTTTTTAAGATTTTTTTGTGCATATAAGAGGACTCTGATTCCTGCACTTGAAATATATTCGAGACCTGACATATCAAGGGTTAGATTTTTTACTGCAACAAGTGAAAGAAAATTGTTGATTTCTGTTTCCAATTGGGCAGAAGCGTTTACATCTAATCTTCCGGAAAGTATTAATTCTACTCCGTTGTCTTTTCTAGTTTGAGTAATATTCATACCTTATATTTTAGTTCGAAATTTAAAAAAAATCCAACATAAATATATAAACATGCATTATGCAAAGATTTGATTGTCAGACAGAATGACGGAAAATATTTTTTTTCATTTAACTTTTTTATGTTATACTTTAGAAATGAAAGCATTAAGAATCAGAGCAAAAGATGAAAACCTTAATCAGTTAAATGAATTTATTCACAACTCAATCGACGGCTTTAGCGTTTCTCCTAAAGTCCTTGTGGCGATTGATCTTGCAGTCGAAGAAATCTTTGTTAATATATGTCACTATGCCTATGCACCACAAACAGGAGATGTAGAGATAAAATGCACCGTAAAAGATAAACCTCGCACGCTGGAAATTACGTTTGAAGATGAAGGTGAACCTTTTAATCCCCTTGAAAAAGATGATCCTGATACAAAATTGGGAGCGGACGAAAGAAATATCGGCGGACTTGGAATTTTACTTACAAAAAAATTTATGGACGGTGTTTCTTATCGATATGAGTGTGGAAAGAATATCCTCGTAATTCAAAAAGACCTTGGAGAATAAATATGAAAAGTAAACTTCCTGTCATTACAAAAAGAATTCTTTCAAGCATTCTTATTTTCGGTTTTATTCTCTGCTCGTTGGTTTTTGGTGCTGGATACTGGGCTTTTTCAAGACAGTTTAAAACTCAATACGATACAACTATCCGCTCTATAAGTGAAGCCGCTCGGGAATGTTTAGATGCTCATAATTTTGAATTTTATGTTTCATCTGCTGCAAAAACGGATGAGTATGCTGGAGTTGAAAAGATTTTATCTGATTTTGTCGAAAAGTTTGACCTTAACATGATTTATGTTTCTACTGTAGAAGCTCCAGAATATACTCATATAACATATATCTATAATCCTGTAAAAAAGAACGGTAGATGGCGTGAATTTCCTCTTGGGTACAAAGAAACTTATGTGGAAGAAGAATATAACCAGTCAGCAAGACAGGTTTTTGAAGAAGGTAAAACAGTAGTACGTCATACGCTAAGAACACGGAGCGGGTCGCACATTACTGCAATGGTGCCTGTTTTTTATAATGAAAAAGTAGTTGCTGTGCTGGGTGTTCAAAAAAATATTCAGGAATTTGTAAATGCGCGGCATTCATTTACTAATGTAGTTGTTTTTGTTGAAATAGTTTTTGCAATTCTGTTTATATTTTTATTCAGTTCCTACTTTAATACAGTGTTTATAAAACCTCTTTTGCTTGTTACAAAAGAAACAGATCATTTTGCTTCTTATGGCGGGCAACCCTCTGATAAACTGCTTTCAATAAAAAATCAGGATGAAATAGGAACTCTTGCTCATTCTGTTCATCAGATGGAATATGAGGTATGTAAAAATATTGCTGAACTGACAAAGGTAACGGCAGAAAAAGAAAGAATAAGTACAGAATTATCGGTTGCGGCAAAAATTCAAACGGATATGTTACCTAAAGGGTATCCTCCGTTCCCTGAACGCAGGGATTTTGACCTTTTTGCTTCTATGACTCCTGCAAAGGAAGTCGGCGGAGATCTTTATGATTATCTTTTGCTTGATGAAGATCATCTTATGATTACGGTGGGAGATGTTTCTGGGAAAGGTGTTCCTGCTGCTTTGTTTATGGGCAAATGTAAGGTTCTTTTAGACTTCTATGCATATTTAAGGCTTTCTCCAAAAGATATTTTTGAAAAGGCAAATGAACAGTTGTGTAAAGGCAATGAATCTGCTCTTTTTGTTACATGCTGGCTTGGAATTTATACATTCAGCAAGCAGGAATTGACTTTTGTGAATGCGGGTCATCCTTATCCTATTATTTACAAAAAAGGCGAATATGCACTGCTGAAGGAGAAACCAAATATAATTTTAGGGTATCTTGAAAATGCTAAATTTGTAGAGCATACAGTTTCCTTAAAAAAAGGAGAAAAAATTTTTATTTATACAGATGGTGTAACTGAAGCAGAGAACATAAAGCAGGAATTGTTTGGTGAAAAACGACTTTTAGAAATTATAAAGTCAACTGAGAAAAAAAATGCAATGAGTTCTTTGGCAACGGTAAAAGAAGAAATAGACAACTTTGCAGGAAATGCCGAGCAGTTTGACGACATAACTATGATGCAGTTCGAAATTTTATAAGGAACAAAAAACCGCTTATCACAAAAAGTGTAAGCGGTTTTTTTTTACTGATTTGCCTTAAATATTACTTTGCCGTAAAGTAGCCAGGACTTGAAGTGCCTCCGTCGATTTTGGCGCGGGAAACACTGCTACTGGCAGATGAATTATCATATTTTGTACCTTGACTACCTGTAAGATAATTACATCCGCTGAAAGGTGCATCTGCATTTGTACCTGTCCAGGTTTTTGTACCCCAGTTTGTACCAGTCTTGGCATAAATTGTAGTCAGGCTACGACAATTCAGGAACATCCATCTGACAGATGAAACCTTAGTAATATCAAACATAGAAAGGTCGAATGTTTGAAGATTATAGCAATTTTCAAACATAGCTGTCATATCCGTTACATTAGAGGTATTCCAGCCTGTGGTATTTACAGAAGTAAGTTTTTCACATCCTTCGAACATACAATACAAGTCTGTACATTTAGATCTTACAAAGTTGTTTGGTAAATTAACGCTTGTTAAGTTAGTACACTGCATGAACATTTCCCGCATTGTTGTAACATTTGCTGTATTAATTTTACCAAATTTTATAGTTTTTAGCGCTGTACAGTTATTAAATACATAAGACATGTTTGTTGCACCAGAAAGATCAAAGCCAGTCAAATCTATTTCCTGTAAATTTTTGCAGTCAGTAAACATATACCTGCAGTCTGTGTATGGCAATGTCGGGTAACCATCAGCATTAGAAGCATTTCCATATTCTGCGTAATATTTTATTACTGGAGAAGAACCTACCATCTCTACCCAGGCATACGCAAGGACTTCTGTAGGTGTCCTATAATCTGGAGGCAGATTGCGCAAAGAAATCTCGTTATATTGCGAACTATCTAAGCCATCTGGCATTGGAGTTTTAGATGGAATAAATTTAGTCGCTGATTTATTTGCTCCTAAGTCGTTCAGATAGTAAGATAAGTTATTTCCATGATCCTGGTCGCACATATAGAGAACAGGGAGACGCCAGGTCAAAGTACATCCGGCATTATTCATGTTTTCTTTTACTTTCTTATAAAATCCATTTTCCAGATTTGAATCGTCAGTATAGTTAATTGGATTTATAGATACGAATTTGTAGCCTTTTGCTTTGATATAGTTCTTAAGATTTGATAAATCTGTTCCGCATTTTGCTTTTATAGTTAAAAGAGGTAAACTCGAATCATTTAAAGTCTGGAATGTTACGCTTGTAACGCCAGCAATACTGCTGATATTTGTTTTGTAAGAGCTGTCATATTGGAGGCGTGTACCATCTTCTGCAACCGCAGCAAATGTAAAGGTAACAATTGTCCTTGAGTATTTAAGTTCGATTGTCTTATCTTCATTTATTGTAAGTGCAGAAACAGCTGGTTTTGTAAAGCCTTCATAACTTTTTACAGTTGGTGTAAAACTTGCATTTGGATCAAGCCCGAATTCTTCTTCTTCAAAAACTGTGTAATTATTGTCGGCCAGATTTTGCTGCATGTGCTTTACTGTTACCTTATATCCGTCTTTTACGGTTACGGTATATGAGGCAGATTTTGTAACACCGTCTTTTGTATAACTTACAGTTACTGCCTGTTCTCCAACACTAGAAAAATCATAAGATGTATCATAGCCTGTTGTTATCGTAGTAGTAGATTGAGTTCCGTAGGAATCTTTAAAATATGCGGTAACTACAAGTCCTGTGGTATCTAAAGTTGTTCCTCTAAAGTAATCTTTTTTTACAGTGCTTGTATCAAGCTCAATTTTCTGTAAAATGCCACGTGCCTTTGCATCCGTAAAATATCCTTTTTCAACTCCATTAAGACCTGCAATACGTGCATAGCTTATATCACGATACCCGTTATAAGAAAAGTTATCGCCGCCTTTTAAGGAATTACAGTAATAGAACATATTACTTGAATTTGTAACCTTAGCAGATACACTCCAGTCTGTTCCAGATTTTACGTAGATGCGTTCAAGATTTGAATTACTTGCAAACATTGATTCAGTATTTGTTAAGCTCTTTACGTTAAAACTTGAAAGGTCCAGAACTTTGATATCCATACTGTTGAACATATAGCTCATGTCAGTAACTTTTGCGGTGTTAAATCCTGAAAGATCTAAAGTTTCTACTTTTCCCAGCCAATAAAACATCTTGCTCATATTTGTAACATTGCTTGTATCAAAGCCACTCAAATCAATATGAGCCATTGGAATATCATAACCGCCATTAAACATACTGCTTGAATCTGCATTTAGCGGAATTTTTTTACCCTTGTCTGTATATCCGTTTGCAAAATAATAGATTGTATCTCCTTCTTTATAGGCAATACAGACAGAAGGTTTTTCGCCATTAAAAAGCTTTTCGATATATTGTTCGATAGTACAGTCTTGAGAAAGGACTACAACAGCATTTTCTGTTGTAAGAATTGAATAAGACGGTGACGTTTTTGAAAGTTCAAAAGAAGTTGCCGTTTTGTAACCGATTTTCTGAAGTTCACTTTGAATCTCCGGTCCGGTTTTCATTTCGATGGCAGGAGTTGAGTTTTTGCCGTCAGAGTTGTTTCCTGATGCATCCTCTTGAGCGCAACCCGTAAAAAAGGTGATGCCCAATAAAAATGTAATAATACTTAACAGAGAAGCAAGTTTTAAGGAATTTTTAGTACCTATACGTTTGTACCACCTCCTACTAAACAAAGCCGATAAATGAGACGAATGTTTCTTGAACATAAGACTCTCCTTAAATAAAAATGATAAATATTTTCAAAGAAATATTTTTTATAAATTTTAATTTAATGACAATGAATTTTCAACTTTTTAAAAAAAAATTGATTTTAAAATTATTACTGGAGCTTTTATTAGCTTGACTGGAGAACGTTAGGGTGATATCATTTATCTGAATATTTGAACAGTTATTCAAACGTTCAAACAAGTAGGGGTTTATGAAAAAACTTGACGAAGATACTCTGATTGATTTAGGTGAACTTTTTAAGGTATTCGGGGATTCGACTAGAATACGGATTTTATGTGCTCTTTTTGATGAAGAAAAATCTGTAGGTTCTTTGGCGGCGGAACTTGGAATGACGGACAGCGCAGTAAGTCATCAGTTAAAAATTTTAAAAGACAGTAAACTTGTGCGTGCGCGACGAGATGGAAAACAGATTTATTATGCGTTGGATGATGATCACGTACTTTCAATTCTAAATCAGGGAATGGAACATATTTCTGAAAGATAAAAGAGGCGTATTGATGGAAAATAATGATATGGAACAAGAGATTAACGGTTGTCTGAATGAAAAAAAACATAAAAATGGTCATGATTGTGCGGAACATGCTCACAATCATAATACTGGCGAAAGCAAAAAATGCTGCCACGAAGGGCATTGCTGTTGCCACGAACATGATAATGACGATGAAGATTGCTGTTGCGGTGAAGAAACAGGCTTGAAAAAAATAATTTTTGCGGCAGTGCTTTTTGCCTGTGGGCTTGCGGTTGAACATATCTATATTTTTGAAAAAATTATGTCGCAGGTAATGATTGGCTCTGTTAATCTTTATCGATTTACATTTTTAGCTTTTTACTTTGCGGCTTTTTTGCTGTGCGGAAAAAACGTAATAAAGTCGGCCTTAAAAAATATAGGTCACGGAAAAATCTTTGATGAGCAGTTTTTAATGACTGTTGCTTCCTTAGGGGCAATTTTTGTTGGTGAAATTGGCGAAGCTGTTGCCGTAATGCTTTTTTATAATGTCGGGGAATTTTTTCAGGATTTTGCAGTTGATAAAAGCCGGGATTCAATATCAGCGCTTATGGATATTCGACCGGACAAAGCCTTTGTTTATCGAAACGGTGCTGTATGTCAGGTTCATGGGGAAGAAGTACAGGTAGGTGAATTAATCGAAGTAAAGCCTGGAGAACGGGTTGCTCTGGACGGTGTTGTTGAAAGCGGTTCATCGTATATGGATACAAGTGCTTTAACAGGCGAGAGTGTGCCCCGTAAGGTTGAGCAGGGGGAAGAAGTTTTATCTGGTTTTATAAATACGCAAGGTGTTGTTTTAATTAAAGTAACAAAACCATACGGAGAAAGTGCAGTAAGTCGCATTTTAGAACTTACACAAAAGGCAGGAAAAGTTAAGGCAAAGTTAGAAAAATTTATCACGCGTTTTGCCAAAATATATACTCCGATTGTATGTTTTCTGGCTCTTGCAGTTGCCATTCTTCCGCCTCTATTTATAAGTTTTTTTACAGGCAGAACGGAAGATGTTCTTTCTTTGAGGGAGCTTTATCACACATGGATTTATCGCGGATTGATGTTCCTTGTTGTAAGCTGTCCCTGTGCCCTTGTAATCTCTGTTCCCCTTTCTTTTTTCAGTGGAATAGGTAAAGCCAGTTCGAAAGGAATTTTAATAAAGGGAAGTAATTTCATAGAAATTTTAAGCAAGGCTGACACAGCGGTTTTTGATAAGACCGGAACCTTAACAAAAGGTATTTTTGCCGTAAACAAGGTTTTTGCTGTAAAAGGAGTTGATGAAGATGATTTAATTGCTGTTGCGGCTCACGCAGAATATTTTTCAAATCACCCGATTTCTTCGTCATTAAAAAAGTCCCATTTTGAGCGTAACCAGGGACATGGACTTTCAAATGAGTGTTGCAATAACTGTAAAAAAGAAAACTGTACAGAATTGAGCGGATTAGGTATAAAAATAATGCTTGATGGAAAGACTGTTCTTGCTGGAAACAAAAAATTAATGGAAAAAGAGAATGTACAAATTCCTTCAGAAATTTTAAATTCTCTTGGTTCCGAAAAAACAAGCGGAACAGTTGTTCATGTTGCACAAGATAATGTTTACAAAGGTGCTATCATAATCAGTGATGACATAAAAGAGGATTCTTTTGATACTATTGCACAGCTTAAAAAACTTGGAATAAAAGAAACTGTTATGCTGACTGGTGATAATGCAGAAACTGCAACTCTTGTTGCAGGAGATCTTGGAATTGACAAAGTCTTTGCAAGTCTTTTGCCAGAAGATAAAGTCAGCCGCGTGGAAGATTTAATTGAATCAAAGAATGAACCAGGAACGGCTTCAAAAGGAAGCGTAATTTTTGTCGGTGATGGTGTAAATGACAGCCCTGTTTTAGCTTGTTCTGATGCTGGAATTTCTATGGGCAGTCTTGGAAGTGATGCTGCAATCGAAGCAAGTGATGTTGTAATAATGGACGATAAACCCAGCCGTTTGGTTGACGCGATTAAAATAAGCCGCAGGACAATGAAAATCGTTTACGAAAATATTTTTTTCAGCCTTGGCATAAAATGCGCGGTAATGATACTTGGTACAGCAGGCATTACAAATATGTGGTTTGCTGTATTTGGTGATGTGGGAGTTACAATTCTCGCAGTACTGAATGCAATGCGGCTTCTTTACTCACCTTTATCGACCCATTCAAAGTGCTGATAATCTTTTACGCCATTCCAGTCGCCACCCCATTCAAATCCGGCGGCAGTAAAGAGTTTATAGGCAAGATCGTTGTGGTCAATCTTATATGGAAAGTTGTCCTGCCTGTCTGCATATTTTTTTGCAGTTGCCGGCTCGATATTGATTTTTCCGTTTACAGTTTTAATGTACGGATTGTACAGGGGGTTTATGTCTACAGCTAGCCCTAATCCGTGCATTGAAACGGTTGTAGTAAAAGATATAAAGCGAAAGTTAAAGCAGGAAGAATTATTGTCGCCCATGCTTTTTTCGTCATCTGCATCATATTCATCAACAAGGTGAATTTTTTCAATCGGATAAGAGGCTGTGTAAAGTTCCTTAAAAATATTTATCAAAATTGAAGCAATTCTTCTGTTACAGATTAATTCTCCTGCAAGAGTTTGTCCTTCAATATTTTTGTGAAGTACATGCAGGTATCTTAATTCCCGGCGGTCAATCCTGCAGTTGTCTTTAAATGATTTTCCTTTAATTCGTTCAAAGATTGAATCATCAATATCTCTAATATAAAATTCACTTTCCATTATAAAATCCTCATCAACGGCAATTTTTTCAATTTGTATGGAACTTGTATTTTTTTCGGACAAGTTATTCATGGTTTTTGAATCCATAGAAAAAATCAGAAATGCAATAAAAAAAACTGCATATATTGATATAAATAATTTTTTCATTCTGTTATAATCGCCTCTATGCAGGAAGAAATCTTTCGTAAAAATGTTGAATTAAAAAAAGAAATGGAACTTCTTTACCGCGGTACCCGTTATAAACTTGAATACGGAATTGATAACAACGGTAAAAGTTATATTTCTTTTGGAGAAGAATTTCTTCCGGCCGGTCATTACTACACTTACGGACAGCTTGTTAACGAAGCCGTCTTAGGCATATCTCCTTTAAGGGATTCTATCGAAATTCTTGAACTTTTGCATTAGTAAAGTCTTTGTACTTGAATATTTAAATTTTAAGAAATAATATAAAAAAATGGAATTTTAAATTCCTGATAAAAAAAGGGCAATGGTGCCGTAAAATGTACTCTTGCCTGAATTATTGAGAGGATTAAATGGCTTCTATTCGAGAACGCTATGGAGAGTACTTTAAGCAGATGGCGCAAATGTCCCATGCCGCTGCAAAAATTGATGCAACAAATGTTTATCAGAAAGCAAATCCAGAGACAAAAAAGATAATGAACAAGCTTATCGAAGACAATATGGCTCCAGGCAGCCGTCTTGATGGCCTTGAAAATTATAAAGCATTCTTACAGGCAATTAAATCTGGAAAAAGCGGTTTAATTCTGATGGAGCATTACTCCAATACAGATCTTCCAGGTCTTATTTATCTTCTGGAAAATTCTGACGACGCAGACTGCCGGGAGCTTGGTTCAAGAGTTGTTGCAATTGCAGGAATGAAGCTTAACGAAGCAGATCCTATGGTTCGCGCTTTTGCAGAAAGTTTTACCCGCGTTGTAATTTATCCTACACGCTCTTTAGACAGTGCCTCTGCTGCAGCCCAATCACAGGAAGAAATCGAAGCAGAAACAAAAAAGGCTCGTTCAATCAATCTTGCCGCAATGCACGCAATGGATAAATGCAAGAGGGAAGGCGAAGCAATTCTGGTTTTTCCTGCTGGTACACGTTATCGCCCTGGAAAGCCTGAGACAAAACGCGGCTTAAAAGAGATAGACAGTTATCTACGTATGTTTGATGTAATGTTGCTGGTTTCTATCGACGGAATGATTTTAAAATTTAACCCTGACAATATGAACGACATGCTTGCTGACGAAGTTGCACCAGCTGTATGTATTTATAAGGCAAGCCCTGTAATTGAATGTAAACCTTATAGAAAAGACTTTCTTGCTACTTTACCAGCTGATCATCCAGACCCAAAACAGGCAATGATTGATCATGTTATGGAATATTTAGAAAAGCAGCACAACGAAATCAAAAAGTAAATTCTGCCGTTTGCCCCGTTGTAAATCTGTATAACGGGCTTTACGGCTTTCCGCTTGCGCTTCATCGGCGGACTGCCTTGCAGTCCGCCGACGCTTTGCGAGCCTTCAATCCCGGCTAGGACAGGCTCCCGGGTTTTAAACTTAAAGCATTTAGAGCTGCACAGTGTGAGCCATAGTTCAGTGATTTTTCAATATTTTTTGTATTCAGATATTCATAGATAAATCCTGCGTTAAAACTGTCTCCGCAGGCGGTTGTATTTACAGGAATAATTTTTTCGCTTTTTATTTTATAAAAATCGTTTTTATCAGCACACAACGACGATTTTTTTCCTCGTGTTACAATTATACTGCTTTTAAGTATTTGAGATAAATTGCAAAGATTTTTCTTTGATAATTTTTTTTCAAAAGTTGCAGTAAACTCTTCCTCATTAATTTTTATAAAATCAGGATTTGAAAATTTAAGGCAGTTTAAAAGATTTTCACCGCAAAAATCCACAAGAAGGATTTTGTTATTTTCTTTTATCGCAGTACAGATTTTTATTGGAAGTTCTTTGCTAAAACAGGCGGGGCAGCTTCCGGCAAAAATAACTGCATCATAATCTTTTATGATTTTTTTTAAAATCAAAATCATTTCTTCTTCTGTACTTTTTTGAGCGGAAGAAAGGGGTTCATCTGCAATTACCTCTGTTGTTTCTCCTTTTTTTGTTACAATTGTCCAGCACATACGCGTATTGCCTCCCGTAAAAACAGGAATTATGTTTAATTTATCAGCTGCGGCAAGTTCAATAAAGGCGTCTTTGTTTTTTATTCCCACAGGACATAATACAGCACTTGAGTTTTTTTCAAGCTGTTCAAGAACTCTTGAGGAATTTACAGC
Source organism: Treponema sp. (assembly GCA_045534325.1). Taxonomy (GTDB): domain Bacteria; phylum Spirochaetota; class Spirochaetia; order Treponematales; family Treponemataceae; genus Treponema_D. The sequence goes on along the minus strand of JAZSJM010000072.1, from coordinate 9,592 downwards.
TTTTCCCCCGGCACATTCAATAAATTTTTGAGTACGGTTTACTTTTTCAGTATTAAAGGAGTCAAAATAAAGCGTCCTTTGAATTGCACTGCTTAAACATATGCACAAAACTTTCATCAGTTATAACCGTCTTTGTTTTTATTAAGAAAGTTTTGTGCAGAACGCAGCAAAGATGAGCTGTTGTCATAAACTGTTTTTGGAGAACTTCCCGGTTTTATGGTAACTGCGGTGGATTTTCCTTTTGTCAGTTCAATAAACTCATCAATCTTAGATGTATAAAGTTCAATGGCATTTTTCCAGAAATCAATATTCGTAATATCAAAACCCGCAAGGGAACATAAATCTTCACAACTCATGCTGCCTGTATTTTCAAGGATTTTTTTATAAGTATGCGTAAATTCCTTGCCTTCTTTTAAATATCTCTGATAAAGTGAAGCTGCAAAAAGCTGTCCGAATGCATAGGGAAAGTTATAAAAATCAAGGCCGGTAGAATAATAATGGCTTTTTACTGCCCACATGTATTCGTGGCGTTCAGAGTTCAACCCTTTTCCATAAGATTTTTCCTGAGACTCCTTCATTATCCTGCAAAAATCCTGTGCATTTAATTCGCCGGTTTCCCGCTCCTCAAAAACTTTTTTTTCAAAATAATAGCGGCATAAAATATCTACTAAAACCTGACTTACATCCTGCAAGTCAAGATCCAAAAGTTGCATTTTATCTTTATCACCGCATTTTTTTAAAATATCCTGCTTTACGATAGTTTCTGCAAATGTAGAAGCTGTCTCTGCCAGGGTCATAGGGTAACTGTAAAAACAGACAGGTTTTGCCCTCATACATGAAAAATGGTAAGCGTGTCCAAGTTCATGGGCAAGTGTGATAATATCACTGAATGTTCCTGTAAAATTAGTCATTATTCTGCTTTGATGACCAAGTGCAAAATCCTCGTCATAGGCTCCGCCAACTTTTCCTTTTCGAGGCTCAGCGTCTATCCAGTTTTCTTCAAATGCTTTTCGGGCAAAATCTCCCATATCTGTCGAAAAACTGTCGTAGCGTGCAATTACATAAGAGCGGGCTTCGTCAAAAGTCCATTTTTTTGCAAGTACAGAATTTGTGGTCTCTTCTGAATTATCGTTTTGAAAAATGACTGGGGCAAATAAATCATAAAAAGCAAGTCCTTTTTCTTTTTTGTCAGTTACTTCTGACGCCGTCAGATTATTGTCTTTTAAGAATTTTGCTTTGGCGATAAAGTATTTTCGCCATGCGGGAAGTGATTTTTCAATCGCCTTTATAAGTGCATTCAGTGTTTTTTTATCCATTCTGCTGAATGCAAGGGAACGGTCAATTGCTTTTTTCCATTTTCGCTTTTTGTTAAGTGTTAAGGTTTCGCCCTTTAAGTTATTGAGACAAGCCGCAAAGGAAATTTCATTCTGCTTAAGAAGTTTAATTTCTTTTTCGTAGGATTCTTTTCTCAGTGCAGCATCTGCGCTGTAAGCATCGTTTCTTAATTCATTGAACGTTTTACCGTTTTCGTCTTTCAGGTTAGAAATAATCTGTTCATGTAATCGGTCCCATGCATCCCCGCCGGTTTTTAAAAGTTCTCCGGCCAGTGTTTCTTCTTTCGCCGACATCTGATGGCGGTGCAGGGCTATTTCTTCTTCAAAAACAAACTTTCGTTCTTTATATGCTGGAAATCTTTCAAAAAAATCATCAAGTTTTTTGGCATTTTTTACAAGCAGTGCAGAAAAATTTAAGTTTATCTTTTTTAATCTGAGGGATAAATCATCAATTAAGGAAATATTGTTTAAGTAAGAGGTATTTGTAGTATCAACTGAATAAATAATATATGAATATGCTCCAAGACTTTGTGCAAGTTCTGTTACCCTGTCTTGCTCGTCTAAAAAGCCCTTAAGCCAAAAGCAAAAATTAAAGCGTCCGGCAGTTTTTATAAGATTTTCAAGTTTTTCCATGCCGGTTTTGTAATCTTCTATAGCCTTTTTGTATTCTTCACTTTCGATAGAAGAAAAAAGTGAATCTAAATTCCATCTTGGTGCGTTCAATTCATTCATAAAAAAGATTTTATCACGATTACTGTTGTTTTACAAAAATAAAAGACCGGCAATTCCCAGTGGAATTAAGTATAAGGAAAACCATTTAAGTTTTCCTTTTTTTATAAGTTTCATTAAAAATATCAGCGAAATATATCCTGAAACAAATGCCGCCAAAAAACCTGCAAGTACTGTAAGAGGACCGATAGATGAACTTACTTCGCCCAAATCCTTTGCTTCTAAAATGAATGCTCCTAAAATAGCAGGAATGCTTACGATAAAAGAGTACTCGCCGGCGGTATCACGGTTTACACCGCAGAATTGTGCGCCACAAATTGTTGAGCCGGAACGGCTGATTCCGGGCAGTGTTCCGATTCCCTGCATAAAACCGATAAAAAGTGACTGGAAAATTGAAATTCCCTTAATGGCTTCCTCATTTCCCTTTTTTTCAGAATTTTTTCTTTCGATAATTCCGCTGACAATTAAAAGAGCTGCTGTTACTAAAAATCCAGCACAGGTAAATTTTATGCTTAATTCCGGAATAAGTTTGCTTGTTAAGATTCCAATAAAACCTGTAACTGATGTAGTAAAGATAACGGCGAGAATTGTGCGTCGGGCAATAGTATCGTTTCCGCACAAAAAATCCTTTTCATCAACTTCACCTGTATATTCTTTTTTAGCAATCCATCGAAACAGACAGGCAAAAAGTTTAATTATTTTATTTCTAAAAAAGAGAACAACTGCAAGCAGGGTAGCAAGATGAAGGATTATGTCGTACAAAAGAGGAACTTCCTTAAGGTCAAAAAGGTGCTGGGCAAGAGCAAGATGACCGCTTGATGATATCGGTAAAAACTCTGCTATTCCCTGTAAAACTCCAAGCAAAACTGACTGTAAAACTGACATATAGAATTTCTCCTGGTTTTAATCAAATTTTTTTGAAAAACTTATAAAAAGGTCTGTCCATGATTCTGCACTTGTTCCTTTTGCAAGGGAAAGACCATGTTCACCCTCGGCAAAAAGGTGATATTCAAAATCAATATTTTTTTCTTTAAGAGCTTTTGCAAACTCAATTGTATTTTCTGCTGGAACTGCTTTATCTTGAACTGTATGCCACATAAATGTTTTAGGAAAATCTTTAGATACATGTTTTTCAAGGCTGAGTGCATCGCGGATAAGTTCTTTCGGTAAAAGAGAGCCTTTCGTTTCTGTTTTATCGCATAAAAATTTACATTCTTCCTCCGACAAATTTTCCGTAAGGCGGAGAATTGATTTTTCATGGCATATTTTTTTATCACTGCTTATAACCGGGTAGCATAAGCATAATCCGTCTGGCCTTATATCCTGAGGTAAAAGATTTTTCCCGTTTAAACTGATATTTTTAAGAAGGGGCGAATTCCAGAAGCAGCCGAGACTTGCACTTAAGTGTCCGCCAGCGCTAAAGCCGCAAAGTATGAGTTTGTGTTCATCTATCTTCCATTCGTTAGATTTTTCCCTTATATAAGCAACGCACTGAGCAAGATCCATAAGAGCGTCAGGAAATTTAAAAGGTGCAAGAGTATATAAAAGCAGGGCAGAAGAAAAACCTTTGGAATTAAAAAACTCGCAGATTGTGTCCTGTTCTTTTTTTCCGTAATGATCATAGCCTCCGCCGGGAATAACTAAAATAAACGGTTTGTCGTATGAATTATCTAAAAGATAGGGAATTAAAACGGCTTTTGAAGAAGATGTGAATTCAATTTTATTTTGATTCATAATATTATTATACCTGTCAGATGTTTGTGTGTGAATAAGGATTGAATCAAAACGTGGAAGATAAAAAAGGCTGAGTTTTCGTACACTATTTAAAAATAAAAAGGACCACCTGAAGGAGGAGAAACAGTGGTCCTTTTTGAAAAAACTTTCTTACTTCTTGCTGCTGAGAATAAGAATATTATTTTATAGATTTTTATGCAATTGAATTTAAAAGAAAAATCGTGAAAATTGCTTAAAATAACGTATTTTTTATGAAAAATATTGCAAACTTTACGCTTTATTGCGAAAATTATGTAATATTTTGCAAATTAATTAAAGGAGTAACATAATGAAGAAGATCGGAATAATCGGTGCCATGCAGATTGAAGTTGATTATTTAAAAGAAATCATGAAAAAAGAATCTGATTTTAGAACGGTAAATGCCGGAAGTCTTGAATATAATTGCGGAACAATTCATGGAACAGATGTTGTAGTTGTCCGCTCAGGAGTAGGAAAAGTAAATGCAGCTCTTTGTGCTCAGAATCTTGTGGTTCAATTCAAATGCACGAACATCATAAACACCGGGATTGCAGGGGCGATGGCAAAAGGACTGGGAGTTCTTGACTTTGTTGTATCTACTGATGCTGTCTATCACGATGTTGATGCAACTGGATTTGGATACAAAGCTGGACAAGTTCCTCAGATGGATGTCTTTTCATTTGAGGCTGATAAAAAAATGATAGAAGCAGCAAAAAGAGCGTTTAATGAGTGCGAACAGTCAAAAGATCATAAAATCATTGAAGGACGAATTGCGACCGGGGATCAGTTCATTTCTGAAAAGTCTGTAAAAGAAAAAATAGGTGAAACCTTTAATCCTGCATGTGTAGAAATGGAGGGTGCGGCAATTGCTCATTCCTGTTTTTTAAACAAAGTTCCTTTTGTAATTATTCGATGTATGAGTGATATGGCAGATGATTTAAGCTCCAACGGATACGATTTTAACGAAGGTCTTGCAGCTGGTTTAAGTTCGCACCTTGTTGAAAGAATGATACAAGAAATGTAAAATCAAAGGGATAATTATTTTTAAGTATATTTTATAGTTAAGCCCCTTAATTAAAGTAAACTCTTATTTACAGGAAAACATCATGGAACTAAAAAAATACAACGTAGACAGTTTTAATTTAGATCATACAAAAGTTGTTGCCCCTTATGTGCGTACGGCAGCAAAAAAACAAGGTGAAAAAGGTGATGTAGTATCTAAATTTGATGTAAGGGTTTGCCAGCCGAATAAGGAATTTATGACTACTGGTGCACTCCACACAATGGAACACATAATTGCTGAATATTTGCGGGATGAAATTCCTGGCGTAATTGATTTTTCACCAATGGGATGTCGTACCGGTTTTTATCTTACGGTGTGGGGGGACTTAACGGAAGAATACATCGCCCGGCATTTACTACCTGTTTTTCAAAAAGTTGCTGACTGGACCGGAGATATTCCTGCGGCAAATGAAATTCAGTGTGGAAACTATAAAGATATGGATTTAGAAGGCGCAAAAAAGTTTGCAAACCAGTGGATCAACGGAATCAAGTCTAAAGGATGGAATCCATTTCCAAATAATCAGTAAAGATAAATAAATTTTATGAATTTTTATTTAAAGCTAAAAGAAACATTTTTCTCAGTTGCCCCCATTATGGTTCTTGTGCTTTTTCTTGGACTGACAGTAGCCCCGTTAAGTTCAAATCTTTTGCTTAAATTTTTAGCTGGCGGGTTAATGGTTATTGTTGGCCTTACCATTTTTCTTTCCGGAGTTGATATCGGAATTCTTCCGATTGGAGAGCGTAGCGGCGCAGCCTTAACGTCAAAAAAGAATTTGCCCTTACTTTTAGCAGCATCCTTTTTTATCGGTTTTATTGTAACAATAGCAGAGCCAGATGTTCAGGTTTTGGCTGATCAGGTAAAAGGAATTGAACCTGAAGTTTCTAAATGGGCGCTTATAGTATCTATTGCCGGCGGAACGGGGCTTTTTGTAATGCTAGGAATTTTAAGAACAATTCTTTCTGTGCCGCTAAGATGGATGCTCATTGTTTTTTATACAATTCTTTTTGGTCTTGCAGTTTTTGCGCCGCCGCTTTTACAGGGAGTTGCCTTTGATTCTGGTGGTGCAACAACTGGTCCAATGACGGTTCCTTTTATTTTAGCTTTAGGTGTCGGTGTAGCTGCCGTTCGATCAAAAGCTGATAAAAATAGTGCAAAGATAACTTCTTCTGCAGATGACAGTTTTGGATTGACTGCAATTGCCTCAATCGGCCCTGTCCTGGCGGTAGTGATTTATTCAATAATAAATTCCAGAATTGGAAATTCTGATGGTTCTCTTCAAACTGCACTGGATATGGCTGAGGTCGGGGCATTGAACTCTTTTAATATACTGAATGTTGCAAAAGAAGTTTTAATGGCGTTAGCTCCTCTTGCTGCAATGGCAATGCTTTTTCAACTTACTCTGCTAAAGATGCCTCCGATGCAAGTTGTAAGAATGATCCGAGGTTTTATATTCAGTTTTTTTGGCCTGGTGATTTTTTTAAGCGGCGCACAGGGTGGATTTATGCCTGTGGGGCAAAAACTTGGAGAAATGCTTGGCCAGCTTGCAGTTTCAGGGGACAAAAAAATTCTACTTTTAGACAGTGCAGGTGTTGTAGAAAGAGCGTTAAATATACCCGGACTTGTACAGATTATCATACTCTTGATTACAGGATGTATTTTTGGAGCGGTTGTTGTTTGTGCTGAACCTGCGGTATGGGTTCTTACAGATCAAGTAGAAAGTATTTCAGGTGGTGTAATACGTCGAAAGGTTTTAATTGTTGCCCTGAGTGCGGGAGTCGCAATTTCAATAGGCATTTCCATGGCAAGGGTTCTCTTTCGGTTTAGCCTATGGTATGTTTTGATTCCTGGATATGTTATAGCTTTGATTCTTACTTTTTTTACTCCAAAACTCTTTACGGGAATTGCCTTTGATTCAGGTGGAGTTGCAAGCGGGCCTATGACAAGTACTTTTATTCTTTCTTTTACCCTCGGTGCAAGCCACGCTGCTGGCGGAAATCCCGCTGTAGATGCTTTTGGCGTTATCGCTTTAGTTGCAATGACACCTCTAATTGCAATTCAAATTTTAGGAATTCTTTTTAAAATAAAAACAAATAATCGGCAAAAAAAAGTAAAGGAGGCGGCTTAAAATGAATCCTTTTTCTCTTTTAATAAGCATTGTGCCTCATGGGCGCGGAGAAAAACTTACCAGAGCTGCAATGGAGCGCGGATGTCAGGGTGGAACTGTTTTAATGGGCAGAAGCCTTGCAAAATCAAATTTAGCAGCGATTTTAGGCTTAGGCGAAACTTCAAAAGATTTAATTTTGATGGTTGTAAATAATCAGGTCAAAAACTCCGTTCAAAATGCGATTTTAAAAGCAACATCCAGAGAAAAGAAAAATTTTGGTGAACTTTTTGCACTTCCGGTGGATAGCGTATTTAAATCTGGCGGGTTTGATAATTCTCTTGAAATAAACAATTCGGAGGAAAACGAAATGAATAATGATCAACAGATGATTACAGTTATTGTTAACAAAGGATATGCAGATGATGTTATGTTTGCTGCGCGAAAAGCAGGTGCTGGGGGTGGCACGGTTATAAACGCACGGGGTACAGCAAGAGAAACCGATGAACAATTCTTTGGAATGCACATTGTTCCCGAAAAAGAAATGCTTATCATTGTTGTTCCAAAAGAAAAAAAAGACGATGTGATTAATTCAATAAGTCAGTTAAACTGCTTAAAAACACCTGGAATGGGAATTATTTATTCCAGTGCTGTAGAAAATTTTGCACTTTTAGGAAAAGCGAATTAAAATATAAACGATGAACAATATATATAAGAAAGTTAAGGCTTTTTACTTAAGAAACAAAGTATCTGATTTTGAATATGATTGTGTTAGAGAGGAGTTATATACAACAAATTTAGCTGTTGTTTCTGTTTGCTCTCTTGTTGTTCTTATTTTATTTTTTTTACTAGGTTTTGTTTCGTTATTCATTCCAAAAAATCCTGTCCTAAAACCCCCTTATATGTATCTGGTTGTTTTTATACTGTCTTCCGCTATTTTTTTTGCTTCAAGAAAAATAACAGAAGATAAACATAAGTGGTCAGTTTTTTTATTTTATGCATTTATCTGGATAATCGATATTTATACAGGTACGATGGGGATTTATAGAAATACACAAAATTATTCCATAATGTTTGTCGTATTTGAATTTGCTTATCCAATTCTTTTTGTTGATAAGATAAAACGAATTTATATAAACTCTGCAATCGCAGGATTTATTTTTTCTGTTTGTACATTTATCTTTAAGCCGCTTCCAATTGCAATGGTTGATATCTTCTATGTATGGATTTTTTACGGTTTAAGTTATTTTCCTAGTTTTTTTCTGGCAAAAATCAGAGTCAGAGAGTTTTCTTTACGGCAGATTATTGAAAGTGAGCGTGATACGGATGAATTGACGGGGCTTCTTAATAAGTCCGCATTTACCCGTGAGGCAAAAAAGAGTATCAACTCAACAAAAGAAGGAATCCTTATCATAATGGATTTGGACTATTTTAAGCAGGTTAACGATACTTACGGACACTTTGTTGGAGACCATGTTTTAAAATTGGTTTCAAACTGTATGCGCCAGATTTTCCGTAGCTCTGATGTTATGGGACGATTTGGTGGTGATGAGTTTGTTATGCTGATGGCTAAAACAACCCGCACGGACATTGCTCAGTTGCGCTGCGAACAGCTTTTAAAATTATTAAATGAAACAAGAATCTTCCCGGATGATCCTTCAAATAAGATTACAATTCATGCAAGTATTGGTTTTGCACTTTTTGAAGGCGAGTCAGACTTTGATTCTTTATTTCAAAAATCGGATAAAGCACTTTACGAAGCAAAAAATACTGGAAAAGATAAGGTCTGTCAGTATAAATAAAACGGAAAACAATAAATGCCATCTTCTAGAGAAAAAATACTCACATTTTTGTCAAAAGAACAATTTATTTCAGGACAAGAGCTTGCCGCAAAAAGTGGAATTACAAGGGCGGCTGTTCATAAAGCAATTTCTTCTTTGCGCAACGATGGATACATAATCGAGGCTGTGAACAATAAAGGCTATAAAATAACGTCCTTTCCTGACAAAATCGATTCAGCAAAAATTGATAATCTGATTCAGCAGGATGGAAATGCTTGCCAAGTAATTGCATTTCAGTCGCTTGATTCTACAAATTTAGAAGCAAAAAGACAAACCGCCGACAAGGAGCTAAATAAAGTTGTTTTTGTTGCAGAAGAGCAGATTGCAGGTCGGGGCAGAATGGGCAGGCAATTTGCTTCTCCAAAAGGAAGCGGTGTTTATTTTTCACTTGTTTATCGTCCTGAAGGAGGAATTCAAAATCCCGCATTTTTAACATCAGCGGCCGCAGTTGCCGTATGCAGAACGATAAAAAAACTCTATGGCGAAGAATGTAAGATTAAATGGGTAAATGATGTATTTTTTAATGGGAAAAAGATTTGCGGGATTTTAACTGAAGGCGTTACAAATTTTGAAACAGGAAAAATTGATACTGCGATTATCGGAATTGGAATAAATGTACGCAACTGTAATTTTGACGACAAACTTTCAAAAGTCGCTTCTTCTGTGGAAGACATAATGAAATCACAAAAAAAGAAGGTTGAAAAAGTTTCCCGAAATCAGATTGTAGCTTCTGTTGTATCTGAACTTCTGAAAATATACGAGAAGGATAGCA
>JAZSJM010000056.1:0-7045 GCA_045534325.1 Treponema sp. | reverse complement strand
TCTTTTTTCAGTGCTTAACTCAACAGTTACATCTGCTTTAATCATTGGCATATTTTCCTCCTGTATAACGTTTCCCTGCCACTTATTAAAAATCGCTCAGAAAAAGTTATACAGCTGATTATATCATAAACGGTTTAATTTAGTTTAGAGTTGCACCCTTTCAGAGCTAAGCTTGATTTTTACACCGTCTTAAGTATGCACCCCCGTTTTCTTTAAGCCATTTGTCACATTCTTTGTAATTTGGAAAAACTCTGAGTATTTCTGCATAAAATGCCTTTGAATGATTCATATGACGGCGGTGGCAAAGTTCATGCACGACAACACTATCCAGAATTTCTTGTGGCATCAATACGAGCAGACAGTTGAAATTAAGATTTCCCTTTGCAGAACAACTTCCCCAGCGAGAAGACTGAAGTCGAATCGAAATACGACCGTATGTTACACCGATTTTTTCTGCCCAAAAGGCAGCACGATTCGGGATTATTTTTTTTGCTTTTTCCTTGATTTTCCGAATTTCTTCAGCAGAAAGAAAACCAAGTTTTTGTGCTTTTTCATTTTCGGCGGACTGTTTTTCAATCTGCTTTGTAATCCATGTTTTTTTCGAAAATAAGAAATCCTGAATTTTTTTTTCTGATATGCCATAGGGGGCTTTTATAAGCACACGACCGTCCTGTAGAACTGAGAGAGAAACTGATCTGCGGCAGGATTTTTCAATAATATAAGTAACTTCCATTTTTTCTCGCTCTCTAGTGCACTACTCCCACTTCATTCTCTCTGCCATTTTACGAAGTTTTTTGTTACAGGAGAAGATCCTGGCATAAACTTTTGTCCTACAAAATCTGATTACTCATCATTATATCTTAATTTATCTTGATTTTGAAAAACCTTCTGCTAATTTATTTCAAGTTTGACCTGACTCGTAATTTTAAGATAGAATGAATAAAAGCGTTAGTGATTGGAGTACCCCCGTCCCGCAGATTGAGCAAAAGCGAAAACTGCGGGATGAGCCGCGCAAGACGGCGAAGTACGTAAAGCACGGCCTGTGCAATCTGCACAGGAAACGCCCTTCTAATTATGGAGAATCTTTAATGAAACAATTTAATATTGGCGATGAAATAGAAACAACTGTAGTTCAAATTTCAGGAGATACAGTCTTTATTGACCTTGGTCTAAAAAGCGAAGGGTTTGTTGAAAAAGCTGAATTTTGCGATGACGAGGGAAAATGCACCTTAAAAGAAGGAGATAAAATCAAGGTATTTTTTGTCGGCTCTAAATTTGATGAACTTCATTTTACTACAAAAATTAAGGGTGAAAATGCTGGCTCTGAGATTTTAGAAAATGCCTTTAACAATGGATTACCTGTTGAGGGCCATGTGGAAAAAGAAATAAAAGGCGGTTTTGAAGTAAAAATCGGTTCAATCCGCGCATTCTGTCCTTACAGTCAGATGGGTTATAAAAACAGACTTGAGCCTTCACAGTACGTTGGGCGCACCCTTAACTTTTTAATCAGCGAATATAAAAATGAAGGAAAAAATCTTATCATTTCCAATCGGCGCTTAGAAGAAGAAAATGAAAAACAAAGTGTAAATGCCCTATCTCAGAAATTAAAGGAAGGAGAAGTTGTTAAGGGAACTGTAAAATCGATTCAGTCCTACGGTGCTTTTATCGATGTGAATGGTTTTCAGGCATTACTGCCAGTTTCTGAAATAAGCCATGCACGAATTAACAATATTGAAGAAGTTTTATCTGTCGGACAGGAAATAAATGCCCAGGTTATAAAAACAGAATGGAATTCAGTTCATCCGGATCGCTCAAAAGTAAGTTTAAGTATCAAAGCTTTAGAAAAAGATCCGTGGGATAATGTTAATGAATTGTTAAAACCAGGTCAAAAAATCAGCGGAAAAATCTCCCGTATTGCAGGCTTCGGACTTTTCGTTAATCTGATTCCAGGAATCGACGGACTTGTTCATATTTCCGCTTTAAACGATGTAAGCATTACCACAAACCTGAGCAAAAAATTTAAGGTCGGCGAAGGCTTTGATGTTATTATCGAAAAAATAGATGCAAAAGAAAGAAGGATTTCTCTTGCACCGGCCAGTTCTGTCGAACAGGATAAAGAAACTGCTCTTTACATGGCTGATCAGGATGACAGCGACGGGGACACCTACAATCCGTTTGCGACTCTTTTAAAAAAATAATTTTATAAAATGTTTGCCCCCTTTGACGAAAAAAAAGCAGGAGTTGTACTTGAAGAAATTATTTCAAATCTGAAAGACGGCTCTATCAAACTCATACGACAAGCCCGTCTTTCTGATGAACGTGATACATCTCTTGTCATGGCAGGAGTCCTTGTATGCAAGAAACTTTCGACCTGCACAGAACCTGTTTATAACACGGCCGAAAATATTGCTGAAAACTCTTTCAATGACAGGGAAATTGTTCTGATTACTGTTTCAGGTATAAGCTGTCGTTTAGAGGGAAATCTACCTGGAATATTTGTTGAACCAGTTGTTTCTCAGAATCAGATAAACATGGCCTTAGAACAAAATGACCGCCTTATTCATGAATTAACTGATAAAATAAAGGAACTTGAAAACAAAAACACGCAGCAACAGTCGTCAACAGATAAAAAAAGCATCAACAATACGGATTTTGATGCAAAACAGGATTCTTCCCTCACCTTTCAAATAAAAGCCTTAAAAAAACAACGGACAAGCCTTTGCGATGAGTCACTTAATAAGGTTTTTAATGAGTACGAGTTTACCAGATTTGACGGCACAAATATCAAAATGATGAATTATATAAACCGTCTTCCGCCCACAGGAACTGGTGACTGCTGTGCACCAAAACTCTTAAGTTACGCTTTTAAGCACTCTCTTACGCCAGTTAGCATGGCAGAAACGAAACTGCATTTTGTTTTAAAAGAAAAAGTCGCAGAAATTTCATTTCCAAAAAAAATCAGTTTTTTTACGCCCTGCGACAGTCGCTGCTCACTTATTCTTCCTCATATTCTGGGACTTGAAATTATATACCGCGATGAAGAAATAATTGTTGTAAACAAGCAGAGCGGTCTTTTAAGCGTTCCGGGCAGAGGTCCTGATAAACAGGACTGCATTGTTAACCGCTTACGCCGTCTTTTTCCTGATTGTATCCAACAGCCGTCGGTTCATCGTCTGGATATGGAAACCAGCGGTCTGCTTGTCCTTGCATTTACAAAAGAGTCTCACCGTGAGCTGAACAGACAATTTGAAAACAAAGAAGTCTCAAAAAAATACGTTGCCCTTATTGACGGAATTCTTGCAAAAAAAGGAATTCAACAACATGGGAAAATGGAACTGTACTTTCGTCTTGATGTGGATAACCGCCCCCACCAGATTTGGGACAATGTAAACGGAAAAAAAGCTGTAACCGAGTGGAATATTGAAAACGTTGAATATTATACAGGACCTGATAAAAAACGTCGGCCAGTAACGCGTGTAAGTTTCATTCCCCACACAGGACGGACACATCAGTTACGTCTTGCAGCTTCTGACATTCACGGTTTTGGATTACCGATTGTAGGAGATTCTCTTTACGGAAAATGTGATAAAGGAGAACGCCTTATGCTCCATGCAACAGATTTAAGTTTTACACACCCTGTTACTCAAAAAAAAATGAGCTTTCACAGTGAAAGCCCATTTTAATACACAAAGCAATAAAAGTTGATTACTTAAATTTTTCAACACCCTCTAAATCAAGAGTTGCGAACAAATCGTTTATTGTTTCTCGACGTCGAATTTCTACAACTTTTCCATCTTCCCGCAATAAAACTTCTCCGCACCGAAGTTTTCCGTTATAGTTAAAGCCCATTGCCCTTCCGTGGGCACCTGCATCGTGAATAATTACGATATCTCCAATGTCAATTTTTGGAAGTTCCCTCTGAACTGCAAATTTATCGCAGTTTTCACAAAGGCTTCCGACAACATCATAAACATGATCAAGCGGTGCATTTTCTTTTCCGCTGACAGTTATATGATGGTATGAACCATACATGCCAGGTCTCATTAAGTCCGCCATACAACTGTCCAGACCTATATATTCGCGATATATGTGTTTTTCATGAATTGCTTTAGCAACAAGATATCCGTATGGTCCTGTTATCGGGCGTCCGCATTCCCAACAGATTTTTAAAGGATCAAGACCTGATTTAACAACAACTTCATCGTAAATTTTACGAATTTTCTGAGCTACCTCATCATAGTCTACAGCTTTTTGTTCAGGACGATAAGGAATTCCAAGTCCTCCTCCAAGATCTACAAATTCAATTCGAACTCCTGTTTTTTCTTTAACCTCAACTGCCAGTTCAAAAACAAGCTTTGCAGTATCAGCAAAAAAATCAGGATTCAGTTCGTTAGAGGCAACCATTGTATGAAGTCCAAAATGCTTAACGCCTTTTTCTTTACAGATTCTGTAGGCCTCAATCATCTGCTCCCGAGTCAATCCATATTTTGCTTCCTCAGGTTTTCCGATAATCGAGTTACATCCGTGCTTTGCAGGGCCTGGATTATATCTAAAGCAGATTGTGTCTGGTAATTGTCCCAGAGATTTTTCAAGAAATTCAATATGAGTAAAATCATCTAGGTTAATTATATTACCATTTGCAAAAGCATATTTAAATTCTTCAGCCGGAGTTTCATTTGAAGTAAACATTACATTCTGTTTTTTTATTCCGGCAATTTCGCACAGCATAAGCTCAGGAAGACTAGAACAATCTCCTCCACAGCCTTCTTCCGCTAAAATTTTTAATATATATGGGTTGGGGCAGGCTTTTACTGCAAAATATTCCTTAAACTCAGGAAAAATAGAAAAGGCTTTTGTAAAACGCCTCATATTTTCTCGGATTGCTTTTTCATCGTAAAGATAAAATGGTGTGGGAACAGTCTGTGTAAGGGCCTTTAACTGTTCATTATTAAGTGGAAAAGTTTTTGTCATTTTTATATTCCTTATAGTCATACAGGATATATGGGCGTTCCCCTAAGCAAAGGCTTAGGGTCGGGTGTTCCACGGCTACGGCGTTCCCACGCCTTCGGTGCCATGCACTTGCCTTACGGCAACCGTTTCACCCCCTAACGCGATAAACGCCATCCATAGATTTCTTTATTCTAGTCGAAGAATCCCTTCGAGCACAACAATTCAGCGTTTAAGATTCCGCCTAAAGCAGCCCCGCGTTTTGTGTTGTGACTTAAAGCCACAAATTTTACGTCAAAAACGTTACACTTTCTTAACCGGCCAAGTACACATGCCATGCCTTTTTCTGTATCACGGTCGCGGTTAGGCTGCGGACGGTTTTCTTCTTCGCGGTAAACAATAGGATGCTCAGGAGCACTTGGAAGTTTTAATTCCTGAGGAAGTGATGTAAAGTTTTCCCACACTTTTTTTATTTCTTCAAGAGAAGGCTTTTTATCCTCAGGTAAATCAAACTCAAGGTTAACTGATGCAGTGTGTCCGTCAATTACAGGAACGCGCGTACATGTCGAAGAAACTATCGGTCCACTGGCATTTTCAATTTTTCCGTCTTTAACGCTTCCTAAAATCTTTAAGCATTCTTTTTCTGTTTTTTCTTCTTCGCCGCCAATATAAGGCACTATATTATCAATCATATCAAAAGAAGAAACTCCAGGGTATCCAGCACCACTAACAGCCTGCAATGTCGTTACAATCATTCTTTTTACCGGATATCCTGCCTGTTGCAATGCATAAAGTGGCATCATATATGTCTGAAGCGAACAGTTAGGTTTTACAGCGATAAATCCTTTATCCCAGCCGTGATGTTTTTTCTGCTCTGCAATTACATCGAGATGATTAAAATTAATTTCAGGAATAAGCATCGGAACATCTTCTGTCCAGCGGTTTGCGCTTGCATTAGAAACTACAGGAATTCCCTCCTGAGCGTAGGCTGCTTCTAAAGCCTTTATTTCATCCTTTCCCATTTCAAGGGCAGAAAATACAAAACGACATTTACCTAGTGCAAGTTTTGCATCATTGGCATCTTGAACAATCAAATCTTTTACATCACAAGGAATGTCAGCACCGATAAGCCATCTATTTACAACGGCTTCTTTATAAAGTTTTCCTGCAGAACGAGGACTTGCAGCAACATAAGTTACCTTAAACCACGGATGATTTTCCAAAAGTTTTATATAACGCTGTCCTACCATTCCAGTAGCACCTAAAACACCAACATTTATTCTTTCCATATTTTTCCCCTATACAATTTACTATTTTTAGTAGAATTCTTTTTTACAGACCGCAGTCGTTGAGTGCTTTTTCAATTATTTTTTTAGCTTCGTCAGTTACTTCCACAAGCGGCAAACGACATGGACCAGAAGGAAGTCCTTTTACTTTCATTGCATATTTTATAGAAGTAGGATTTCCGTCAACAAAAGCAGCCTTAAAGAATGGCAAAAGTCTGTAATGAATTTTTCTTGCAGCAACAAAATCTCCATCCAAAGCCTTATGTGTCATTTGTGTAACAATAGATGGAGCTAAATTAGAAACAACAGAAATGATTCCATCTCCGCCACAAGCAAGTAACGGAAGTGTAAGAGCATCATCACCGCTTAAAACTGCAAATTCAGGATTTTTTTCTTTAATTTTTGCAATAACTTCCATCATCTGGTTTATATTTCCACTTGCTTCTTTTACACCGCAGATATTCTCAAGCGAAGCAATTCTCTCAAGTGTAGGAGTATCAATGTTAAGTCCTGTACGACCTGCAATATTATAAACGATGATTGGAATTCCAACTTTGCTGACAGCCTCAAAATGACGATAAATTCCTTCTTTTGATGGTTTATTATAGTATGGAGTAACAACAAGAGCTGCATCAGCTCCAGCCTTTTTTGCCCTTTCACAGTATAAAACGGCATCACGGGTATTGTTACTTCCTGCACCTAAAATCACAGGAATATGTTTACCAGTATTTCTTTCAAAGGCTTTTGTTTCTTCCATTACAATTGAAATAATTTTGTCTTCTTCTTCTCCAGGTCTTTCATCAAGGGTTGGA
>JAZSJM010000051.1:0-2671 GCA_045534325.1 Treponema sp. | reverse complement strand
ATTCTCAAGTTTAAGTTTAGTAATATCATCATTAATATTAATATCAATTGATTTTACTCTAAAAGTAGAACATGATGAAAAATCAAGAAATAATAATAAAAGTAAAACAAAAATTTTCATTTATTTTTCCTATAAAACTTCAAATCACCAAAACTAGTTAACTCTTTCGTAGATTTTGGAGTTGCTTCAACATCAAGTCCAGCAAAATTTTCTACTTGATACATATCATAATTTGGCCAAGCTTCTGTAACTTTAGCAGAATGTTTTACTTCTCCATCCTGTCGCCAAATAGCAATATCTCCTGATTTAACATCTTTTTGCTCTATATCAATATAATTATCACCATTTAAAATATCTTCAACCTGATCATTATTAATCCAATACTCACCATCTGCGAATGTATTACCATGACAATCGGTCTTGTAACGTGAATCAGAAGATTGATTTGAATACGCTGTAATTTCTTTTCCATTGTCTGTTTTTAATTTTATTACTTCCAGTTTTTTAGGAATTAAACTTTTATCTTCTTCATGTAATTTGTATTCATATTTTCCAGTCGATTCAACAATCAGCTTTCCGTTTTTATCCCGCTTCATTCTGCCGTCCGGATCAACAAAGCGTACAGGAGCATTACCACCGTAATGATACAGGTTAAAGTTTACAGACTCAAAAATACCTCTGTTACCTGCAGGTGCCTTAAAGTCAGGAGATACATATTTCCCAAGCGCCGGGTCAGTACTCAGCCAGCGGCTCACCTTTCCGTCGTAATATCTCTCCCCGAAGTAATAAAGCCCGGTTTCTTCATCGAGCTCTTTTCCAGTAAAGCGATAAGACGTCTTCAAAGTAGCACTTGCCTTATCTATCCAGACTTCCCCATACGGAGTATACTCAATCCGCTCATACTCACGCCCGTCATTGTCGCTTATCACGCTGGCAGAGCCAAGGTGGTCTGAATGATAATAATATGTCGAAGCGCTCTCCTCGCTGTAAGTCGGGTGGTTTGCGCTGTTGAGCTTCGTTACAATCCGCTCGCTGCCCAGGAAGATGTGCTTAGCCGTTCTCTCCTCATTGTAGACCGTAGAGTTATTACTCCAGGTCCAGAAATTGTTAAAATACAAAGTTTCCCCTAAGTCACTTGATTTAACTGCACGCTGGTTATCTTCGCCGTAGAGGTATTCTACGTCTGCATTCTGATCGCTTGTGGCAATGAGGCGGCCTTTTTCATCCCAGGTGTAAGTACGCTTAAAGCCACTGTCCCCAGAAGTGGTGCCCGTGTTATTATCACTTCCGCCTCCTTTAGCAGCGTTCTGTGCTTCTCTTGTCGCATCGTTACTCAAGCCCCAACCGTAGTCCTGGAAGTAAACGTTTTCTGTCTCTTTCTTTACGGTACGTGACAGGCGTACTGTGTCTGTTGAGTTTTCTGTCTCGCCCTCTTTTTCTTCAAGGAGTCTTCCACAAGCATCGTATGTGTAAGTGCGGTCGCCGGCACGCTTTAATCTGTGCACGAAGTTGCCGTCGTATTCATAATCCAGGTCATACACAAGCCCGTCTCCGCCCAGGGCTTTTCCCTGGCTCACTGTCATAGAACTTGTCTTACTCATCATTTTACCCAGTCCTGAACTGTCAAAAGTAAAGTTCTGTGTGTAAGTTGTCTTATAGTCAGGCACTCCACCTCTGTGCGGGTTGTACACGCTCTCACCTGTGGCAGAAGTCAGCTGGTACAGGCCGTCATAGGTGTAGCTCTGAGTTGTGGTGTAATTGCCGACTTCATCGAGGCAGTTGTTGGTATAACCCAGCACATTTCCAACTCTATCAAAGCTGTACTTCAAATTTTGAAGCGTTTCCCCCAGTCTTGAATCTGTGTGTAAACTTGAAAGCCAGCGGCGGTGTTCATCGTAAACGTAATCTGTAACAGCGCCGTTACCGTATTCGATTCTTGTCCGCTGTCCGTACTCGTCATACTGAATGTCTTTAACGTAAGTTAAATCAAGTCCGTAGACCTTACCGCTAACGCCTGTTACCTGTCCGCCTTTGTCGTAAGTGTAGGTCAAGACTTCTCCGTCAGGGTATGTGATTTCCTGCATGCGGCCAAGGTAGTCGCTCGTATATTCCATTACGGCGCTTTCTTCTTTGTTCAGGTAATTTCTGATGTGCTTTATGAAACGAGTCTCTTTTTTGACTTCCCCAAGAAGACCGTATTCAAACTGGCGCACTCCGCTGGCATCCGTTATCTTTTTTACTTTTCCTGCGGCATTAGTTCCGCTGTCTTTACAAGTCCCGTATTCAATTTCTGTGGCCGGGCTTTGAGGATAGTCAATGCGGGTGTTTCTTCCAAAGCCGTCGTAAGTATATGTGATGTACTCATTTTTTGCCTTTAAAACTGAATCCCTTTCTTTTTCAAGATTTCCCTTTGAGTTATAGAACCACTCTTTTGTGCCGCTGTCTTTTGACTTAAGGCTTGTCTTTCTTCCAAGCAGGTCATATTCAACTTCAACCGGGTTATTTTCTGCATCTAGGGCAGTTTTTAACTGAGAAAGGGCATCGTATTCATACGAAGTCTTTGTTAAAAGAGAGCCTGCTTTATCGAACTTTTCAAGTTTTACAATATTTTCCCTGAAGTCCTTTCTGCTTACAGCGTAATTCCCTGTCTTGCCCGCTGTCTGTAAATCCG
>JAZSJM010000293.1:0-1682 GCA_045534325.1 Treponema sp. | reverse complement strand
GGTCCAGGGCATCCTGTTCATTTTTGACAAAGCTGTAGCAGGTAAAATAGACCTGCTTGGAAGTTAAGTGATAAAGTTCCTCAAAGGCCTCCATTTTGCCGCTAAGGACTTCATTCACTAAGTTTTCGGTTGTTTTCATTTTATTTTCCTCCGTTGTATTTTTTGCGGTTCTGTATATAAGACGGACCAAAAAAGGAAAATCTTGGGTTTTTGCAAAAAAAATATAAAAATATGTTATAATTATAAAAATTCACTGTTACTATAAATATACAATTATAGTTTAATTGTGTAAAGTATTTATTATTAGGGACGGTAAACAGTATTTTGCAACTTTTATCGGGGTTGTAAAGTGTTATTGATAAAGAAGTGAAATATAAAAGGAGAGGTTTATAAAATGGCAGCAAAATATATAGGCGAGTTCTTTTATCCGGTGGAGCTGATGTACTTTGTTCAGAAAATGCGCGTAATCGGCCAAACCGGGCTGAAAATGCAGTACAAGAGTGAAAAACCTGTACAGGGTGGTGCGGAAGTGAAACTGACCAAGGATATTACTATGGCTTCCTGGGGCGAAGATATTACGGTGACGCTGATTGGTTTTCCGAATGGTACTAAAGTACAAATCAAATCGGAATGTATTATGCCTACCCAGCTTATCGACTGGGGTGAGAATGAAAATAATGTAAGAGAATTATTTAAGTATTTTGAGCATCAGATGCCTAGAAAGTCTATGCCGGAGCAGTCGTAAAAAGTATTTTAACGGAGGCAAATAACAATCTATGAATTTGCAGGAATTTTACAATAAATACGGGAGAGATTTAGATTTTCACGTAGACGGTAAATATAAAATGCAACCCAAAGCGGACTGGTTGCATTTGTATGATTTGGTTTGGCATTATAAAAACCAGATGATCAACTGGTTTGACAGACTGCCTGCCGATCAGGAAAATCCCATGTCCTGCGTTACCCAGGAGCACTGGTACAGTATGTATCTTGAGAAGAAGCGTTTAGAGAAGCGAAGACTCAGGGTGCACCATAAATCATATTTTATTAAACCAACCGATTATAAATACAGTGAAGATAAAAGAGTTACAGAAATCAAATACTACAATGACGGCAAATATGTGGTCAATCAGTTAACACAAAAGACGTGGCTTGATATTCGTTATATCAGAGATAATGTTCTTGTGGGAAAGCTGGATAAAAAATGCGATGTTGATTATTATGTAATGCGTTCTTCCACAGCCAACGGAATGTATCTATGCCCCAACTGTGGAGCTGAAATGCCGTTGGAGAAATTATTGGACGGTTGTGATTATTGCAACAGTAAGTTTGATATTTCTGCTTATAATGATAAGATTATTTCGGTAGCCAGAGTTTTTAACAGACATGATATAAGAAGTAATGAAGGATACATAAATTTCTGGAGTGAAGCATTTAAATATTCTTTTGCTATTCCACTCTCGTATATGAAATATTTTCCGCCACTTCTTTTGCTTATGCCTTTGGCACTTTTGATTACGGGTGTTATGGCTGCTGTTAAGATTCCTGAATTAAAACAGGAACATAGCGTGCATAATCATTTTTTACACCAAATCCGCTGTGCAAACCCGGGTATATCCATAGAGGAATTTATTTCTTCTTTGGACAGCAAATTGAAATCCATACATTTTGCCGAACATCCT
>JAZSJM010000111.1:0-4885 GCA_045534325.1 Treponema sp. | reverse complement strand
GTTTTGAGTATGCATGCGCCATGGGAAGTTACAAGTGCTTATGATATTGAACAGGCATACAAGGCTTACAAAGTTTTCCTGACATTGTAAGAGAGGACCTGAAGAATTTTGTATAACATAACGCCCGGCAGTAACTGAAGTGCCGGGCGTTGTTGTTCAAAGGCGTTCTAAGTGACTGCATTATCAACCACGGCGCGTGTCATTATCAGCCATGACGCGTGTCATTATCGTGCTACTCGTCCAGTTTGTACCAGTAGTAGTATTGGTAGGTATCCTTAAAAAAAGTGGCGTTTCTTGCCGGTGCGCTTACGTCTGTTAAGGTGCCGTTGGTTTTGTTTTTCCAGTCGGTCTCTAAGCCTGTTCTGTACCAGATTGTCGGGTCCGTAAAGGTGAGTGATGTGAGTTTAGAGCAACCGGCGAAAGCGCACCAATTAATAGAAGTAACGGAGTCAGGTATAGTGACCGAGGAAATGGATGTACAGTCCATGAAAGCGTAGTTCCCAATAGAAGCAACGGAGTCGCCGATTGTGACAGAAGAAAGCGAAGTACAGCCAGAGAAAGCGTGGTAGCCAATAGAAGTAACAGAGTTGCCAATAGTGACGGAAGAAAGAGAAGTGCAGCCAAAGAAAACTTCGGAACTAAAAGATCTAACAGAGTCAGGAATAGTGACAGAAGTAAGTGATCTGCAGCCATAAAAAGCTTCGCCAGCAATAAACCAGACGGAGTCGCCGATAGTGACAGAAGAAAGTGAAGTGCAGTATTGAAAAGCGGCAAAAGGAATAGACCTAACCGAGTCAGGAATAGTGATAGAAGAAAGTGAACTGCAAAAAATGAAAGCGTAGTTGCCAATAGTAGTTACAGAGTCAGGTATAGTGACAGAAGTAAGTGATTTGCAGCCATAGAAAGCGTAGGCGCCAATAGAAGTAACCGAGTCAGGAATAGTGTATGCGGCAGATTGTTTACCTGCCGGGTATTTAATTAGAGCAGTTGCATCCTTGTTAAACAGAACTCCGTTTATACTGGAATAGTTTGCATTATTTGAATCAACATTAATGCTCTCTAAGCTTGGGCATTCATAGAAAGCAGTATCATAAATAGAAGTAACGGAGTCAGGAATAGTGATTCCTGAAAGTTTTTTACACCCGCTAAATGCATAATCTGGAATGGATGTGAGACAGGTTGTCTGTGATAAATCAAGATTTACTTTGTAGGTAGAATTGTTAATTGCATCCTTTAATGATTTTAAATCACTGAATCTCAGTTCTCCACTGAGAACGATTGTTGAGTCTTCCGTAAGTGAACTGATTATTGATGCAAAATAATTTAAACTGCAAATCAGGTAATCTAACTGTAAAGAAGTGTTACCGCCATTTATAAAAGTGATAGTTAAATCAGCACCGCTATCTGTCTGGCCGGAGTAAACATCATATGTTCCAACAGGTAAACTTGCCGTATACATATTGGTGCCGGATACTGCGGTCATAGGATATTTTTTATCCCCCTTAACAGCCTTTACAAGAAGACCGCTGTCGATATAGTCATCTCCGTTCACATCTTTTATACTTACTGTTGCCGCAAACATGTTTACATTTGAAAGTGTTCGTTCAACTGAAACTATGTCCCGGGCTGCAAGATAAACGCTTTCAATATAGGATGCTATGCAGACATCCTGGCAGTCATATAGGTAAAATTTAAGGATTTTATTTATTCCGCTTGGAACGTCTTCATTTGTGTATGTTACATAGCCTGCTTCAAGTGTCAGTGCGCTTCCTGCGTCAGCTTCAGTTACGCTGTCATAGAGGGCAGCGGTTATTTTTGCAACACCTTTATCCTGAGGAAAGTTGAGTTTAACGGAAAGAGAAGCCGTAGAACCTATTGGTGCACAAAACGGGATGCTGATGACGGAAGATTTATCTATTGTTACAGATTTTGTTCCGGTAAAAATAACTTCTTCGCCCAAAAAGACGTTCATTGTAAAATCCCAGGTGCCTTTTTGAATTTCAAAACGGGTATATGAGAGTTCATTATAAGTGTAATGTCTATCTGTCTGGAAAGTGGCACCGGATTTTGCTTTTCCCTTGATTGTGTAAGTGTAATTATAGTTTGAAAGTTTAGAGTAAATAGAACGGGTATTGTCCGCTGCAAAAGTTACTGTTGTAGTTTCTGAGAGGGACGTGTTCTGTTCGATATTTTTGCAGGACAAAAAAATTAAGACTAAAAGTGAAGTTAAAAGTAAAAATTTGTATTTCATATTTTTTTATTCTCCTGTAACTGTAATCTGATAGCATGATGTTGATTCAATTGAATCAGAAACGGCCGTTACGACAAGTGTGTAATAGCCTGGATCCATACCTGTTGTGTCCAGTGTAAACGTATTTGAAGTTGAACTCTGCTGGACTTCATTGATGTACCAGGCGTAAGTGTATGTGCCTGCAACAGATGGTGTTGCTGTAAAGGTGTTAGAGTCTTCTGTGATTGTTATATCGGTGCCTGTCATAAATGTAAGGATAAAGCCTGTTTGTGAGCGCCACTGTGCTGTAAGGGTAATGTCTTTCTTAACAATGTATCCTTCTGCGATTGAAATTCCGTCTGCAAACCAGCCTTTAAAACTGTAATTTGTTTCACTTAAATCCGGTATATCTTCTGTATCAAGGATATATCCGTATTTTATGGGCTTTGATGCAGGAGGTTCCCCGTATGTTGAACTGTAAGAAAGAGTATAAGTGTTTCTGTCGTAGCAGATTTCTACAACTGTTGAGCCGTCGTCGCGGATTGTGGCCTGTTCAAAGGTTTGGGCTGTAAAGCCCTCGTAGGTTTTTGCGGCGGCAGCTGTTTGAGTGCCCGGGGTGCCTGATTTTTGTTCGGCTGCTCCTTCGTCTTCGGTGTATTCGTCATCTAGAAGGTTTTGCAGAAGGTGTTTTACTGTATATGTTGAATTTAGATCCTTCGGCTCTTGGCTGGTCGATGAATCGCTGCAGGATACAAAACTCAATAAGAGCCCTGTGCAGAGTGACAGTGCAACGGCACGTGTTAAATAAGAAAACCAACTTTTTGAAATAGTCATAGGAGACTCCAGATTAATAATATAATATTATTTTATCATGACTTTAAGAATAAGGCTAGTTTTCTTTTTGGGGTTGGAAAACTCCCAACGAGGCAGCTGCTTAAACTGTCCTAGAATTTGGGGTCGGTTCAATATATTCCTTAAAATCCTGAAAATCGTTTCTATAAGAAAATCCAGGAACGAATTACAAATGAAATCAATAGTCATAATGACCTCCTTTACATTTATTTTCGTAATTTATTTACGTAAAATTGTATATTTTCGTAATCTGTGCTATTATTTTCGTAAAATGATGTTTTTATAGGAGAAATTATGCAGGAATCTGAATTAATCGACCTGATTACGAAAATAAAGGAAAGAAAAACCGAGACTTCAAAAATAGAATTTAAAAGCTCAAAGGGTGGGACTCCAGAAAAGCTTTATGACAGTTTTTCAAGTTTTTCCAACACCGAGGGCGGAATTATTATTTTCGGAATTGATGAAAAAGCGGGCTATAAAGTTTGCGGAATTCAGAATCCTGATGATCTTGAAAAGAAAATTGTTGAGCAGGCAAAAGAAATGGAGCCTGTAGTCAGACCTCTGATAAGTTTTTGCAAATATGAAGGGAAGATTGTTGCCTCTGCAGAAATTGCAGAGATGGATTCTGTAAGCAAACCATGCTATTACACAGGAAAAGGAAAAAGCAAGGGTTCTTATATCCGAATCGGGGATGCTGATTTACCGATGACCGAATATGAAATCTACAGTTATGATGCCTTCAAATATAAAACGGAAGATGAGCTTAGGACAAGCAGGCGAATCGATGATTCCATGATCGACCAGATCCAGCTGGACGGATTTATTGCTAAGGCGGTTTCTGTAAAACCGAACCTTGTAAATATGGACAAAAAAACTCTTGTTACATTAAACGGACTTTCGGATAAGGAAGGAAATCCTACTGTCTGCGGAATAATGTTGTTCGGTAAATATCCTCAGTATCTTTCGCCAAATCTCGATATTGTAGCTGTTGTATGTGCATCGAATACTTATGCAGAAGAAGCAGCAACCGGAGAACGTTTTCTTGTAAACAAGAGGCTTGATGGAACAATTCCCCAGATGCTTGAAAGCGCACTTGCTTTCGTTCAGCAGAATATGAAAATTTCAACTGTAGTTGATGAAACCGGTCACCGTAATGATGTTTATGAATATCCGGTAAAAGCCATTCGAGAAATTATCCTGAACGCGCTGATTCATCGTGACTACAGTATTCATACAGAAAATGATCCAATCCGTATCGAAATGTATCCTGATCGAATTGAAGTTTCAAATCCGGGCGGATTATACGGACGTCTCACACTCGATGAACTTGGAAAAACTAAGGCAGATGTAAGAAATCCATTTATTGCCGCTGCTATGGAAATCTTAAATACGACAGAAAACAGATACTCCGGTATTCCTACAATCTACGCAGAGATGAAAAAGGCAGGTTTGCTTGAGCCAAAATTTGAAAATACAAGAGGAACATTTAAAGTCACTCTCTATAATGAAAAAAGATCTGAAAATCGATTAACAGAAGAGATAATAGATTTTTGCCGGAAACCAAGATCAAAAGAAGTGATTGCTAAACAGTTTGGCTTTGACGAAAAACATCCGGCATATTTTATCAAGAATTACATAATTCCGCTTATTGAGGAAGGAAAATTGAAATATACAATTCCTGAAAAACCACGAAGCAAAAATCAGCAGATTGTAATTGTTGAGAAAGCCATCCTTTGATGAGTCCTTTTTATGCATATCTAATTATAATTGAAAATTTTATCAGATTGAGAGTTAAAAATGTAT
>JAZSJM010000117.1:0-3972 GCA_045534325.1 Treponema sp. | reverse complement strand
AAACAAAAAAGGATAAACAAACTTTTTCATCAATCAAATTATAGATGATATAAAGTGATTTATCTATTACTTAGATTAAAAAAAATCCACAATGCACAATAGCTACATGTGGATTTTTATATTAATCATTTAAATTTATTTAGATGAAAAGATTTTTTTAATATCTTTTTTGTAAATCTGATTAACAACGTGGCGCATTACTTCCTGTTTTACGTTGATTTCTTTTCCAACCTGGAAACTTTCTTTTAAAAGCTTAAATTTAAAAATTCTTTCACAAGTTCTAAATCCGGTTTTTGCATTTACGAGCATATCAATTTCTGAACGGAAAAGATTTTGAATTTCGTTTGTTTCAAGAAGAGTATCATAATTATCATATACAATCGAGTTTTCTTCCGCATAGGCTATAACATTTGCCTGATTTGGACAAATCAAGGCACCGATATACTTTTGATCCTGCCCTAAGGCAACACAACGCTCAACATAAGGTGAAGAATTGACTGCTTTTTCTATAAGGAGAGGCTCAATATTTTCTCCCCCTAAAAGAACAATTGTATCTTTTGCACGACCGACAAGCTTCAATTCATTATCATAGCTGATCATTCCAAGATCCCCGGTATTAAGCCAGCCGTCTTTATCAATGACAGCGTCAGTCAAATCCTGCCGCTTATAATAGCCTTTCATAACCTGCCGACCTTTTATCAATACAAGACCACGCTTTCCAGGTTTTAACGGTGTAGTATTTTCAATTTTTCCGTTTTTTTCTTTAACAATTTTTAGCTCAAAACTTGCAAAAATTGAACCAACATTGTTTGAACGAGGTTTTTTGGAATTACATACAGAAATTACAGGGGCTGATTCTGTCATTCCGTAACCTTCAAGAAGTTTGAAGCCTATTGCGTGATAAAAAGCTTCTGTAGAAGGCTGAAGTGCTCCACCTCCTGAAATTGCCGCACGCATTTTTCCACCAAATTTTGCACGAATTTTTTTATAAACTAAGTGTTCTGCTGCAAAACGAGGAATCCACAGCAATAAATAAGGGATAATACCAATTATCGTTTCGATGAATCTTGGATACCAGCGATAACGACACTTTAAACCAAATACAAGTTCCTTAGCTTTATAAAACTGTTTGCCAATATAAACAGCCGTATTAAATTCCCACTGACGAATACCACTCTGCTTTTTTATTTCGCGGAACAACCCCTGTGCAATTGATTCCCACAGGCGGGGAACTGCATTCATCCACTGCGGCTGAACCTGAGCCATATCACTTAGCATAACGGAAGCAATAGGTTTAGAGTACGCAAATCCTCCATCAAGTGCCACAACCATGTAATTAAAAGCACGTTCAAAACTGTGCCAGATAGGAAGAACAGAAAACCAAATATCTCCCCTCTGCATTATATTCAACGCATTATGAGCAACTTCACACTGTGCAATGTAATTGTCATGAGTAAGCTGAACACCCTTAGGAAGACCAGTTGTTCCAGAGGTAAAGATAATTGTTGCAACATCATCCGGATGGATTTTCTCCATATCGTCTTCAATCTCTTTCCATTCTTCCTTCGTTATTTCTACTCCAGAACTTTCAAGGAAATGATAATTTATTACTGAAAGTCCTGCATCCTCTGCCTTTTTCACAATCTGCTCATCAGGATAGTCAAAGAGAATTGCAGTTTTTAATTGAGGAACTTCCTCTATATTTTCCAGGACTTTCTCAAGCTGTTTTCCATTTTCAAAAAAACTTACTTTACAATCGCTAAAATTTAAAATAAAGCGGATTTCCTGCCCCATGGAATCACAACCACGGGGAACATCAACTGCACCTAAAGACAAAAGAGCATAGTCAGTTATAAACCACTCGCGTCGGTTATCACTCATAAGACCTACGTGATCACCGCGACAAATTCCAAGTTTTTTTAAGGAACAAGCCATTTCAATTATATGCTGATAAACCTGCGAATAACTATATCGAACAAAGACACCGCTTTTATTTTTTACTTCTTGTAATGTAAGGTTAGCATTTTTTTTAACTTTTTCCCTTAACATTACGGGCAGTGTTTTTCCTAAAGTTTTATCAAATCTCGTATCTGGGAAAATTTTCTCAATCATAGTAATATGACATTATCACACTTTTTGTCATTTTGACAATATAGAAATAAAAATTTTATTCTGATATATTTATTTTATGAATACTTATTTGGGAAAACTCGGTGAACTTACACTAAAAGGTTCAAATATAAAAAATTTTGAGCGACTTCTCGTTCAAAATGCAAAAAACTATCTGCTTTCTGTAAACGCTAAAGTTCACTTAAACTTTGGGCGTCTTTATATCGAATGTGATGATGATGCCTGTCCTGCCGTAGAATTTATGTTAAATCACCTTATAGGAATAACAGGCTGGGCTAAGGCTCATCCTGTTGAAAAAAAAATTGAGTCAATTCAACAAAAAGTTTATGAACTTGCCTTAATAGCAAAGGAACGTGGTTGTAAATCATTCAGAATTGAAGCAAAACGCAGTGATAAAAGTTTTGAGCTCGACAGTTACGGAATAATGAGGGAAGCAGGAAATCTCGTTTTTGATGACAATTTAATGAGTGTTGATGTTCACAATCCTGATGTAACATTTACAGTTGAAATCAGGGAAAAAGCATATGTTTACAGCGACTCAAACAAAGGATGCCGGGGAC
Organism: Treponema sp.; assembly: GCA_045534325.1. Taxonomy (GTDB): domain Bacteria; phylum Spirochaetota; class Spirochaetia; order Treponematales; family Treponemataceae; genus Treponema_D. Next base: position 1,282 of record JAZSJM010000117.1, on the reverse strand, counting down.
TTCCAGTAGGTTGTTCTGGTAAAGGCTTATTACTTTTAAGCGGCGGACTTGATTCCCCTGTTGCCGGCTATAGAATGATGCGTCGAGGCATGAGTGTTGAATGTATTTATTTTCACTCCTATCCATATACATCAAAAGAAGCACAGGAAAAAGTTGAAAAACTGGCAGAAATTCTTTCAGGCTTTGGATTAAGGACTCATATTAACATCATTCCATTTACTCAGGTTCAAATGCAGATAAAAAGGAAATCCCCGGAAAACTATACGACCTTAATGCTAAGAATGTGTATGATGAAAGTTTCAAAAATGCTTGCTAAACGAATCGGAGCAGATTGTCTTATAACTGGAGAAAGTTTAGGTCAGGTGGCAAGTCAGACAATAGAAAACATGGCCGTAACAGAGGCAGCAGCAGACATGACATTAATCAGGCCACTGGTGGGAATGGATAAAGAGGAAATCATCCAAACTGCACGATTTATTAAGACTTATGAAACATCAATTCTTCCATACGAAGATTGTTGTGTACTTTTTAGTCCAAAACACCCTGTACTTCGGGCCTCAATTGAAGAGGCCTTCGAAATTTATAAAAATCTTGAGATTGAAGAACTTTTAACCAAAGCATTTGAAGATCGGGAATTAAAAAGATTTGAGGCAGCGGGTTATGTTGCTCAAAACTGGGGAACAAAAGAAAACAGAGAAAAATTAAGCAATGGTAATGGAGTTCTTATTCCAAAAGAAAAATAAAAGATGGTAATTGAGCGTAACCCAACTTCGCTTAAAAATCTGGTTTACGCTTCTTTAATTATTTTTTTTAGTAAACATACTTAAAGCCGAGAGTTATATAATGATTGACTTTATCGGTTAAATTATTTATCCAATCTTCTTTTTGTGAAGCAGCCACCGCTTTTGCTTCATCATATAATTCATCTTTTGTTACAGATACACCATCAAGAGTATAACCAGTTGTTTCATCATAAGTCCAATTTATAGTTCCACCCTTGTATACGTTTGAACTAACACCAGAGTTTTTTACATATTCAAAAGTATATCCGAATAAAAAGGTCATTCTTCCATATTTTGATTGCGGCAAATCAAGTTCACCATTTAATGAAGCCTGAAGAATTCCCAATTTATGGTCGCTTGTCATAAATCCAAGATGTTCCCAGGCCTGCTCAACATGATCCCCTGCTGTTTTATCTGGATTCGAAAACATCTGATGCATATAAACCGATCCATCCGTAGCATACTGTCCCTTATCGGCAAGAACATACATAACAGCATCA
>JAZSJM010000226.1:0-27297 GCA_045534325.1 Treponema sp. | reverse complement strand
CTTCTTCATCCTTAAAGAGAGGCTCAAGTCGCTGAACTTCATTCAATTCTGCACCCTCAAGATTTTTCAGGCTGTCTCTGAATTCTGCAATTGTTAAAAATGGCTTTGGCTGTTCATCACCTACACATGCCAGTTTTTTCTCTGCAGAATAAGCGGAACCTGCTGCCACAAAAAGCTGAGAATCCTCAGGAACTATGGTTTCTTCTGGAGTAAGTTTCAAAGTTTCAATAAAACGCTGACGAAGCTGATCCAAAAAGTGAAGAGGTCCGCCTAAAAAAGCTACGTTTCCACGAATTGGTTTACCACAGGCAAGACCTGAAATTGTCTGATTCACAACTGCCTGAAAAATTGAGGCAGCGATATCTTCTCGGCGCGCACCTTCATTAATAAGTGGCTGAACGTCCGTCTTTGCAAATACACCACAGCGGGCTGCAATAGGATAAATAGTCTCGTATCCTGCTGCCAGCTTATTAAGACCTGGTGCATCAGTTTCAAGAAGAGCTGCCATCTGATCAATGAATGCCCCTGTACCACCAGCACAGGTTCCGTTCATGCGCTGTTCTACACCGCCTGAAAAATATGTAATCTTGGCATCTTCTCCACCAAGCTCGATTACAACGTCAGTCTGAGGAATAAGTTTTTTAACAGCCGTTGTAGCTGCCACAACTTCCTGAATAAAAGGAATATCAAGCCACTGAGAAACAGAAAGACCACCCGAACCTGTTACTTTTACAGAAACTGTATGCTTGTTTCCAAGCGGAAGCTGTTTTTCTACTTCATCAAGAGCTTTTGAAACAACTGAGATAATTGTATTACGTATATCAGCACGGTGTCTTTGGTAATCACCGTAGAGCATTTTATCATTTTCATCTAAACAAACTACTTTTACTGTTGTCGAACCAACATCAATACCAATGCGGATTGGTATAACGACCGGAGTTAACTCTGTGTTTGATAGTTCCATCACGTACCTCGAAATAAATAGTAAATGAATTTATCATTTATAAGGTGAATTTTCAACTCTCTATCGTTCTCTATCAACGTCAGGCTTTAAAGAGTCCCTGTCGTTTTAATCTGGTGCGGCTTATTTTTTTTCAGCAGGAGGTGGAACAAGGTAAACTTTTGCACCAGTAACCAAAGCATCCTTATTTGAATACTTAGCTCCAGTTTTTGGGGAAGCTGTATATACGTCTCCGTTTTTTGTAATAACTAATTCACACTGTGTTCTTTTTGAATCTCTTACATAACCGTCAAGGCTTACAACATTTTCTGAAAACATTGATTTTCCTGCATCAGTCATATAAAGATCAATAAGGTTTTTATTCTGACAATTCACGATGCAGGCCTGGGAAACAGAATTTTTGTTTTCTGTGCAGATTGACTCAAATGACTGCTCAAGCTGTGAAATATATGAGTCACGTTTTTCAACGGTGTCCTTTAGCTCGTCAATTTGAACCTGCATTTTCTGCTGGGCAGCTGCCATATTTGTTGTAATGTGATAAGCAAGACGCTGCATGGCAGGAACATAATGTCTGATTGTGTTTTCAAGAGGAATCGAAGAAAACCTGTTGGCAATAGTATTAAAATCTTCAAGAGAAACAGTTGCTTCCTGAATTGCGTCCATAAATACTTCTGACGGTGATTTAAATGAAGATGTATATTTTGAGCCGTCAAAATGCTCCCTGAATTCTATCACCGAAGTAGATTTTGCAGTTTTCGGAATTCCAGTATCAAGGATAATCTGATCCTGAACTTTTGACTGGCTTCTGGCATCAGGATCAAGAAGGTCGATTTTTGCTTGATAAGTTTTTCGCACCTGTTCAACAGCTTCGCGCTGCTGTTTTACTGCTTCACGCTGCTGAAGTGCCATCTGTTTTTTTAAGTCATCAATTCTGTCCTGATATCTTTTTGACAAGGTTTTCATTTCCAGATCACTTAACTGTTTCTGACTGTCTAAAACAGAAGCATCTGACTGAGCTCTGGAAATTTCTTCCTGATCATATTCTGAAAGCTGAAGTTTTAATTCTTCAATTTCTTTATCACTGTCAGCAATTTTCTGATTATATTTTTCTTTAATTGCTTTTACCGTTTTCTGGTATTCAGACTGTATCTGCTCCTGTTTCTTTTGAATGGCGGCCTTTGTCGAAACCTTACTTACAGATTGCAAAGTGAACAAATCATTTTCCCGCTTTTGCTCCGCTGCAGTCAGTTCATCATCACGCTGTGAAACAAGAATTTCTTTAGAGCGAACGGCATTTGCGTAAAGAGATTCTACTCTGCCTGCTGAATTCAGGAGGGCACGGAGATTCAAGTCGTTAAATGTATCAATGTTAACCTTTATATTTTCGTTAGAAGAATTGATTACGTAGACGAGTCCTGCTGTAAAAAGAGCAACAACGAAGGCACAAACACATAAAATAATTACAACAGACCTGTTTTTATTATTCTTTGTAAGTGCATACTCTTTTTCAAGATCATATTGGGCAGCTTTTGAAAAACTTAAATTTTTTAATTCATCCTTTAAAAAGAGCTGAACTTCTCTGTGGGTCTCAGCTTCTTGAAGTTCATTTATTTTGTTGTCATTGTCCATATTCCGCTCCAGTCAGCAGGTGCACTAGCCCTGCCTATTCTTTCCAAAAATACTTCTTTTACCTCTAATTCACTTTGATTAAATAGTTTTCTTGCCTTTGTCCAGTCTCCGCTGTAGTATGAGGCAAGAGCTTCTTCAAAAATCTTAAACTTATCACCAAGCCCTTCTTCAGCAGTTGCGAGATTTACCGGATAGAAGATTTTTTTACCCTCTGTTTTTCCTTTTACCTGAACAGTATCTATTTCAAAGAAAGTGTACTTATCTGAATATGACTCAACTTCATCTTTTACATATTGAGAACAGATAACAGGAAGATGATAAATTCTGGTTAAACCTTCAAGCCGGCTGGCAGAATTTACATTATCTCCGATTACCGTATTTGTCATATGCTCGTTGGAACCAATATTTCCGTAGAATACGTTTCCCCCGTCAATTCCTACACCAACATCAATCAAAACAGCCTTAAATACCATTTCCTCAGAACCGGTAAGTTTACGTTTTTTTTCAATTTCTTCCCTGCGAATAATCATTTTTTCCCGTAGCTGCTGAGTTAAATCTGTTATTGCCCATGCAGCTTCCAGAGAATCAAGAGATTTCTGCTTAACATTATCGGTTCCATAAATTGCAAGAATTGCATCACCGATAATTGATCCAATTACACCCATGTTTTCATGCACCGCATGAATTACCCTATCATAATGAACATTGAGAAGATCGATTATGTCGTTTCCAAGGGTTTCCGTTCTAAAAGTAAAACTCTTAATATCAGAAAACAGGATTGTAAGATTTCTCCGTTTTCCTTCAAGCCTTATCTGATGTTCATTATAGGCTTTTGCAACAACATCTTTAGAAACAAACTTTTGAAAAATTCCAAGAAGATTACTTATAGTTGAAGAAAGCGAATTAAAACTTGCAGCAAGATAAGTAATATCATCATTTGGAGAATTTGAAAGGTCGATTTTTGTCAGCTGCTGATTCTGCTGCATCTGATAAAGACTGTTTGTAATATTTCGGACATTTGCAAGAATTTTTCCGAATACCTTATAACCGACAAGAAGGAAAACCACAAGAAGAACGACTATTACAAGAGAAATGAACGCAAGAACTATAAACGTTGATCGCTGTGTATCTGCCCTGAGTTCGGCACGAATAAAATAGCATTGCCAGTCACTTTGATACTTGTATACTCCAAAATAGGATCCGTTTTTAGTCTCAAAATTTACAGAACCGTCGAAAACTTCTTTTTCATAATCATTATTTAAATTCTGAAGGGTGTGCTTATCGTAAAATGTATAATCATCAAATTTGTAATCAGGAGATTCAAGGCTGTCTACTCCTTCTTTTATCATTAAATCACGGATACTTGATTCATCAGACTGAGTTCCGTCCGCACATATTTCAAACAAAATATTTCCCTGACGGTCAAATGCCACTGCATAACTGTTTGGAAGTTCAAAGCCGTTTTTTGCAACAGTTTTCAATGCTTCAATGGAGTTCTGTCTATCTCCATTAAAGTTGTAAATCTGATATTGATTACTTGCAGCAGAATACAAATCTTTCAATCTAGAAACCATAATTTCGTTGTTCAGATTTATAATCTGACGCTGACTCATAATCAAGTTAATGGTGTTTGTTGCGAAATTTGAAAGCAGGAGCAAAACAGTAAAAATCGCTACAATTTTTAATGAAATAGGTATAATCCTTGTTTCACCAACCCGCTGAAAAAAATACTTTTTTGACATTTATGCAATTATCTCCATTTTGTCTAATTCAGATTATAATCCCCTATGAAATTTTCTGCTAGTAAAATGACAATTTTTTATTTTTTAAGAGAATTTAAAGTTTAAATGTATAAGGACCAGCCTTGCTCAAAATCGGTTCACCCATTTGCACACAAGCAGTTAAAAGTTTATTCTATAAATATGGAAAAAATTAAATCTAAATCTTCCCTTCTTGCGTCAGGACTTTCACTTTCTTTTTTTACACTTTGCTCAAGAATTTTAGGTCTTGTTCGGGAAATGACTAAAGCTGCTTTTTTAGGAACCTCAAAATTTGCTGATGCATTCGGAATTGCTTTTATGATTCCAAACTTACTCAGAAGACTTTTTGCAGAAAATTCTATTTCTGTAGCATTTATTCCTACTTTTCGTGGTTATTTAGAAACAGAAGACGGAAAATCAACCAGAGAATTTTTAAACTCAACCCTTACTTTAGTAAGTTTCTGTACGACTGTGGTTGTTGTATTAGGAATTGTTTTTTCACCAGCTATTGTTCCTCTGTTTTTAGATTCTGGCGATGAACTGTTAATAAACGAAGCTGCACTTTTAACAAGAATAATGTTTCCTTACCTGTTTGTAATTTCCATTGCGGCTTTTTTTCAGGGAATTTTGAATGGAGTAAAAATATTCAGTCCTTCTGGATTTACTCCAGTTTTATTTAACTCAATTGTGATTGCATTTACATATATCTTAACTCCGCTTTTAACAAAAAATTCCGCTGATGAAGAATTTAAGGCACAGATGGCAGCGCGGGCAATGTCAATCGGCGTAATCACGGGAGGTTGTATTCAAGCACTTTTTCAACTTCCCTTTGTAATAAAATGCGGATGGAGCTGTCATTTTACATTTTTACACAAGACATTAAAAAATCCTGGAACAAAAAAAGTAATTTCACTGATAGTCCCGACAATAATCGGAATGGCAGCGTACCAGCTCAATGACGTCGTTTCAACAGCCCTTGCAGGAAAAGCTGGTACAGGAATTGTATCTTCCCTGCAATACTCACTTAGACTTCAGGAATTAATTCTTGGAATTTTTGCCGTTTCAATTGGTACTGTAATTCTACCAGATTTAAGCGGTCTTGCAAAACAACAGTCCTGGGATAAATTTAATTCACTTTTAGGACAGGCAATAAAAATAATCGCACTAATTTCAATTCCTGTTACCTTTTATTCACTTGTAAGCGGTAAAGAAATCATTTCTCTCGTTTACAAATCAAAAAGCTTTGACGACAATTCTGTTCAGCTTACACTTAACGCATTCAGAGCGCACATTGCCGGTCTGTTTTTTATTGCACTCAACCGTGTTGTTGCTCCTGCATTTTATGCACAGGGAAACACAAAATCTCCAACCCTCGCAGGGATTCTGGGGCTTTTAATCAATATGATTTTGGCATTGATTCTTATAAAACCATTAAGCGGTTCAGGAATTGCCCTTGCCCTGACATTTGGAAGTCTTGCTAATTCAATTCTTCTTTTTATATTTTTAAAGAAAAACAGCTCAATAGACGTTAAGACAGTTGTCAGCAGTACTTTACTTTATTCTATTAAAATGATTGTATATTCGGTAATTGCATCTGTTCCTACATTTTTTACAAGAAAAGCGCTGATTCCAATTCTTGAAAACAAAGGAAGAATCTTAGGATATGGCGGAATTGTCTGCACAACTGCCACAGTGTTTGCAATATGTGGAATTATGCTATTGATAATTACAAAAGATCCTGTAATTTTTGCAGTAAAAAATATGTTTTTAAAACGAAAATCTCAAGGATAACAAAAGATGAAAAATTACACTAAAGATGAATTAAAAAAAATATACAGCGACCGTCGTAAAAAACTGTTTGAGTATATGAAAAAAAATAATATAACGGCAGCGGTTTTTGAAGACAATGAGGAACACAGGGACGCTTCCGTAAGATATTTTACCGGTCATCCCACAGACGCACTATGGATTTGCACCAGCGATGAAAGAAGTGTTCTCATTCCATGGGACGAGAATTTAGCCGCAGAAAGAAGTATCGATGTTAAAATTGTTCCATATAATAAATACGACAGAAAAAATACTAATGCCGTAAAAGAAACCTTAAAATCATTTAAAATACGTGGATCAAGACTTAAAATTGAACTTAGCCCCGTAACATCATATCCATCATTCTTACAGTATGTTGATGCATTGCAGGATTGGGATGTACTTTGCAGGGAAAAATCAGTTCATGATTATGTAAAGGAACTGAGAGCCTGCAAGGATGAATACGAAATAGAATGTACAAAAGAAGCCTGCCGCGTAGGAGATCTGATAATCGACAAAATTGAAGCAGGCATTGATGACGGCTCAATAAAGACAGAAATGGATGTTGCCCTGCTTATTGAAAAAGAACTTCGCATAAACGGATGCGAGAGAAACGGATTTGATACACTGGCAGCAGGGCCTGCACGTAGTTTTGCAATTCACGCTTTTCCAGGATACACAAATGCTCAATGGCCAGCAAAAGGACTTTCAATACTTGATTTTGGAGTCGTTTATGAAGGATACACATCAGATACAACGTTGACAGTTGTAAAAGACGCAGATGAAGAGCAGCTAAAACTGGTTGAACTTGTAAAAAAAGCAGCTGAGGCATCTCTCCCATATTACAAAGCAGGAGAACAGATTAGAATTGCTGCCTTAACGGCGGAAGATATATTCAAAAAAGCAAAAAAGACAATGCCTCATACCTTAGGCCACGGAATAGGACTGGAAATACACGAGTTTCCTCGAGTCAGCACAAAACAAGGCGAAGATGTTGTTTTTAAATCAGGCATGATTGTAACTCTTGAACCTGGTCTGTATGACAACAAATCAGGGGGTGTAAGGCTTGAAAACGATGTACTTATCACAGATAGCGGCAATGAGGTTTTAAGCCATTCAAGAATTATTTACCGTTAAGGTTCTGGTAATGTTCAGACAATTTTCTCAAGCTGGTTTTCCATTGCCTGCTTCATTGTATCATCAGGTAAGCAGGCAACAAGTTCCTTTAAAATTGAAACTCCATTCTGCAAAAGATTATCTTCCGATGTTTCCTGATAGCTTTCGCATGGCATTACAGAACCGCTCTGAATAAGCTCATTAATTTTTTCCAGGAGTCCCTTTTCTCCAGAAAGCCTTGATATTACATAATCCATTTTCAGCCTTATTTCGCTTGTCTCAAACTCAGCTTTTTTTTCCTGAGGCAGATATTCCAGCAGTTCACGAAGTTTTACAAAAAGTGAAAGCCTTTCATCCTCGTTTTTATCATCAGTGATAAGAGATTTATTATCATCGAAATCTTCTATTTCTACAGTATCGGCTTCTTCTTTGTCATTTTCTGTCAGAAATAAAATATCACTTTCTTCTGCTTGCGGCTCCAGTTCTTCTTCTTCGCCAAAGTCTTCTTCTTGCGGCTCCAGTTCTTCTTCTTCGCCAGAGTCTTCTTCTGCTTGCGGAACCTCTTCCGGCTCATTTTCATTCTGTTTCAAAAGTTCATCTGTACCGTCGAATTCTTCTTTATTGTCTTCCAGCAGTTGAACACTTTCTTCTGCCTGCTGTGCCGCATCCAATGCTTTTTCTGCTGCAAAATTTGCTTTATCAACTGCAAATTCAGCTTTTTCAACCTGGAATTTTAAATCATCCTTTAATTTTTCAATTTCCTGAAGATTTTCGCTAACTTCGTCATTTTCAGCAGGCAAATCAAGGTTTTTCGGAGAGTTTTCCTGTGGCAAAGCTGACCCGTCATCTAAAGAAATCTGATCCTGATTATCTTCTCCCATATCATAAAAATTGTCATCTTCAAAATCATCAAAAACTCCGCTGTTTTCTATCGGACTTTCTTCTGTATCAAGTGGGGCTTCATCATTTTTTATTAAATCATCAAGATTTTGTTCAGGCTCAACGCCAAAATTATCAGCGTCATCAGCTTTTTGAAAAACAAGAGGATCCAGAGGACCATCATTTGCCAAATCATCCATTCCCATTGAATCAAAATCAAATGGACTTGAATAATCATCTTCTTTTGTCTCTTTAATATCATTAGCTGGAATATCTGGTTCATTCAATTCTGCATCTTCAATTTCTGAAAATTGCTGTGCATCTTCCATATGAATTTCTGCACCGTGGGATTCAAATTCCTCTTCACCTGTTGCAACTTCACTATCACCGTCAAAAAACGGCGGAACATCAAGTTTGTCTCCCTGATTACTTGGTTCTGCATTTTGTGGAATATCATCTAAATGCTTTTTTACATTCTCAAGGGCATCTTTTAATTTTTGATCCTTAGGATTTACGGCAATTGCTCTTGTTACAAGATTATATGCTTCTCGTGCTTTTTGAATCGATATTAAAAGTCGTGAATATCCGTCAATCGCATCTATCCACAATGGCCGTGAGCGCAATGCCCCAGAATACGCACTGCATGCTTTTTCATATTCTCCCAAACTCTCATAACTTTTTGCAAGATTTAAAAGCAATACAGGATGATTTGCATCAACGTTAAGACCGCGCTGATAAGATTGAACGGCTTTTTCGTGTTCGCCCTTTGCCGCATATATTGCTCCGAGATGATTATAGGCTAAAACATCATCAGGATTCATTTCTATTGCGTCTTCAAAGCAGCTGATGGCATTTTCATTATCACCCATAATTTTATACGTAAAACCAAGATTATAGGAAATTTGAGCATTATCGCCGTCAAGCACAAGCGCCTGTTCCAGAGCAGCAATGCTTTCTTCATAACGTTTTAACCTGCGGTAAATTCCACCCATTGTAATAAGCGGATCACAATTTTCTCTATCAAGCTCAGAAATTCTCTTAAAAACACCAAGAGCCTGATCATCTTTTCCAGCTTTCATATAAAGATTTCCGAGGTGATTTAACAACTGAATATTATCCCTGTCATCGCGTAAAAGCTGCTTATAAAGGCGGACAGCCAGATTAAAATCTCTGGCAATCACAGCTGAACGAGCTCTTGAAAGTAAAAGTTGATTTTGAGCCATTTTATACCTCTTATTTTTTTGCCAGTCTTTTTGAAGGACGAGCAAATACTTCTTTTGAAAGCACACCGTTAATGCGACCATCTATTCGTGAATAAGACGACACCGCAAAATAATAGATAGTTCCATTATTTAATCCTGTTAAAGTGATTGAAGTTTTATTTCCAACTCTTATCGGAGAAGAACCTTCAAGTGCGACTCTTCCCAAATATTCTCCGGGTTTTGAACCATAGTAAACATAGTAACCTCCGGCACTGTCATCAACTGAATAACTCCATGTCAGGGTTACCTCTCCATCTCCGGGCTCAGCCTGAACGGTAAAAGGCGGAAGTGGAAGTTCAGCCTCGGTGTATTTTAAAGTCAGCTGCGTAAGGCTTGGAGTTTTAGAGCCTGCACCATCTGGTAAAAGTTCTGCCGCAACCTGAAAATAAAGCCCTGAAACATCCTGAATTTTTTCGCCAGGAATAACATCTTTCCATTCAGGATAGGAATCAGTCCATCCGTAACAATTATCTCCAGAACGAACATAAAATCTTATTTCTGTCTGTGCAGGCACATTCATTAATGCTGAAATTTCATCTAGAACAGCTGACTGAGAGACAAGAAGCGGCTGAGTTACAAATCGGCCTCCGGAAGTCTTATAGTTTTCATTTCCGGTTACATATACATCTTTAAAATCTTTTTGATAAGCAGAACGCTGAATTCTTATATTATCGATTCTTCCTGTATATGAAGGACAAATTTCCAAAACTGAATGAACACCAAGAACAGGAATACAGACAGTACCTCTTTCGTGTCCAGTGGATGTTATGTATTTGATTGATTCTGTCCTTCCGTTTACAAGATACTCTAAACAGCCAGTTTCCTCATCAAAAGTAATTGTATGACGGCTCCATTCTCCAGGAACAACTGCGGTAAATCCGTTTAAGATAACTTCCTGCTCACTAAAAGCCGGAAAGACATTTTTAAATTTCCATTCAAGGCGGTTATTTATAAACACAGCACTTACATTCTGAAATTCTGAATATTTTGCATAATTCATTGATGTACGCCAGTTGTAAACTTTTTCACCGTTTTCTGCCAGAGAAGGAGAAAGCCAGAATTCAATTGTAAATGACCCAACAAGTCCAGATGAACCTGAAATTGATTTTTCGTTTCCCTGAAGCACAATTCCCTTAGCAGTTCCACGACTTAAAGCAGAACCGTTTCCTTTGATAGCTCCTTTTGAAGGGATAAGATGATTTTCAAGAATATCGTAGCGTCCGGTTAATTCACTTATTTTTCCATCATCAAAAGTCAAAAGCATGTCCGTGCCATCATTTACCGGGGGTGTTTGAGTTTCAAGTTCAAGGGCGTCAAAACCAAATCGACCGATACCTTTTGTTATCCCTTCAGCGGATAAAAGACCTGCCCATCCTTTTTCTCCTCCGATAACAAGAGACTTTGACTGTGCATTAAGCATTGACAAGCACATGCACAGCACAGCAGAATATGCTAAAATATTTGCAAAAGAAATCCTTTTCATAATGAATACATCAATTAATCCGGCCTACGAGAAACTTCATCAGACCGCACTAAAAGCGCCCTCCTCAAGCGGTGTTTATTTATGGCGGAACAGCGAAGGAACCGTCATTTATGTCGGTAAGGCCAAGAATCTTAAAAACAGACTCTCCTCTTACTTTTCCGGTGAACAACACATAAAAGTGCAGCTTCTTGTGTCTAACGCCGAGTCAATTGAATACATAACCACGTCCAACGAATACGAGGCTTTTCTTTTAGAAAATAATCTCATAAAGAAATACACCCCGCGGTACAATATTCAGCTCAAAGATGGAAAATCCTACCCCTCGTTAAAAATAACAAACGAGGAATTTCCACGCTTCTACAAAACAAGACAGCTCAAAAAAGACGGCTCGACTTATTATGGTCCATATCCTGACGCAGGAGCATTAGACACATTCATCGAAACGCTTTACAAGCTTTACCCTGTACGCCACTGCAAAACATTCAAAAAAAGAACGGCACCATGCATGTATTATCACATCGGACGCTGTAAGGCTCCATGCTGCAACAAAATAGCAAAAGAAGCCTATATTGAATATATCGATGAAATTAAGGCTCTACTTGAGGGAAAAGGTGATGAAACAGTCACCCGCATGACCGCACAAATGAAAGCTGCCGCTGCACAAATGAAGTTTGAAAAAGCCGCAAGAATACGAGATGGCTTAAAAGCACTTACAGTAATGCAAAATCAAAATCTTGTTGAAGACTTTGCGGGAAGTGTGGACAGAGACTACATTGCTCACTGGCGAGAAGGCGAACTTGTAAGTTTTACGGTGCTTAAAATCCGCGAAGGTAAAATGACTGCCCGCGATAACTTCCGTGTTGAAAGTCTTGCAGAAGATGACGAACTTTTAGAAGAATTTGCAACTGCCTACTACACAAAACCTGAGGACTTTCCTCCGACAGTGTATGTTACAGACGAAGATAACTCGGATTTTTTAAGTCAATGGCTTTTAGATTTTCAGAAAGATCTTAAGAATAAAACAAATATTATCGTCATAAACTGCTCTGCAAATGACCGTCGTTTAACCCAGGAAAACAGACGGCATGCTGCATCACTGAATATGGCAAAAAGTAATGCACATGAGGATATTATCCGGCGAATGAGGGATCGGGGCGATACACCAGCTCTAGAAGAACTAAAAACACTTTTAGGACTTCCACGCCTTCCTGAAAGGATTGAAGGATTTGATATTGCCCATATCGGCGGAAAATTTCCAGTCGCTTCTCTTATCAGTTTTTGGAAGGGAAATCCAGATAAAAAGAATTACAGATATTTTCGCTTAAAGACAACTGACGGAGTTATAGACGACTTTGCTTCAATGAGGGAAGCTGCAAGTAGACGCTACAGCCGCCTAAAAAATGAAAACGCCGAACTGCCTGACCTTATATTAATTGACGGTGGTATCGGACAGGTAAATGCAGTAGATTCAATATTAAAAGCCCTTGGTCTTGATATACCAATTGCCGGACTTGCAAAGCGGGACGAAGAAATATGGCGTCCTCACGCTTCTAAGCCAGTATGTTTACCTCGACGAAGCGATGCCCTGCGTTTATTACAGAGAGTTCGGGACGAAACACACCGTTTTGCAACAAGCCGTAACCAGAATTTACGAACGAAGGAAAATACAGTAAGCATCTTTTCTTCTCTTCCCCACGTTGGAGAAAAACGTGAAAAAATCCTTATAAAGACCTTTACGACCCTGGAAAATCTCGCTTCTTCCCAGGAATCTCAAATCGCCCAGGCACTGCACATTCGCGCAGATGAAGCAAGTGAAATTCTAATTGCGGCAAAAGCATTGTCTGAACAAAGAAAAGAAAATAAAAACATCAAAAAAATGATTTTAGACAAGGAACTTGGTGAAAAAGAAAGTATATCGCAAAAATCATATACCGACCGTCTAGCCTTACAAGCCCTCGGTCTTGAAGTTGCAGAACCATAAATCCCATGGTAAAATTTGACTATGGCTAAAAAACAAAAAAAACAATGGTTTGAAAACGAATCTTTCTGGCTTAACTATGGTCCGATTATGTTTGATGCACAAAGATGGGCAGAAGCATCAACTGTTGCAGAAAGCGTTTGTTCAATTGCAGGTCTAAAAAAAGGAAGTTCAATTCTTGACGCAGGTTGTGGTCCTGGAAGAATAAGTGTTGAGCTTGCGTCTCTTGGCATGAATGTTACTGGTGTAGACTTAATTCAGGCTGAACTTGATGCAGCAGAAGAGAGTGCAAAAGCAGAAGGTGTAAAACTTGATTTGATAAAAGCTGACTTAAGGAATTTTCTTTCAGAGAAAAAATTTGACTGTGCGGTAAACCTTTTCACATCGTTCGGATACTGTGACACCATAGAAGAAGATGTTAAAATTTTACAGAATATTTATAATTCACTAAAAGATGACGGCTGGTTTATTCTGGAAAACATAAGCCGGGAAACAGCCATACTTTATTTTACAGAAGGTGAATGGTTTGAACGCGCGGGCAAAACCGTTCTAACAGAGTTTAAGGTAGAAGGAGCGTGGGAAGGATTACGTTCCAAGTGGATTCTAATCGACAATAAAACAGGCAAAAGAATTGAACATGAATTCGTTCAACGACTATATTCTGGAATCGAAATTAAAAGGCTTTTAACAGGAATCGGTTTTAAGTCTGTCGAAATTTACGGTGATTTTGATTTCAGCCCGTACAACGAAAAAGCCCGGACAATGGTTGTGGTGGCAAAAAAATAAATTCCTGCTTCCCTAAAGGCACTTATCGTCAATTTCAGATTCTGTTCATCGACGAAAAGACTTTTTCTGCCATTACGTTTATTTCTACATGCATTTTTGTGGCAGCCTGTTCAAGGATTTTTCTAAGTCCGTCTATATCAGTATCAGCTTCATTCAGACTCACCATCATCATCATTACAAAATTTCCAGAAAGAATTGTCTGTGTAATATCTGCGATGTTTACTTTGTGAGAAGAAAGTAGTGCGCTTACCTCTGCAATTATGCCAACCTTATCATTTCCAACAACTGTAATAATAGCGTTCATGTCTTATATTTTATTAAATCACTGCAACAGTTACAACAGCGGATATACAATATAAAACATCAGGATATTTTACAAATCTGCTTTTTCTTAACATCAGTGTAAAAAATGCCGACTATCTGAGTATGAAAAAAAGATTAAAAATCTCTTACAATGCACCAGTTTCCATTACGTTTTCTGTTATTTGTGTAGCTATACTTTTATTTGATTATTTTATAGCGGGAGGAAAAACAGTTCCGCTTCTTTTTACTGTTCCAGGAAATGCAAAATCACCTTCCCCATTTGATTGGTCTAACGGATTAAGCTACATAAGGCTTTTTACACATGTATTTGGTCATGGTGATTGGTCTCATCTTTTAAGCAACTTAAGTTTTATACTTCTTTTAGGTCCGCTTATGGAAGAACGATACGGCTCTGCCATGATTGCCCTGATGCTTAGCGTAACGGCTTTTGTTACAGGTGTCATAAATGCATGCTTTATACCTACTTCACTAATGGGTGCAAGCGGAATTTCTTTTATGCTCATAATTCTTGCTTCAATCAGCACACTTTCTAAAAACCAGCTGCCTTTTTCGTTTATTTTACTTCTTGCTGTTTATGTTGTGAGAGAATTTATCACCCCCTCTGCCTCAAATATCTCAACGATAGCTCATATCGTCGGTGGCTTATGCGGCTCACTTTTTGGATTTTTAACAGAAACAAAAACAGAACGAACTCAAAAAATAACCGCAAGAAAACAGAAAAAAACAGGGGCTGCATCAACTTCTTCTACATCTCCATCATACCAATCTCAGGGACTTACACGGGAAGAAATGCTAAGAAGGCTGAGACAACTTGATGAAAATTCCCCGCGTAGCACGGCAAGAGAAGAAGATTCTACCGTCATAGGAACAATTCAGCTGTAAAATGAAAAAAATTCCTGCTCCATCAAAAAAACGACTTTTAACCATTGCTTCAATTCTTTCACAAAAGAAAAAAACAAAAATAACCTCAGTTGAATTATCAGAATTAACTGGCTGGACTGATGCAACGATACGGCGTGATATTTCTCTGCTGGAACTTCATACTGGAGTTTCAAATGGATATAACACGGAAGAACTTAAGGATTTCATCCAGTCAGCTCTGAGCATAAATCTACAAAATAAAAAAAATTGCTGCATAGTTGGTCTTACAAAACTTGGAGAAGCACTTCTTGAAAACTCAATTTTTGATAACTCACCTTTCAAAATTGTTGCAGGCTTTGACACTAACATGAACCGGATAGAATTAATGAAATCAAATCTGCCCCTATATCCGACAGTAGACCTAGAAGAAAAAATTCATTCCCTGAAAATTGAATATGCTATTCTGACTGTTACAGATGATCGGGCTCAAAATATTGCTGACAGACTTGTAAACTACGGAATAAAAGGTATTGTCAATTATACAAATACAATTTTAACTCTACCAGCATTCATAAAAGTTGAAAACGCTAATCCAGCTTTTGCCCTTGCCCTGATTTCTTCTGAACAATGATTCATCTTACTTAAAATTCCAATATGACTAGCGGGTTTCGTAAGACGAGTTCCTGTTTATCGTGAAATTTTTCACAGTAAACCACCAAATTTTCTCTCTTTTCATTGACCTTATCGTTTTTAATTCATAAAATCGTACTACTTTCATTTCCCGGAGGAGACATTATAAATCCGGGGTTTGGGGCAGAGCCCCAGGCGAGAGGGGTGTCGCCGCTACAGCGTGCGGCGCAGGGGAGAGACTTCTCCCCCAATAAAATTATTTACCAGAGGTACAAAATGTCTCGTGTTTACAACTTTAGTGCAGGTCCGTCATGTTTACCGGAAGATGTTTTAAAAGAATGTGCAGCAGAAATGCTTGATTATCAGGGAACAGGTCAGTCTGTAATGGAAATGAGCCACCGCTCAAAATATTACGAGCCGATTATCGAAGATGCAGAAGCAATGATCCGAAAGTTAATGAAAGTTCCTGAAAACTACAAGGTTCTTTTTGTTCAGGGGGGAGGAAGCACTCAGTTTGCCATGGTTGCTCAAAACCTCGGTATTAAAAACAAAAAGGCTGCATATATTGAAACTGGTGTATGGGCTAAAAAAGCAGCCGCAGAAGCAAAAAAACTCGGCGTTGCAGTTGATGTAATCGCTTCTTCAAAAGACAAAAACTATTCATATATTCCGAAAGTTGAGAAAATCACTGGTGACTATGACTACGCATACATCTGCTTTAACAACACAATCATGGGAACTCACTATGAGTACATTCCTGATTGTGGAGACATTCCTTTGGTTGCCGATATTTCTTCTTGTGTTTTGAGTGAAGAATTAGACGTTTCAAAATTCGGTCTTTTGTTCGCAGGTGCTCAGAAAAACCTTGCTCCAGCAGGCGTTACTTTGGTAATCATCCGCGAAGACTTGATTCCTGAAGTTGAAAACTGCCTTCCTGGAACACCAACAATGCTTGCATACAAAACTCACGCAGATAACGGAAGTATGTACAATACACCTCCATGCTACACAATCTATGTTTTAGGCAAGGTTCTTCACTGGATTGAAAAGAATGGTGGCGCAGCTGGAATCAATAAACTCAATGTTGAAAAGGCTGACTACCTCTATAACTTCCTTGATAACTCTGACTTTTACCATGCAACAGCAGAAAAAGGAAGCCGCTCTTTAATGAATATACCTTTCCTTACAAAATACTCGAACGATGTTACAGCTGCCGCCTCAAAAAAAGACGAAGCAGAACAGACTGCTGAAGAAAAAACTGCCCTTGCAAAAGAAAAGGAAATCAATTCAAAGTTTGTAAAAGAAGCAGAGGCTGCTGGTCTTATTAACCTTAAAGGTCATCGCCTTGTCGGCGGAATGCGTGCTTCAATCTACAACGCAATGACACTTGACGGAGTTAAGGCTCTTGTTGACTTTATGAAAAGATTTGCAGAGGAAAACGCTTAAAAGAGGAAAATATATGTATAAAATTCAGACATTAAATAAAATCAGTTCTATTGGTCTCAACAACTTCCCACGAGATGATTACGAAGTTGCTACTGACATCAACAACCCGGACGCAATTCTTGTACGCTCTGCCGACATGCACGGAATGGAACTTTCTGCAAACACAAAGGCTATTGCTCGTGCTGGTGCCGGTACAAACAATATACCTTCTGCTGAACTTGCAGAAAAAGGAATTGTTGTATTCAACACACCTGGAGCTAATGCAAATGCCGTAAAAGAACTTGTAATTCTTTCGCTTCTTCTTGCAAGCCGTCCCGTAGTTGCCGCTAACAAATGGGTTAATACAGAACTTACAGGCAAAGGCGACGAAATCGCAGCACTTGCAGAAAAAGGAAAATCTAAATTTGTTGGTCCGGAAGTAAAAGGAAAAACATTAGGTGTAATCGGACTGGGAGCAATTGGTGCTCAGGTTGCAAATACTGCTATTGCATTGGGAATGAACGTTATCGGATACGATCCTTTCCTTTCTGTAAAAGCAGCCCTCTCTCTTGATCATAACGTTAAGATTGTTGAAACTCTCGACGGAATCTACACAAAATCGGACTACATCACAGTTCACGTTCCACAAACTGACGAAACAAAAGGAATGATTAACGCTTCTACAATCAAAGTTATGAAAGACGGTGTACGCATCATAAACCTTGCCCGCGGTGGTCTTGTAAATAATGCTGATATTCTTGCAGCTCTCGAATCAGGAAAAGTTGCAGCTCACGTAACAGACTTTGCAGACGAGAACCTTATGAAGTGCGACAAAGTTATCTGTATGCCTCATCTTGGTGCTTCAACACCAGAAGCAGAAGACAACTGTGCCATCATGGCAGTAAAAGAACTTCGCGACTTCCTTGAATGCGGAATCATAGTAAACTCTGTAAACTTCCCTCGCGTTACAATTGACGGTGCAATTCCTGCAGGAGGTACACGTCTTTGTATCTCACACAAAAACGTTCCAGGCATGATTGCAAAATTCACAACAATTTTAAGCGATGTAAAACTAAATGTTGAAGGATTTATCGATCAGAGCCGTGGCGACATTGCATACGCTCTTATCGATGTAAGCGGAAAAGTTGGAGACGAAACTCTCAAAGCACTTGAAGAATGTGAAGCTGTTATTCATGTTCGTCCGATTTTTGCATAAATCAAATTTTTAATACACATACAGGAAGCGTCTGGTAATTTTTTGTTTTCCAGGCGCTTTTTTATTTGCGTTGTGCTTTTTTATTGGTATCTTTTATATATAAACAAGAGAAACAGTAATAGGAGTTCTACTCACATTTTTAACCCAAAACCTATCCATTGGAGGAAATTATGGAAATTACACTTACAAAAGACAACTTTGAAGCAGAGGTATTAAAATCGGATGTACCAGTTCTGGTAGATTTCTGGGCTGAATGGTGCGGTCCATGTAAAATGCTTGGACCTGTTATTGCAGAAATTGCCGAGGAATATAACGGCAAGATAAAAGTCGGAAAAGTAAACGTTGACGATGAAGGAGACCTTGCACAGGAATACGGAATTGTCAGTATTCCAACAGTAATGGTTTTTAAGGGTGGAAAAATTGACAAGACTTCAGTTGGAGTAGTACCGAAAGAGAATCTTGTTGCAATGTTTGCTTAAAATCATATTTTAGAAAGGCAAAAAGGGAGAGGTCTCTCCCTCGCTTCAAAAAAAGTCGATCTCCAGATCGACTTTTTTTTTCGCTACCCTCTCAAGCGGGGTATTCTACCCCGCAACGCCCCGGGACGGCAGCTTCGACAGAATTGCATAGCAATTGTGTCAAAGAAAAAAATTACAGGAGGTAATTTTTTCTTTAGAACACCGAAACTACCTCATTGTTAGGATAGCGGTTTTTAATCCATTCCTTTACTTTTTCACTCTGAAGAGCTTTTATCAATGCCTTAATTTCTGGGGCATTCTGATTTCCATCTTTTACGGCAACGATGTTTACATATGGAGAATCAGCACCCTCTATAAACAAACCGTCATTTACAGCAGAAAGACCAGCAGGAATAGCATAGTTTCCGTTGATAACTGCAGCATCTACGTCATTGATAACACGTGGAAGTGAAGCTGCTTCAAGTTCACGGAATTTTAAATTTTTAGAATTAGAAGTTATATCGAGAGGTGTTGCAGTAATTCCTGCCTCTGCTTTTAAGGAAATAAGTCCGGCAGACTGCAAGAGAAGAAGAGCACGACCTTCGTTTGTCGGATCATTTGGAATTGCAATTTCTGCACCGTCAGCAAGTTCTTCTAATTTAGAAACTTTTTTAGAATAAAGAACAATAGGTTCAACATGGATTCCGCCTGCATTTACAAGGTTATATCCCTTTTCTTTATTAAATGATTCCATATATGGAAGATGCTGAAAGTAGTTGGCATCAATATCACCAGAGTCGACAGCATCGTTAGGTGTAACGTAATCAGTAAATTCAATTACTTCAAGATTAATTCCTTCAGCCTTAAGATCATCTTTAATAAGGTTAAGGATTTCTGCATGAGGTTCTGGAGTAGCTCCTACTTTAATAGAACCGTTAAAATCTTTTGCTTTTTTTGAGCATCCAGCAAAAGCAAAAACTAAAAGTGCTGCAGATGCAGCTGCGATAAACTTTTTCATTTGTTTCTCCTCGGCATTAAACCTAGTATGTTAGTATGTATTAAATATAATAACCTGAAGATAGTGCGTCAAGAGTCAAGCAAAACAGTGTGATTATTTTTGTTTTTATATCTTACTAGTGATATAATATGTTCATAACTATTTGCTAAAAAGGAGAAAATTATGGCAAAAAAAGGTAATCTTAACCTTCTCTATGTACTTGGTTTGGCTCTTGTTGTAGTTGGATGTGTACTTCCAATGTTTAAACTTGGTCCATTTTCTGCAAATGTATTCCGCTTTATGGATTTTGACAGTGCTGGTTCTATTGGTGCTGTTCTGTTATTTGCTGGTGCCGTTGCAGGTTTAGTTTTCAGTTTCGTTTCTCTTGGAAATGACGCTTTACTTAAACTTGTAGCTCTTGCTGCTTCAATCATCGGCGGAATTTTACTTTTTGGTGTTGACAGCGAATTAGGATTTAAAATCCTTAAAAAGGTTGCTTACATCGGTCTTTATGTTGTTCTTGCAGGCTGGGTTGTTGCCTGTATCGGTTATTTTACAAAGAAATAACTTCGGCTTAGGGTTAGTAGCGGCGCCGAAAGGCGTCCACGCCCTGAGCGTGGATAAAACCGCGGATAGCCCGGCCAAAAACGGCTTTCAGTCGTTTTTGGCAAGCCCCATCTTAATTTTTATATCATTTCCTTTTACAGTTACATCAGCATCTGAACCAAAAATCAATGGCATTGCCGGGTCTATATGACCAATATCTGCATCAAAAACAATCGGAACATTCAGTTCACCAAGGATTCCTGTAACTGCATTATATTCATTTACACCCATTATTTCCTGTCGGAAAGCTGCATAAGGTCGCCCAAATATAAAACCTGATGTATTTGTAAACCATCCGTTTTCGCGTAAATGCCAGAGAGAGCGGCGTATATCCATTGTGTTGTAGTCACAGCTTTCTAAAACCCATATTATTTTTTTGTCCTGAGCTTTTGCTTTCTCATTAAATTCTTTTACTTTATCAAAACGGGTACCGCTCAACCCTGCAAGACAGTCAAGACAGCCACCTATAAGTATTCCGTTCATTTCTACAGTCTGAGACGAAGACACCTGGTTTAATTTTTCACCACTAATTGAATTATTTATTTGTGAAGGGGCAAAAACAGTTAAAACCTTTTCATCTGTAAAAATATACGGAGACAAAGGATCTTCACTTTCTACCTGAGGATTTTGAAACATGGGATATCCATACACTGTATCCGTTTTGCCTTCTAAAAGTGCCCAGGCATCTAGTTCAGTCTGCTCCCACGGTTTACCGAAACCTGGAGCATTTGGCCCGTAAATTGCAGCAATGCCTGAGATTGTTACAAGGGGGAAGATAAAATTTGTATTGTCAGAATAACCCATAAACCATTTTGGAGGAGCTTTCTTTAATTCTTCAAAATCAATATGGCTTACAGTTTCGCACATAAGTTCACCGCCACCGCAGCTAAGAACAGCCGAAACTCTAGAATCAAGATAATAAGCCGTAAGTTCAGCGGCGGCAGTTTTTGGGTCTGTCGAAATCCCTAGTCCGTCGTTTTTATAACAACATTCTCCGACAACCACATTGTAGCCTTTTGACTTAAACTGGCGTACAGCTTCCTGAAAGCGAAAAGTATAAGGTTCTGTTGTTGCACCAAAACTTGGTGCAACAATCGCAATTGTATCTCCAGGTTTTAAAGGTTTTGGAAAATTCAATTTTTCTCCCATGTTTGACCGTAAATTTCTGCTTCTTTTGAGCTAAGCCCCGTAAAAAGCAGCTGGAACAATACTCAAAGGCTCTGAGTTTTTTCAGAAGGTAAAAATCAGTTTATTTTATATCTGATGAAGAAACTTCAACCTTTTTTATGTGCCAGATATCGCGTACATAGTCTTCAATGGTGCGGTCGCTTGAGAATTTGCCACTGTTAGCAATATTGATAAGCGCTTTTCTTGCCCATCCTTTTTTGTCAGAATATGCTTTTGCAACTTCTTCCTGTGCTTTTGCATATTTTTCAAAATCAGCGAGAACGTAATAAACGTCAGGGCGCTGGCCTTCAACTCCATAAACAAGAGAATCGTGAATTTCCTTGAATATCTGACGGCTTGGATCATAAGTTCCATCAACAAGCTGCTCAACAACTTTTGCAAGAGCAGGATTACGCTCAAGATACTGCTGAGGGTTGTAAGAATGTTCTTCTTCCATCTTTTGAATTTCTTCTGTTAAAAGTCCAAATGGGAATCCGTTTTCTTTTCCAGCCTCTTCAAAAATTTCAATATTGGCACCATCCATTGTTCCAAGGGTAAGGGCACCATTCACCATGAATTTCATGTTTGAAGTTCCAGAAGCTTCTTTTCCGGCAGTAGAAATCTGTTCCGAAACATCTGCAGCTGGGAAAATCTTTTCTGCAACAGAAACGCGGTAATTTTCGATAAATACAACACGAAGCTTACCACCAACACGACGGTCATTATTTACTCTTTCTGCAACCGTATTTATAAGTTTGATAATTGCCTTTGCACGGCGATACCCGGAAGCGGACTTTGCACCAAAAATGAATGTACGGTTAGGCGGGTTAAATGTAGGATCTTCAATAATTTTATTATACAGATACATTATATGAAGTACATTTAAAAGCTGCCGTTTGTATTCGTGAAGACGTTTTACCTGAACATCAAATATTGAATCAGGGTCTAAAAACTCATTCTGCTTGTGTTTTAAATAATCAACCAAAATTTCTTTATTATGATGTTTGATTGCAATAAGCTGCTCAAGGGATGCGTCATCATCTGCAAATTTTTCAAGGTCTTTTAGCTTTGTAAGGTCTTTTTCCCAACCATGTCCAATTCTATCACTTATAAACTTTGCAAGTTCAGGATTTGCACTACATAACCAGCGGCGTTGAGTTATTCCGTTTGTCTTGTTATTGAATTTAGATGGATAAAGCTCGTACCAGTCTTTTAGTTCCTGATGTTTTAAGAGTTCTGTATGAAGGGCTGCAACTCCATTTACAGAAAATCCTGCATGAATTGCAAGCCATGCCATATAAACTTTACCGTCGTGAATAATTGACATATGATTCTGCTTTCTGTAATCGTTAGGATATTTTGCACGAAGTTCAATCAAGAAGCGACGGTTTATTTCTTCCACAATCTGATAAATACGAGGAAGAAGACTCTGGAAAATTCCAATGTCCCATTTTTCAAGAGCTTCTGCTAGAATCGTGTGATTTGTATAAGCAAAGGTCTTTGTTACTATATCCCAGGATTCATTCCAACCCATTGAGTATTCATCCATGAGGATACGCATAAGTTCAGGAATTGCTACTACCGGATGAGTATCATTCAACTGAATTGCATGTAATTCAGGGAACTGAGAAAAATCTGTTCCATGATCTGCAACAAAGTGATGTACCAAATCCTGAAGAGAAGCAGAACAGAAAAAATATTGCTGCTTTAGGCGGAGTGCCTTTCCCTGAGGTCCGTTATCATTCGGATAAAGAACACGAGTTATATTTTCTGCACTGTTTTGCTTGAACACTGCCTCGTTATAACGCATGTCATTAAAAAGCTGTAAGTCAAATCCGTCAGGACTAGAAGCCTGCCACAAACGGAGCGTATTTACGGTGTTTGTATCAAATCCCACAACGGGCATATCATAAGGAGTTGCAACAACTTCTTCTGCATTTTCAATATAAAATCTGTCCTGTCCGTCTGGAGTTTTTCCATACTTTATTTCGCCGCCGAATTTTACCGTAACGGCAAGATCACTTCTTTTTACTTCCCACGGATCTCTGTGTTTCAGCCAGTTATCCGGATATTCAACCTGATAGCCGTTTTCAATATGCTGTTCAAACATACCGTATTCATAACGGATTCCATATCCGTGTCCAGGATAATCAAGAGTAGCAAGAGAATCTAAGAAACATGCTGCAAGACGACCAAGACCACCATTTCCAAGACCAGCATCAACTTCTTCATCTTCAATTACGTTAAAATTGATATTCATGTCTTTTAAGACTTTTTTTACTTCGTCTTTTATACCAAGGTTAATTAAATTGTTGCTCAAAGCTCTTCCCATCAAAAATTCAGCGGAAAGATAATAAAGCTGTTTTGTAGGTTTTTTATCGTATTCACGGCGTGTCGCCATCCATGCCGGCATAATTAATTCCTGAACAGAAGCACTGACCGCATCAAAAAGATCATGATTATTTGCCTGAGAAATGTCTTTTCCATACTGACGGCGAAGACGTGCTGCAAGATTTTCCCTAAACTGTTCTGCGTCAAATTTCATATTCATCTCCTAAAATTGAGGCTAAAAACCGGTTTTATAAACGGCATAATCCGCAAAAACAGACAGCGGTTTTATTTTTATACAGCCTCATTAAACAAATAAACAGACTCTCCCTTCATCTAAAATTCTGAAAAAAGTCCATAAACTATTTTAACACAAAATTTGTTATTTACTAATTAAAACAATTGCAGAGCCTAAAGGAATAACATATTTTTCCTGATTTTGTAAAAGCTCTTCTTCTCCAGGCTGGAGTATACATGATTTGTCATCTATCGATGTATCTACAACTCTGTACCATTTTCTGCCCAGTGTTGGAGGGGGAATCGTTACCGTATCATCATGAATATCTGTATTAAAAGCGATGTAAAAATCACAATCCTCTTCCAGATTTTCGTTTCCGGCACCTCCACCTAAACGGAATGCAAGAAATCTGTTCAATTTCTGCCAGTCAGGTTGTGTTCCATCAATATTAAACCAGGAAATATCAGCAGGACTTATATCAGTCGCAGCTTTCTGCCCTTCAAAAAATTTTGTCCTTGTAAAAACCCTATGATTCTGGCGGAGGGAAATCAACGATTTAACAAAATTTACCATATCAGAATGATTTTTTACGTCATTCCAGTTAAACCAGCTTATTTCATTATCCTGACAATAGGGGTTATTGTTTCCACCCTGAGTGCGCTGTGCTTCGTCTCCTGCAACAAACATCGGTGTTCCCTGACTTAAAAGGAGTGCTACAAAAAAGTTTTTTATCTGACGAAGACGTATTTTTTCAATTTTGGGATTGAGGCTTTCACCCTCGTATCCATTATTATAGCTTAAGTTATTATCTGTTCCGTCGCGATTTTCTTCGCCGTTCTGTTCATTATGCTTATAGTTATAGCTGACTAAATCGTTTAATGTAAAACCATCATGACTCGTGATGTAATTGATTGAGTGATATGGACGTCTGCCATTATGAGAATATAAATCACTTGAGCCAGAAATTCTTGTTGCGGCTTCAGTCGAAAGTTTTTCATCCCCGCGGATAAACCGTCTTATACCGTCACGAAATTTATCGTTCCATTCACACCATCTGCCACCAGGAAAAGCTCCCACCTGATAAGCTCCTCCGCAGTCCCATGGCTCAGCAATTATTTTTATATTACGCAAAACAGGATCTTCACTTATACGTCTGGTTAAAGGGGCTTCTGAATTTACAAAACCATGTTCATCCCGTGTAAGTACGCTTGCAAGATCAAATCTGAATCCATCTACATGCATTTCCCGTACCCAGTAACGTAAGCAGGTCATAATAAAGTCCTGGACAACAGGATGATTGCAATTCAAGGAATTTCCACATCCACTGAAATTTACATAATACTCTTTGTTTGTATTAACAAGCTGATAGTAAATTGAATTATCAAATCCTCTGAAATTTAATGAAACTCCGTGTTCATTTCCTTCGGCAGTATGATTGAACACTACATCTAAAATTACTTCAATTCCTGCTTTGTGACAGGCTTTAACCATATCCTTAAACTCGTTTACACATGAGCCGCTTTTTTTATCAGAAGAATATCCAACTTTCGGGGCAAAAAAAGATACAGTGCTGTATCCCCAGTAATTTATCATTCGCTTTCCGGTTTTTGGATTTATATTTGTATTTTCATATTCATCAAATTCATGCACAGGTAAAAGCTCTATGGCGGTAATTCCAAGCTCTTTTAAATATGGAATTTTTTCAATAATTCCCCTGTAAGTTCCAGGGTGCTTTACCTGACTCGAGGGCGAAACTGTAAAACCTTTTACATGCAGTTCGTAAATAACAGACTTATTCAGGGGAATATTCAATGGTTTGTCATCATTCCACTCATAAGAATTATTATCAACCACAACACATTTAGGCATTTTTTCAAGAGGGCAATTTTGTCCAGGGTACAGGTTCTTAAAAAGCGAACCATTTGTAAAAGCCTTTGCCTTAGGGTCATATAAAAAAAGATTTTTATCAAATCTATGACCTTCCTCAGGAGAAAAAGGTCCATCTACACGGTAAAGATACAAGGCACCGGCTTTTAATCCTGAAACAAAAACATGCCATATATCACCTGTTTTATTAAGAAGCGGGTCTAAAGCAATTGTCTTAAAAGGTTTTGCATCATCTTCATTTTTAAAAAGCTCAAGATAAACGGCTGTTGCATTACGGCTGAACACACTAAAATTAACACCACCAGACATGGGCTGTGCACCGTCTTCTAAAGGTTTCCCAGGTAATACTCTCAATAAATCCATGATATTATATTTTATCACATCAATGCACCCAAAGAAAACTATTGAGCAAACAAAAGGACAGTAAAAAACTTTTTTCCCTGCCCCATTTAATCAATTCTTTTTTTTTCTTATAATAAGAATATGATTGAATTATCTAAGGATGAGCAGGAATCTTTGCTTAACCGTTTTATAAAATACGTAAAAATTTGGACAACAAGTAACTCTTTAAAAGCTGACGAAGGAATTCAACCTTCTACACAAAGACAGTTTGATTTAGCACATGTACTGAAAGATGAATTAATTGAACTTGATTTAGAAAACGTTCAAATTACCCCACACTGCTACGTTTACGCAAAACTTAGGGCTTCACAGGGAATGGAAAACCTTCCTTCTTTTTGCCTTTCTGCACACATGGACACTGTCGAAGAATGTAGCGGACAAAATATAATTCCCATACTTACTCAAAAAGAAGACGACACAATAATCTCTACAAACGGAACAACACTTTTAGGTGCTGATGACAAAGCAGGTATTGCAGAAATAATGCAGCTTCTCTCTTTCCTTCAATCACATCCTGATATTCCCCATAGAATGATTGAAGTATGTTTTAGCCCTGATGAAGAAACTGGACACGGCATGGATAATGTACCGTTGAATCTGATTCAATCTAAACAGGCATACACTGTTGATGGTGGAAATCTAGGTGAACTAGAAACAGAATGTTTTAATGCTTATAAAAGCGAAATTACTTTTATAGGAATTTCTACTCATACGGGAAGCGCAAAAGACAAAATGATAAACTCCGTTACGATGGCATCTAGTTTTGTTGCCAGTTTACCGCGAAACGAAGCCCCAGAATCAACCCAGCAAAAAGAAGGGTTTTACGCACCAATATCCATATCCGGAACAATAGAAAAATCAACAGTTACAGTTTTCTTAAGGGATTTTACAACAGAAGGAATGGAAAAGCGAAAGACCTTGATTGAACAGCTTGCAGCCACAACAGCCGCATTATACGGTGGAAAAGTTAATGTAAACCATATATACCAATACTGTAATATGAAAGAAGGGCTGGAAAAATCAAAAGATACTGTTGAAAATCTGATAAAAGCCTATAATGACTCAGGAATTGAACCTGTTTTTCCTCCAATTCGCGGT
>JAZSJM010000184.1:0-26281 GCA_045534325.1 Treponema sp. | reverse complement strand
TAACAAAGGCCGGGGCGTTCTTCTTTTTGCTGCTGTTTTGGTTTTTGAGTTTTTCGCAGAATCTGTTCAAGCTTTACAGGATTTGTTTCTTTTTGCATGGAAGCGTATTTTTCATCTAACTGCTCAATCTGCTTTTGCGTAAGATGAATGTCGTGCTCTAAATCTTCTAGACCGCCTGTTTGTTTTTTGTAGGTTTCATAATATATTGCGGCATTTTCCTGTGCTGTGAGTTTTGGATCAACTTTTAGACTCACGGTTTTTCCTGTGTCATAGTCAGTACATTCTAAAAATCCATTTTTTACTGCACCCTCTGCAAAAAGATAGCCGTAAGAAAGGATTAAATCCCCCTGATGTTTCCACTGAGCGGAGTTTAAAAAATCATTTTTCTTTTCTGTCAGTCGCTCAAGAGCGCTTAGGAGGCGGCTTTTATGTGAATTATACCATTTATCTGACTGTTCAAGCAGGCTTTCGAGGGAGGAGCGTGCTTTGTTTGAGGAATAAAATAAATCTACTTTCTGATTAAAAGAAAAATCATTAAAACCAGAATTGCTGTTCAGTTCGTTAAAACTTCGTATTGGAAATTTTTTAAGAATTTCTTCGTTTTTTTCTGCCGGCTTATATTCAGGAAGGGTAAGTTTTTCTCCTGTTTTTTCTTCTTTTGCGGGGCGTCTGTAAAAACTGTCAAGGATGATGTTGTCCTTATCGCACAGAAAAATATTTCCTGCGTTTGACCATAACCTTATATAAAGATTGAATATGGATTCATCCTCTGTTTCTTCTGTTTTCTTTTTTTTACCAGAAAGTTTTTGCTGCGCGGCAGGCATTACATAAATCGGGCCCTCTTTCTCTATGGAAAGTTTTATAATCCGTTCTTTATTTATCTGGAAAATTTCTTTAATTCTTCCGCCTTTTATCTTTGAGCGTAAAATTTCATTAAAACGCAGAGGTTTTTCATTTTTGGGAATTTTACGATTTACCTGATTTATTCTGCATTCCCCAGAAGCAAGGCTGATAAATACAGTCTTTGGAAGCCCCGGTTTATAGGTGTAAAGGGCGATGGAGTCAAAAGAAGGCTGAACGATTTCCTGTAAAAATGCCCCCGATAAATCCAATTCACTTAATATAAGATCAATTTCATTGCAGTTAAGGGACATTTTTTTAGCCCTGTTGTGTTTTTGAAATCTGTTCTTTTAGTTGCTGTACTTCATGGGAAAAAGCGATTGTTTTTTTAGTCTGTTTTACAAGGCGCTGTGCGAGCATTTTTGAAAGGAAAATGCCGTAGTGCGGGTTGCGCCTGATTAATGATAAAAAGTCTGGTTTTGGAATCTTTATCAGCTTGCAGTTTCCAACGGCAAGCACCGTTGCAGAACGTCTGTCATTAAGCAGAAAGGCCATTTCACCTATGAACATGTCATTTGGAGTAAGAACAGAAATAAGTTTTCTGCCTGAATAAACTGCAAAGCGGCCCCCGACAATAAAGTAAAGGTCGTTGCTTGATTCATTCTGGCGGCATACAACCTGTTTGTCTGTGTAAATAAGCGTATCAAATGGCTTGAACATTACAGGAACATTATTTACTGTATTGCGAAGATTGGTAATTTCAAAACTTACTTCATTTCCTTTTTCATTATATACAAGTTCATTTACAAGACTTTCTGAAAGGCTGATACCTCGTCCGTGAAGTTCTGTAGTTGTCTCTTTTTTTGCAACATGGTTTTTCCAGTCAAAACCGTTTCCATCATCGGCAATTGTAAATCGTGATTTTACTTTTCCGATTGCATAGGAAATATGAATACGCCGACCGGAAAATTGAGGCATGGCAGCTCTTGCACCGATTAACTGAAGAATATCACCACCCTGACTCATCCACTTTGTCTTATCTTCATAAGTGATTTCAAGATTTCCGTGTTCAAGGGCATTGGTTAAAAGTTCCATCAATGTCATCTGAAGGTTGAAGCGATCTTCATCTGATATTCTGTTTGTATTGTAAAGATAGCTTACAAGAAAGTTTGTATAAAAACGAATATCCATGGGGTCGTTTCCACAGATAAAACTTCCTGTTTCTTGTCCGCCGATTACGTCCTGCATACCTCGGTTAAAAAGAAACTGCTGGTTCTGCCATAAAATGCGAAGAAGACGACTAAAGTGTTTTGTAAAATCTTTAATTGTCTGGATTGCAACGATATTTGTATCTTTTTTAGCCTCAAGTTCCTGAAGTTGTGCCTGATCTTTGCAGACAGCAATGATACCACCAAAATGAAGCCATGGATCTGCGTTAATTGCTGAAAGAATACGGTTAGCGTCAATGTTTGGACACGAAAAGTCTATTACTTTAATTTCTGGAATTTGATAATCGATATAGTTTATAATCTGCTCTGTGTCTGAATATATGTCTGTTTCAAAATAATTGTTGTAGCGTAAGCATGCAGTTTTTACGACGTTTATAACTTCTGGATTTGATGAAGCAGTAATTATTTTTTTCATGGAATTTGCTCCGAAAACTTTTTATATATAAAAATATTATAACACTTAATCGTAGAAAATAAATAGTAAAGAAAATCTTTGAGAAGAAAAATAACTGTAAAAAAAATACTTCCGGGAAAATCGGAAGTGTTTGTAATTAATTAATCTAGTTATTTAGAAAATTTTGCCTTAAATTCTTCCAGAACTTTTTCAGGGGAAGGACGGGCATCAATATCAACTAAATTGCCTTTGTTTTTGTAAAAGTCGATGAGCGGTGCTGTGGATTCGCGATAAACTTTAAGACGATTCTGAATACTTTCTGTTTTATCGTCATCTCGTGTGTAAAGTTCTCCGCCACATTTATCACATTTTCCTTCAGTTTTTGGAGGATTAAACTTTACATGGAACATCTGACCGCAATCTTTGCAGCAAACTCGTCCGCCAAGACGCTCAACAACAGCTTCATCAGCAATGTCAAAGTTTACAGCAGCGTCAATTTTTGCAAAGCCTTCAAGTGCTTCTGCCTGTGGAATTGTGCGTGGAAAACCATCTAGAATGTATCCGTTTTTTGTATCGTCTTTTGAAAGTCTGTCTTTTACAAGACCAATTGTAATTTCGTCACTTACGAGACCGCCAGCATCAATAATTGCTTTTGCCTTTTTTCCAAGTTCTGTTCCGTTTTTTATGTTTTCACGGAAGATGTCGCCTGTAGAAATGTGCGGAATGTTATAAGCCTTTGCAGCTTCCTTTGCGAGAGTACCTTTTCCAGCTCCCGGTGGCCCTAAAAAAATAAAGTTCATCTTTAACTCCAGATAAATCTAATAATAAGAGTCAGATTCCTTTTTTCTGTAATTTGCAGTTTAAGGAACTGACAGCCTTATTTTACTATAGAAACTGTCATAAATTCAATTGTTGTGTTCCAGTTAAAAAGTTTATTCTGGCAGGCGGCAAGAAGAAGATTTTTGATTTTATTTACGTCTTCTGCGCCTATATTTACGGTTAATGCACTGCCGTAAGAAGAATTTTGTGCATCGAACCAGCGGTTTATTTCTGTTTCAGTTATTTTTCGTTTTTCCGTAATCGTCTTTGACGCGCTTTTTACTTTAAAACCGTGCGAAGAAAATGTTTCTTTTATTGACTGCTCGTTCCATGCAAAAAGGGGATTATCTGCGTTGCTGAAAAATTCATTTTCTGCAAGTTCCATTTTTTTTAGTATTATTTCATAAGAGTCTCGTGTAGAATCTGTAAGGATTTGACTGCTCACCAGTTCCCATATTCTTTGTCCTTTGCACGGAATTCTCTGACTGAGTACAACCTCAAAATCCTCTGAAATCAAATTTTTGGGAAGGTTTTCTAAAGCATAAGCAAGAACATCGGCACTGTCCTGGGAATTAAAAGGGTCACGGAAAAAGATTCTGTCAAAAATAATTCCTTTGTCGTTAAATTGTTCGAGAATAGAAGTAAAGACTTGTGCATTAAGATAGTTTTCGATACTTTGCGGGCGAAGCATAAGAAGAGGCTTGTCTAAATCTTCTAAGGTCCTTCCATATTGTTCAAGAATTTCCATCCCTCTTTTATTATAGCAAAGCCCCGCTGTTACACCTTCTGGAGTTTTTCTGCTTACTTCCCACAGTAAAAGCCCGTCGTCAGCATTCCAGATAAGACTTCGTGTATGACGGGAAAGCTCTGATAACTGTACCATTGCATTTCTTATCATTGTAAGAACCTCAGCCTTATTAGAGTCAAGGCGAGATCTCCATGAGCGGTCGGCTTTATCAAGGGCATTTTCTTTTCTTTCATTTTTTGGACTGAAAGTAAGGTTTTCACTTTTTATAGTGTTTTTTTTATCAAAATTCTTGTTTATCCACCATTCACCAATTGGATTATCAAAGTCGGTTGCAAAATGGGGGAGAGGATGCATTCCGTTTTTTGCACCTTTTACTGGATTGTCCTGAATTGTACCTTCGAGCAAAGCTGATATTTGAATTTCACGGCGGCTTAAAACGTCCTCTTTTATTTTTGCTTCATATCCCTGGTCGGTTGGTGTGTAGAAAACCCGACCCATTAATTCTGTCGGAAGATATTGCTGTGCAACCCAGTGATCACGGTATGCATGAGGATATAAATATCCTTCTCCGTGTCCAAAGCCTTCGGAATCCCGGTTGCTGTCTTTTAAATGATTTGGAACTTCTGCATCTTCTTTTTCTACGCTTGAAAGGGCGTCAAAAAAAGCCATGCTTGAATTTGATTTAGGACATGTTGAAAGATAAAGTGCCGCGTGTGCCAAAAAATACCTTCCTTCCGGCATTCCCACCCTGTCAAAGGCTCGGGCACAGCTTTCAACAATATTAATGGCAACTGGATCTGCAAGACCTGTATCTTCGCATGCAGAAATAAGCATTCGCCTGAAAATAAAATGAGGATCTTCTCCTGCCCTTACCATGCGGGCAAGCCAGTACATTGCGGCATCTGGATCGCGTCCCCGTAATGATTTTATAAATGCAGAAATTATATCGTAATGGTAGTCGCCGTCTCTGTCGTAGAGAACAACTTTTTTTTGAATTGATTCTTCTGCAGCCTCTTTTGAAATATAGATTTTAGAACCCCATGCTGGCTCTGGGGTTGCGTTATATGGATCCCATTTTGGAGGAGTTGTTTCTACTGCCAGTTCCAAAGCGTTAAGAAGAGAACGGGCATCTCCGTTGGCTGTTTCGATAAGATGCTCAAGGGCTCCTTTTTCAAATTCAACATCCCAATGTCCGTAACCACGTTCAGTATCTGAAAGTGCAAATCGGGCTGCTTTAAGCAAGTCGTCTTTTGTAAGCGGTTTTAACTGGAATACACGGCTTCTTGAAACAAGGGCCTTATTTACTTCAAAAAACGGATTTTCAGTAGTTGCACCGATTAAAATTATCGTTCCGTTTTCTACCCAGGGTAAAAGTGCGTCCTGTTGTGCTTTATTCCAGCGGTGGACTTCATCGACAAAAAGAATTGTATGGCGGGTGTAAAGATTGTAGTATTCTTCTGCCTGCTTTATAGCCGCTCTTATTTCTGCAACCCCGGTCAGGACAGCATTTAGCGTAATAAAATTAGATTTTGTGTGATTTGCAATTACTCTGGCTAATGTTGTTTTTCCGCAGCCTGGAGGACCATAAAAAATTACTGACGTAAGCTGATCCGCTGCTATTGCCCTTCGTAAGAGGCGGCCTTTGCCGACAATGTGATCTTGTCCGATATATTCATCAAGATTCCGCGGTCTTAAACGTGCTGCAAGAGGCTCCTTTTGTAAGGCAGAAGATTCAAATAAATTTGACATATTCCCGTCTTTCAATACTAGCACAAAAAAAAGCGACAAGGAAGACACTTTGAGCGAAATGTAAGACAGAATCGCAAAGCAATTGTGTCGTAGTAAAAAAATACACGGAGGTAGATAGTGGCAAGGATGCCACCCAAAGTAAAATGTACGACAGAATTGCGAAGCAATTTTGTGCAAAATAAAATCTACACGGAGGTAGATTTTATTTTGTTTATTCCCTGTTCCAGCTATTTCTGTTTGGTGAAGGGTAGTATGCCCAAAGCCCGCAGTTTTGTGAAGTTGCTGATGTGCTGGAAGAAGAACCCTCAAAATCTATTGAAGCGTATATGTCAGTTCCTGTCCATGTTTTAGATGGATCGATAGCAATCATATTCCATACTTCGTAATAACCGTTAAGAGTGTTTTTTCCATTGTTTGGGAGAGAATCTGTTTCCCCTGTGGGAATTCCTTCATCGTCTAAGAGTGCAACTTCATGACCACTTTCAGTTCCTAAAATAATACCACTTGTTGTGAAGGTTGCGGCTAAAGTTCCGCTGAATGAAGAATTTGAAGAACTTTTACTCCATTCACTGTCAGAAGAACTTCTGTAGTAGATGTAGTTTCCGCTTGGAAGATACATTTTTGTTGCATCATCGACGATGTTTTCATCTGTGGTCAATCCGTATTCATCAGAAAAATAGAAAGAAGAACCATCAAAAGTAGCTACAGAACATACAGTTGATGATATATCAGTAGAGTTGTCCACATCAGTAAAATCGCCAGATGTATATTCTGTCGCAACCCCGTTTTCAAGTTTATAAACTGTACCTGCTAGATTTAAGAAAACGTGACGATGAGATTTTTTTGGAGTGTTTGTTCCTATAATCATAAAAACCTGCGATTCGCTGGAAGAAGATTTAGTTACATCTGTACCTTTCGAACTGTCTGCAAATTGAACAATCTTCCAGCCATCATCAGGAGCGGCTGTATCATACCAATAAACTGTAGAAGTATCAGGAACAGTCTCGTTATCAACAGTACCATTTGTGGCAGATACTACATAAATTTCACCATCTGCGTTGGAAGCCCCTGAATTTAAAAGACCTTCAGGTTTTGTAGCTTTTTTCCAGCATCCACTTTTTGAGGTTGAAACCCCGTCTCCATCTTTGTCTGTGTCTGTGCCTTCTGTTGTTGCTTCATTAATATTTTTTTTCCACAAAGTTCCTGCAGTTACATAAAGATATTCGTTACTGTCAGATGCATCGTAAACACGAAATATGCTGCATACGTCGGCCGTAATCTGGGCATCAGCAAGTTTTACTTCGTCGCGGATTGAGTTAAAGATTACACCTGAACAGGAAGTAATTGATATTGCTGTAATAATTAAACCAAGTGTAAGAATTTTTTTCATTATCTTATTCATCATTTATATCCTGTAAAAAAAATTAGAAATGATATCGGGCAGAAATTACAAACGAAGCAAAGTGCCCTACATCGTTATATTCACTGTTGTCATACCATTGAGGCATGCACATATAATCTCCCTTTACGCCGAACGACCAGCTTGGATTTGCACGATAATAAATTCCTGCCTGTGGTTTTAGAATCAGACCTGGAAAGTAAGTGTTGCTCAGATATGTTTCTGCAGCGGCACCGATTCCAAAAGAGATTGGAAACTCAAATCTTTTATATGAAGGCTGTACCGTAAAACAGAGAGTAATAGGAACATAAGTAAACATATTTTCACCGATTGTCGGTGCGTAACCAAAACTTATATCCATTCCCAGTGCAAACCACGAATTGATGAATCTGTGGTATCCGATAGTTCCTGCGCCTCCTGTAGCGAGTTTACCTTCCCGATA
This sequence comes from Treponema sp., assembly GCA_045534325.1. Taxonomy (GTDB): domain Bacteria; phylum Spirochaetota; class Spirochaetia; order Treponematales; family Treponemataceae; genus Treponema_D. Next base: position 18,661 of record JAZSJM010000184.1, on the reverse strand, counting down.
CAGTGGAAAACTTCCCCCAAAATTTAGGGGAAAAGTTACCATCAGCCCTATGTTTATAAACTGGTCGCCAGGCTCATTAAAAGTGTACTCTACCGCAAAGCGGTCATCATTTTCTTCGTTTTCTTCCTGACAAAAAGCCTGTGTTGAAAGCATTAAGATTGTGCAGAAAAACACAAGGTATTTTTTCATTGTTTCCTCACTTTTTTCTATGATAATGTCGGGTAATTCAGTTCCCTAGCATTTTTATTCGATTTTCTATAATATTGTGTGCAAGCAAATACTAACTTATTAAATGCTTTGTTTCAAGAATACAAACATCTTTTGTCTGGTGGAGGTTACACAAATGAGTGCACAGATTATAGACGGAAAACAGATTGCCCTTGAGGTAAGGGCGGGGGTTGCTGAAAAAGTTGCTGCCCTAAAAGAAAAGGGAATTACGCCTTGTCTGGCAGTTATACTTGTAGGCGAAAATCCTGCATCAGTAAGCTATGTTACAGGAAAGCGCAAGGCTTTAGCAGAAGCCGGCATGAAGGACCGTTCAGAAGAACTTCCTGAAAATACATCAGAAGAAGAACTTCTTGCTCTGATTGATAAACTCAATAAAGATGATTCCGTACACGGAATTTTAGTACAGCTTCCTCTGCCAAAGCATATAAATGAGGATAAAGTAATCATGGCAATCAGCCCTAAAAAAGATGTGGACGGTTTTCATCCTGTAAATGTTGGAAATCTTGTAATCGGCAAAAAAGCTTTTTTACCATGTACACCTCACGGAATTATTGTTCTTCTTGAGCGTATGGGAATAGAAACATCAGGTAAACATGCAGTGGTAATCGGCCGTTCAAACATTGTAGGTAAGCCAGTAACACTTTTGCTTGCCCGCCGCGAAACAAACTGTACTGTAACAATGTGTCATACAGGAACAAAAAATATGGCAGAAATTACACGTCAGGCAGATATAATTGTAGCTGCTTCTGGTCATCCTCATACTGTAACAGCAGATATGGTAAAGGATGGGGCTGTTGTAATTGATGTCGGTGTAAACCGTATTCCTGACAGCACAAAAAAGAGCGGATTCCGCCTGATTGGTGATACAGATTTTGATACAATCAAAGAAAAGGCATCATTTATAACACCTGTTCCAGGTGGTGTAGGACCAATGACAATCGCAATGCTTATGTACAACACATTAGAAGCTGCGGAAACTGCTTCAGAAAATGTGTAAATGCAACAGAAATTAATTAAAATGATAGATATTCAATCAACACCGGATACGCGCGAAGTTCCTCTTCAAAAAGTCGGAGTTAAAAACGTGCGTTATCCAGTGCAGGTTTTAGACAAGAATAATAAAGTTCAAAACACAACCGCCTCTGTAAATCTTTTTGTGAATCTCCCGCACAATTACAAGGGAACTCATATGAGCCGTTTTATTGAGGTTTTTCATAAATACCACAAAGATATTTCAATGACAAATTTTCTTGAAATGCTCGAAGAAATACGTACAAAACTTGATGCAGAACGGGCCTTTGGACGTATCAGTTTTCCGTACTTTATAGAAAAAAAAGCACCTGTAACAAAGAGCGCAGGATTAATGGAATATCAGTGCAGTTATGAGGGGGAAGTCTCCCCCTCGCTCCACAGTCCTTGCAAGGCTTCGGACTGTTGTGCTACCCCCTCTGCGGGCTCAGACGCCGCCCGCAACGCCCGCTTTTTTATTTCAATAAAAGTTCCTCTGGCGACTTTATGTCCATGTTCCAAGGCAATTTCTGAATACGGGGCACATAATCAGAGAGGTTTTGTAAAAGTAAAACTTTTATACACTCAGTTTTTCTGGATAGAAGACGTAATACAAATGATAGAAAACTGTGCTTCTACACCCCTTTATTCGATTTTAAAACGTCAGGACGAAAAATTTGTAACAGAGCATGCCTACGATAATCCGCGTTTTGTAGAAGACGTGGTAAGAGAAGTTTATTTAGGTCTAAAAAAAATGGACTTTACCTGGTTCACTGTAGAAGCAGAAACAGAAGAGTCTATACACTATCACAATGCATATGCGTATGCAGAGTATGGAAATTAGCGTTTTTTATTGAGCAGAATAATTAAAAATTTTCTGCACATTCATAGATTGCAGAATAAACCGTTTCTATAAGATTTTCTTCTACAGATGAAAATGCTACGCGCAATGTTGAACTGTCAATTGAGATTGTTCCAATCTGCTTTTCTTTCAAAATTTTCTGTCTTAACTGTTCAGCATCAACTTTTGTCTTAAAACTCATAAAATATCCTGAGTTAAAAGGGAGAGGCTCAAGGTTTTTGCAAGTATGAGATGCAACAAACTTTTTTACAGCTTTGTAGCGTTTTTCCAATATTTCGCGGAATATTTTTTTCTGCAAATCAATTGCCGGATCCTTAAAAGCTCTTAATGCAATACTCTGACTTGGTGTTGAAGAACAACTTACGGAAGAACGGATAAGACCCATTAACTTTTTTTCCAGGGCAAGATAATGTTCATCTGTAAGGCCTTTCCCGCCAAATGTTAAAAATCCAGTTCTAAAACCCCATACAAAATCTTCTTTTGTAGGACCATCGATTTTTACAGCAAGTATATTCTCATGCAAATCTGCAAATTCTGCAAATAATGACTGAGGGTAAATATCGTTTTCGTAGTTAAGCCCAAAATATGCGTCATCATCCAAAACCAGAACTTTAACGCCTTTTTCTGCAACATCACGGATGATTTTTACAATTTGTGCTGCTTCTGCGTTTGTTGGTGAATATCCGCTTGGGTTCTGTGGGAAATTCAATAAAACACGTACGTAACCAGTTTTTGCTTCTTTTTCTACGGCTTCCTTGAAGGAATTTAAATCAAAACCGTCATCGGCAAAAAGATTGAATGTATGAACTTCTGAATTTCGTCTGGTTTCAACAATCAGTGCATAGTTGTCCCAGCTAGGATTTGCTGCAAGGAGAGGTTTTGTTTCGTCAAGGAATAAATCTGCCAGACAAGAAATACCTGCTGTAAGACCAGGAACAACAACCGGTGTCGAAATAGATTTTCCCTTGAGTCCTGGATTTTTTTTGTAAATCATTTCTTTCCAGAGAGCACGTAAATCCGGGTTTCCGGCAGTCGGTGCGTATGCAACAAGCTCTGCGTTTGATAATTCTGGTGCAAATTTATGCACAGCTTCAAGAATTGCAGGAGCTCCGTCAATGATTGTAGTTCCAATAGTTGCATTTGCAACCTTTCCAAATTTTTTAGCTTCTCCACCCTGGGAAATTATGCCCCGTGGAAAGAAAATCCTTGTACCTAAATCAGAAAGCAACTCTCCAGGAGTTGTGTTCTTTAGTGTGTTATTCAATTCTTGTGCTAATGGGTTCAACATGGTAAAGTATCTTATCCTTTTAACAAGGGGTGCGTCAATCGGAGATTGCATAGAAACTGCATAAATATACAGTTCAGGGTGAAAAATGGATACTAAAAATACAACAGATAATGCTGACATACAGGCATTTGACAGCTGCAAAAAACTAATTGATACCTGCAGAAAAGAAGCTGCAAAACGTCTTATCGGACAGACCCACGTTATAGATGGAATATTAACGGCGATTGTTACCGGCGGACATATCCTGTTAGAAGGTGTCCCTGGACTTGCAAAAACGCTTGCAATAAAAACTTTTGCAGAAATTTCAGGACTTGATTTTAAGCGAATTCAATTTACTCCGGATCTTCTGCCGGCTGACGTAAGTGGAACTTTAATTTATGAACAGTCAAGCGGGAAATTTTCTGTAAGAAAAGGTCCTGTTTTTGCAAATGTAGTCCTCGCTGATGAAATAAACCGTGCGCCTGCAAAAGTTCAGTCCGCCCTTTTAGAAGCAATGGCAGAAAAACAGGTAACAATCGGCGAAGAAACCTATTCCCTTCCTTCTCCATTTCTTGTTCTTGCAACTCAAAATCCTATTGAACAGGAAGGAACTTATAATCTGCCGGAAGCAGAACTGGACAGATTTTTGTTAAAAGTTTTGGTTGATTATCCTACACCTCAAGAAGAAATTGAAATAGTTAAAACTGCTGGAAACGCAGATGAGGTTTGTGTAAAAAAAGTTTTATCGGCTGACAAAATAAAAGAACTTCAGGAACTTTTAAAAAAGATTGTATGTGTGGATAAAATCATTGAATATATTGTAAATATTGTTAGTGTTACCCGCGTAAAAAGTTCTGGACGAAAAACTGATTTTTCAAAATATATTTCATACGGCGCTTCGCCACGTTCAGGCATTGCTTTATTGCAGTGTGCAAAAACAAGGGCAATGTTTGAAGGCCGTTCTTTTGTGCTTCCAGAAGATGTAAAGGCTGTTGCAAAAGATGTTTTACGGCACAGGCTTGTTCTTTCATACGAAGCTGCTGCTGACGGTGTCAGTGCGGACGACATAATAGCAAAAATTCTGACTTTTGTTCCTGTTCCATAAGCTGATCAAGATGGCAAAACTTTTAAGTGAAAATAAAACAGAACTTGTAAAAAAAGCCTCTTTATTGAATCTTAGTGCAAAAACTCTTGCGGAAAATCTTCGGTCGGGAAATTTTAAATCATTGTACCGTGGACAGGGAATTGAATTTAACGGTGTCAGAGAATATAACCTTGGAGATAATGTACGTTCAATTGACTGGAATGTCAGCGCCAGACTTGCTCGTCCTTTTATAAAACAATATGAAGAAGACAGGGAACTCCATGTTTTTTTTGTACTTGACAGATCGGTTTCTATGTTTTGCGGGTCAAATAAAAAATCAAAAATCGAAACTGCTTCCAATGCCGCCGCTCTTCTTGTCTTAGCCTGCCTTATAAACAACTCCTCAATAGGAGCCGTGTTTTTTGACGGTAAAATCAGGTTTTCTGCTAAAGCCTCAGCTGGAAAAGAACATGCAATGATGATTTTAAGTCATCTTGATGAGGTTGATGAGAGAATTGAAAAAGGTTCTGTTTTAAGCAATGCCTTAACCGGTGCAATCAAAATCTTGAAAAAAAGATCCATGGTGTTTGTTATTTCGGACTTTAGAACTACAGGCTGGGAAATCCCGCTTGCCCGTCTTGCTGTAAAAAATGATGTAATTGCACTCAGAATTACTGATCCCAGTGACAGTGAATTACCTGAAATCGGAAACGTAGCATTTGTTGATATGGAAAGCGGGGAGAGAAAACGGTTTTCAACATCTTCAAAAGATTTTAAATCCCAATGGTTCGAAGATAATCGCCAGAGAGTTGAAAACTGGAAGTCTTTTTGTATCAGACATGGGGCTTATCCTCTTTGCTTGTCTACGACCGAAGAGCCGTTTCTTGTTTTAAATCAGTTTTTTATGAGTAGAGGCGAAAAATGAAAAAAAGATTTTGTGCCGCCTTTTTTCTCGGAGCAATTCTTTTCTGTTCCTATTCACAAAAAAAATCATCTTCTTTACCTGTACAGTTTTTGATGCCTAAGACCGCATATATCGGAGACAGATGTGAATTAAAATATGTTTTTCATTCGGATGCCGATTTATTTAGTAATGTCTTGTCTGATGAAGAAATTTCAACTTTGGATTTAGATACAAACTGGAGTGGATTTTCAAAACAAGAAAAAAATTGTTTTGTGTATAAGGCAACTCTTGAACATATTGGGTTTGAGTATACACTCACACTTTATTTTATTCCGTGGAAAAGCGGTACAATTGATTTTGCCACCTTTGATTTAGCAGAGCTTGTAAGAAAATCACAGGGAAAAGATGAAGAAGGCGCTGAATTTCTTGTCGATTTGGAGAGTGTTCATATTAATTCTCTTGTAGAAAAACTTGGAGTGACTGCACTAAGACCATCGAGAGGACCGATGATTTTACCGGGAACTGCTTTTATTCTTGTTGTTTTATCTGTATGTTTTTTAATTTTTGCAGCAGTTTTAGTCTATATTGCCATCAGAATTCCGGTTCTTCTCTTGTACTTTGCCTCAACAAAAGAACAGCGTAAACTAAAAAAACTTAAAAAAAATATTCTGAATACATTGAAAAAGCTGTTAAGATCAAAAAAGGATGATGAGTATTTTTGCCAGAAATTGTCCCTTACAATTAAGGATTTTCTGTCCAGACGCTTTACTTCTGATTTTGATGTTTTGACTACAGGCATGTATTACAACAAATTTGAAGAAATTTCTTGCGGTTCACTTTCTGAACGACAAAATCAGGCCGTAACAGATGTTATAGAAGTGCTTCAGCGATGTGATTACATTCGTTTTGCAAAAGGTTCAATAGATTCCCGTAGAGAACCATCCTCCCTCTATGAAACAGTTCTTGGAGAAGGGGAGCGAAAATTATTGGTCAACAGGTTTATTAATGCACTAGATATTTTTAGCAAAGAAGAAAACGAGGAGGAAAAATAATGCCTTCGTTTGAAAATCCCGCTGCTTTTTTATTTTTACTTGCAATTCCTTTTTTATATATTATGCGCTTTCTTAAGATTTTTAAGAAAACTGCTTTTCCTCTTGTTTTTGCAGACTGGAAGGGAAAATCCTTTAAGTGGGATGGAACTGTAAGCAATATTCTTAGTTTTATTGCTATGTTTTTGTGCGTAATTGCTTATATTGCTCTGGTATGTGCATTTGCTGAACCAACAATTCATCAACAGGAAAAAGTATACACATCTAAGGGTGCAGACATTCTTTTTGTACTTGATACGAGTCCCTCTATGGCTGCAAGAGATATAGCAAATATGACCAGATTGCAAGCAGCTCAGCACGGAATTCATACTCTTGTAAATAACAATAAAGGTGCCGCCTTTGGGCTGGTTGCAATGGCGAGCGAAGCTGCGGTGATTGTTCCGCCTACAATTGACCATGAGCTATTTTTAAAAAGACTTGATTCGCTGGTTATTGGTGGTTTGGGAGAAGGTTCTGCTATAGGAATCGGTTTGAGCAGTGCTGTATATCACCTTATTTCCACAAATGCGCCTCGTAAGTGTATTGTCCTTATAACTGACGGAGAAAATAATGCAGGTTCCGTTCATCCAGACACAGCCGCAGAACTTGCAAGACGAAATAATATAACTTTGTATACATTTGGAATCGGAACAAAAGGTTCTGTACCAATTGAATATATTGACCCGCAAAATGGAAAAGTCCATTCAGGATATTATGACTCGGATTTTGATTCCGCTCCCCTTGAATCAATTGCCTATACGGCTGGTGGCAGGTATTTTGGAATAGAATCAACAGGTGCATTATCCCAGGCATTAACGACAATCAGCCGCAAAGAAAGCGTAACTCAAAGTTTCCATTACAGAAACTATGATAAAAAATTGTATTCGTATTTTATAGTTGCGGCTGCACTTATATTTGGTGTTGCATGGATTATCCGTCGTCTTATTCTTAAGGAGATTTTGTAACATGATAGAAGTTTTACGTCCTTATGCTTTTTTGTTTTTTTTGCTTTTGATTCCAGTGGTGTTTTTTGTCTTATATCGTTATAAAAAAATCTCAAAATTTCTTTCAACCATGTATCTTAAGGGCTCCTACCAGGAAATAAAAAGTTTTGAGAACATTAGACTGTCAGTTTTACTCCGGACAGTTTTTCGTGTTTTAACCTGCTGTTGCGTAATTTTAGCCTTTGCAGGACTCTCGTGGGGAACAAAAACAATTCCTGTTCAAAAGAGCGGAGATGCTGTAAGTCTTGTCTTTGATATTTCTTATAGCATGATGGCAAAGGATGCTCCCGACGGTTTAACAAGACTTGAAGCTGCTAAGCGATATGCCTGGAGTCTTTTAGACAGAATGGAAGGGGAGAGTATAAGCGTAATTCTTGCAAAAGGGGATGGGGTAATTGCCGTTCCTTTAACAGATGACAGGGCAAGTATTGATTCCATTTTAGACACACTTTCTCCATCTTTAATGAGTTCAGCAGGTTCTTCCATAGGAAAAGGAATTTTAACAGCAATGAGGTCTTTTCCTAAAAATACAAGTCAGGCGAGCCATATCTGGGTTTTTACGGACGGGGATGAAACAGATTCATCTTTACAGTCTGCCCTCGATGATGCAGCACGATTTGGTTTTCCTGTTACAATGATTGGTTTTGGTACAGCCCGTCCAATCGAAGTGATTGCAGGAGACGGAAAAACTAAAGTAAAGACTTATTTGAACGCATCAAAAATGATAGACGCTGCTGCATCTTCTATGGCTAAAATTGTTTCAGACCGAAAAAATAATTCAACAATAATCAGTTATATCGCAGCTGATTCAGAAAGTTCAGCGTGGATTTTACTAAAACAGCTTTCGGGAAAAACTTCCATCGGTGATTCCTATGAGATTCAGAGTGTTCCTCATCATCAGCTGTTTATTCTCCTTGCCATAATTTTCTTTTTAGCGTCATATTTTGCCAGTGAATTTGATTTATCCCATATACTCAAATTGAGAGGTTCCTTGTTCCTGGTGATTATCGGTTGCTGCTTTATGTTCAGTTCTTGCAGTTCGCAAAAAACGTCAGTGCTTTCTGGTACGTTCAGCTGGTATCAAAAAAAATATCAGAGTGCGACGGCGGATTTTCTTCGAACTTACAATAAGGCAAAAGCAGAAAAAAATGAAATTACAAGTTCCTATTGTGCTTATAATCTTGCCTCTACGTACATAATGCAGGAAGAATATGAGGCAGCCGTCTTGCGTCTGGAACAGACATCTCCTGACTGTGATAAAAAATTAAAAAGTGCCGTGTTTTATAATTACGGAATAATTGCAAACAGAAAAGGTGATTTTGAAAAAGCTGAGGAATATTTTAAGAAGGCCGTTATTGAAGATTCATCCAATGTTGATGCAAGAATAAATCTTGAATTTACGCAGCAGCAGATAGAAAGCAGACAGTCAAAATCTGCCGAAAAGCAAATGTCTTCTGTAAGTATAAATAAAGAGCAGGATTCTCTTACGCAGGCAGTGTTTAATTTGATTCAACAGGAGGAAAAAGAACGATGGCAAAAACTTCAGTCAAACAAAAAAGAATCTTCTTCTGTGGATTATTAATTTTTATCTTTGCTCAAATATGTCTTTTTGCAAAAGGAATTGACCGCTCTGTAATAAGGCAGTTGACGGTTAAAGCTGATTCCTCTGTTTTTTTTACAGCCCAGGAAAACGGCTATACTCTGAAAGTTCCAAATGCAGAGCCAGCCATGATTATGTCTGATTTACCTTCGCTTCCACCGGGAGTTCAACTGGTTTCTTCCAAGCGCGAAGAATATCTTGATGGTGATGGAACAAGGGGAACTGCTGTTCATCTGTGGTTCACATTTAAAGACACCGGGCCTGTAAAAATGCCGCCGCTCATACTGACTGTGGGGAATAAGACTTATTATATTCCTTTTGAGGATATCGAAGTTTATGAAAATCCAGCTCTTATAAATCCTGTAACAGAAATTGAATTTGAATCTTCGATAAAAATTATAAAAAGTAATGACGGATTAACTACTGTAAAAGTAAATGCCGGTGAAGAAATAATTTTTACTGTGGGCTTAAAGTTTTTTGTGCAGATTATCTCCCTTGACTGGAAAATACCTAAAGATTCAATTTTTCAAGAGTTGGAAAGATACGATTTTAATGAAAACGTGAACAATGGAAGGGAATTTTCTACTTCGGTAACTCCATTAATAAAGTTTAAATGGATTCCTCTAGTTGAAGGTACATACACAATGCCGGACTTATCGATTGCAGCCACATCTTATAGTGGTGGACGAAAGATTGTAAAATTACCGGCCTATATTTTAAAGGTTGATCATTCAAGAGCTTCCTATTCATCAAAAAATCACAGTAATGCAGACGAAGTTTTCGAATATGCTTTTTTTAAGATAAAAAATGATGAACAAAAAATGAAGGACGAAACTGTTTTGCTGGAAGACTGCCGTAAGCTTGCCCAGCTTCGTTCAAAAGAAAGACATTCCTTTTTTGGCGGAGACACTGAAAAAGAGAGAAAGACGCTTGAATTAAAACTTGGCTTAAATCAAAAAAATAATGAAACAAGAATTCCTGTTATTATTTTGTTTTTAGGACTGATGTTTATTTTTATATCTTTATTTATTATCTTTATCTTAAAAGGACATGTAAAACTTTCTTTGAGTTTTTTTTGCTGCACGCTTTTTTGTGCTATTATTTGTTGCTGGGGTGGTACGAGCCTTGTAACTGATTACGGAATATTCGCTGGAGGAGACATTACACCTGTTCCAGAGCCAAACACATCTTCTGCTTTAAAAGTTGACGGAGGATTAAGGGTAAAAATATCTGAAAAAACTGGTGAGTATTATTATATTGAAACAGATGATGTAAGTGGATGGGTAAAAAAATCCCTTGTATTTGAAATAAACTGACCTGCGGGGGCGCAAAATGGATTTTGGGGATATATTAAATCAGTGGGCTCAAACTCAAAAAACACAAAAAAATACTGGCAGTCATCATAGTCAGGTTTCTCATAAAAAAGCAAATGCTCCGTCAAAAGAAGAAAAAGAATTAGCGAGGCAGGGATACAAAAATTCTGTAAAAGGAAGAATGGAAGAAGATTCAATAAAAACTGTAAATCCAATGGAATTATGGTTAAGACGATATGGAACCGTGGATAAAGACAGTATTGAACAGGAAAGTGAAGAAGCCCGTAAACTTGAAAACAGAGAGTATCTTAGAAAACTACGTCCAGAAGCAAGAATTGATCTGCATGGCCTGACGCGGGATGAAGCCTGGGAAAAACTGGAATCATTTGTAAACGACTGTATTCGTAAAGGACTTAAAAAAATCGAAATAGTTCACGGAAAAGGAATACATAGTCATGGAAGTGATTCTGTGCTTGGACCGATGGTCCGGACTTTTATTGAGCAGAATAAACATTTAGGAACAAGCGGACATAATGATAAAAATCACGGTGGCTCTGGCGTAACATGGGTTCTTTTAAAATAAGCGGAGTTTTTTATTTTTTTTCTTGTAACTGACTGTTTATTTTATTATTTTTATTAGAGAGATTAATTGCTAAAGGATTATTAGTTGGAAGATTTATATTCAATTTTAGGGGTTGCAAAAACTGCAACTCAGGACGAAATAAAGAGTGCCTATAGAAAACTTGCATTAAAATATCATCCTGATAGAAATCCTGGAGATAAGGCAAGTGAAGAAATGTTTAAAAAAGTTAGCGCCGCTTATGATGTTCTAGGAGATGAAACAAAGCGCCGCCAATACGATTCTTATGGCTCATATACTGACTCCTATAATGGCAGATCTTCTTATGGACAGCAAAGTTCTGACGCCTGGGGACAGTATTATGGACGTAACAGTGAATCAGAAGATCCGTTCTGGCAGTGGACACGCTATTCTGCTCAAAATAATAATCGCCGCACATACTATTATCAGTACGAAGATCCAAGAAATAATTACACAAAAAGTGACTGGTTGGGTGAATTGGTAAGGAATATTGTAATAACCTTAGTAAGTCTTTTTTTCATCAGATTCAGCTGGATAATTATTCCATTTGGTCCGATTCTTTGTCTTGCAGGAATTGTTAAAGGTATAAGCGGAATCGGGTTATGCCTTAAAAAATTATTTGCATCAAAATCTAAATAAAAAAAGCCCGCACTTCACAAATTAATGCGGGCTTTGTATAAAAACTAGCGTTCGCGGAAAATAATACGACCGCGGTTTAAATCGTATGGTGAAAGAGCTACCTTTACGCTGTCACCTGGAACAATCCTGATGTAGTGCTTGCGCATTTTACCTGAAAGATGAGCCATAATAACATGACCACCATTTTTTAATTCAACTCTGAACATTGTATTTGGCAGAGCTTCTTTAACAATACCTTCAACTACAATAGCTTCTTCTTTAGCCACATTTCCTCCAAAAAAAGTTTGCCTTTTTGTTAGTTCTTAATTATACTTTATTATCTACTTATAAAAAATATTGTCAACGGGAGTAAGACAGAATGGAAAAAGCTTTCATTGAAAAAATGCAGAAAGAATTGTTAGAACAGAAAGCGACAATTCTAAGCTCTTTAGCTGCTCAAAGTGAAGATTACAAAAAAATTGTTGAATCAGGAGAATCTGGGGACGAAATAGATGTTGCTTCGGACGTTGTTGACGGACGTCTGCTTGAGTCGTTAGGCGCACAGGATTCAAATCGCCTTCAAATGATTAACAATGCCTTAGACCGTATTAAACAGGGCACTTACGGAAAATGTATTGTCTGTAAGGAAGATATTCCTGAAAAGCGACTGGAGGCAATTCCTTACGCTGTTATGTGTATTGACTGTCAAAGCCATAACGAGCGTAAAAATCGGTAACTGCATAAATAAAAGACAGGGCACATTCAGTTTTTGAATGTGCTTTTTTTATATGTCTACAGTTATTATGTTTCCTTTGTCAGGAAATGCAGTTTGCGTATAACCGATTTTTTTTGCAATCATAAGAGCCTGCTCAAAACAAAAGTCGATATGCTCCTTATGATGGGCATCTGAACTTAAAATAACAGGAACATTATAGTCATGTAACAGACTTAAAAAATATATAGACGGGTAGGGATTTTTCAAGTAACCTCGTGCAATCGCACCTGTGTTAATTTCACAGATAACTCCGGCATGGCTGATGGCTTTTGCTGTTTCTATAAGTTCTTTCCTGTAAAATTCATCATTTTCATCAAAAAAATGAATTTTGTCGTTAAATTTTCTTATTAAATCAGGATGACCGATTATCGAAAAATTGCAGTTAGAAAGCATTTCTCTCTGTGTCGAAAAATAATGGCCGATGAGTTTTTTAACGTCGTCATTATATTTTACTTTTAAGCCTTCCATGAGTTTTTCGGCACTCCAGTCAACTGCCAGCATTTCTTCAGGATCTTCTTCTCCGTTGTTAAGATAGTGAACTGAGCCAATTAAAAAATCCGGATTGAATTTTTTATAGGCAAAAAAATCAGGACGGCATATACCGCTGATATAATCTCCTTCAAATCCAAGCCGTATATCAATTGAATCAGAGTACTTCATTTTAAAAAAATCGATATTTGTACAGTAGTTATCAAAGTTTTCTTTTTTGATACTGTCTAAAAACGGATTTGGCCATGTTGAATGGCTTGAAAAACCTAAAATCTGCATGCCCTTTTCGACAGCACTTTTAATATTTTCTTCAAGGGTATCTGCGCCATCACAGTAATCTGTATGTGTATGAAAATTAATTTTTAATGATGATAAAGGTTTATTCATTATTTCCTCCGATTTTTTTTAAGGTGAAATGAATTATTCTTGTTCAATATAGTTTTGAACCAGTCGCTTAAACTGATTGTATTCATGCTTAAACTCACCCAGATAGAACTGGCATGAAGAAATATCACTTTCTTTGGCTGCAACGTTGAGTCGCTTTCCGTATTCAGACAGTTTTTTTGCACTTACCGTACTTGAACTTCCGCAAAGGGAGTGCCCCAGTTTTCTTAATTCCTCAAAATTTTGTTCTTTTATTTTTGTTTCTGTCTGCTCTATAAGGCAATTTGTCTGCTCGATGTAGGTGCCAAGAATTTTTACGGCAAGTTCCCTGTCGCCACCAGTTGTATCCAGAAAATCCTCTTTATCCCATGCACCTTTTTGTGTTACAGAACTTTCTAAAGTTGATATTGATTTTAGTACGGGAAGTTCCATTATAGTTTCCCATGTTTCAAGAATCTTTCTGATTGTCTCGCTTTTAAATGGTTTTACGATGATGTCGTTCATTCCCACATTTTTATATGCTTCAAAATCATTCTCATCATTATTTGCGGTACAGGCAACAATTATTCCATTGTAACCGTTTTTCCTGATTTCTAATGTTGCTTCAATACCGTTTTTTACAGGCATCTGTATGTCCATAAAAATTAAGTCAATATCAGGAAACTGTTCTATTTGGTTTACAGCTTGTAAGCCGTCTTCTGCCAAATATACATCTGCGCCGAATTTTCTTACGAAGGTTTCCAGCAGTTTTCTGTTTACAGGATGATCTTCTGCAATAAGAATTTTCTTACCTTTTGCAACTAATGAGTCGTCTACAACTTCCAAAGACATGATAGTATCATCCGTTGCAAGTTCAAGTTCCTCTAAGTCTTCGGTTTCTGTAACATAAGCATCTTTTAACAGCTCAAAAACTTTTTGCCGCTTAAAAGGTTTGTAAAGATATCCTTTAAACCAGTTAAGCATTTTCATTTTTGCTTCGCTTCTCATTTGGCCTTCTGGAACAAGCATATAAAGCAAAGGAGCAATTTTTATCGACTTATTGTTATGAATTTCACTTGCAAGGTGCCATCCGTCCATCACCGGCATACTCATATCAATAAAGGCAAGAGTGTAGGGAGTACCTTTTTTTTCTTCATCAATTATCATTTCAATTGCTTTTTCAGGACTTGTTGTTGATTCAATTTTTTTAAGCCCGGCAGCATTTAAAATTGATATCAGGGAGTTAGCGGCTAGCAAAGAATCATCAACTATAAGAATACTTTGTCCTTTAGGAATGACAGGGGGTTCAAATGCATTTAAATCTTTAAGGCTGTCGTTTTCGGCTAAGGGAAGTTTGAACCAAAAGATTGAACCACCTTCAGGATTTGCCTCAACACCGATTTTTCCCTTCATTATCGAAACAAGGTTTTTACTGATTGATAAGCCCAATCCTGTTCCACCAAAACGGCGGTACGTAGAAATATCTCCCTGATAATAGTTTGTAAAAAGTTTAGTCTTTTGCTCTTCTGTAATACCTATACCGGTATCAGTAACCTTAAAGAACAACATTTTTTTATCTTTTTTTAATTCGGCATGAATATAACCGTTATTTGTAAATTTTACTGCATTTTTTAAAAGGTTTAAGATAATTTGTTGTACGCGGACAGGGTCGCCTGTTACAAGTGGCGGAATTGAAAAATCAATATCGGTAATAATCTCAAGCCCCCGGTTGAATGCTTCTATACTGATTAAGTTGACAACCTGCTCTGTAAGCTCAACTATGTTAAATGGAACTGATTCAAGCTTAAACTCGTCAGAACGTATTTTAGAAAAATCAAGGATATTATTTGCAAGGTCCAAAAGAACATCTGCACTAAACTGAATCTGTCTTATGTATTCCCGCTGCTCCTTGTCCATGTTTGTGTCTTGAAGCAGCTCAACTGTACCAATTATTGTTTGGATTGGAGTGCGGATTTCATGGAGTGTACTGGCAAGATACCTGCTTGCCTCATCTAATGCACCGCGTTTAGATTTTGCCATTTATTATTTCCAGAGCTTTTTGAATTATCAAATCTGGTTTTTGAGGTTTTACAAGGTAGGTTTTTGCCCCCAGCGTCAATGACTGAATGATGGCTTCTTTTTGTGCTGCCTGTGAGTAAACCATAACAGGACTTTTTACCTGATGCTGCTTTAAGGTTTTTAATATGTCAAAACCGTTTATTCCCGGCATAAATATATCCAAAAGAACCAGTGAATAATTATTTGTATTGGCAGCCTGTAAGAACTCCGCTCCACTTGAAAATACATCACACTTTGCCTGTATTGTTTTAAATGAGGCTTCTAAAAGCTGTCTTACAACAGCATCATCATCAACTATCGCAATCGTAAGGGGTGCATCATCGCCTGCTACATTTTCTCCGTCAGAAACTCCAGTATCAGAAAAGAACCTCATCTCTACAGAACCTTCGTCCCCGTTATCCGTTGATGTCAGAATTTGGTCAGAAATCAAATCCTGAATGCTTGCAGTAGGTCCTCCCTCAACAACAGAATTTAAAACCTCGCTTAAGTTCGTAACTACTTCGATACCTGCATATTCAGGATGTCCATCGATTAATTCCTTTGTAAATGAATCAAGGGAAAGAACTTTTACATTTTTTCTTTCTATCCGCCTGTCTGCCAAAACATTGTCAAACAAAAGCTCAAGATTTGCACCGTCAACAAAACTTAAAGATAAATCAGTCATCATGATTATTACTTTAGGCGAATCAAGACGGTTTTTATCCATGATTTCAGTAAGTTTATATTTTAAAAGGGACATTTTTTCTCTGTTCATGCCCTGTGCAATTTCTATAAAAATAATCTTTTTATTAAGGTGAATTTCAAGTACACAGGGAGTAATGTCCATTGAAAATGCGGAGCGGAGAGTTTTTCCGATGGATTCAAAAAATACATCAAACTTAATCGGTTTTGTAAAGTATTTGATTACGCCGTATTTTAAAAGCTGCGAGACTTCTTCTTTTTCAATATGTGGACCGGAAATAATCATCGGAATGTGGACCGTATTTGGATTAGAAGACTTTTTGTCTAAAAAATCCTCCATGTCTTCAATCGAAGTTTCGATATCCAGAATAACTAGATCCGGCATTAACGACGAAAGTTTTATAAACGCATCTCTGTGTCCCTGGGCAGTTTCAACGGCAATATTTTCCTCAGAAAGTTTTTCCCGTAAAAATTCTCTGAACATTGGAGAGGCATCAATAATTAAAACTTGTTTTTTCGGCGCTACGACATTCATTATTTATAATTTTAAGATAATAACAATGATTTTTCAATTACATTTCGTCTCCAATAAGCATTTGTGTGTTACAATTATGTCATGAATATTGCTGTTTTTTTGGCAGAAGGGTTTGAGGAAATTGAAGCCCTGACTGTAGTTGACTATTTAAGAAGGGCAGGACAGAACATTGTAACGGGCAGTGAACCAAATGACGGCTGCCCTGTTATTAACAGTGTTGTAAAAGGCTCTCACAATATTGATGTTGTTGCAGATATCCTTTTGCGCGATTATATAAGTGAGTTAAAAGGAGAGCTTCCTGATGCTGTTTTTTGTCCGGGGGGAATGCCTGGATCAAAAAATTTAAGCGACAATCAGTTTTTGTTCCAGCTTATAACAAAAATGGAACGAAAAGGAAGGCTTGTTGCGGCAATTTGTGCAGCTCCTGCCGTTGTTCTTGCTCCGACAGGTATTTTAGCAAATAGAAAATGGACTTGCTATCCTGGAATGGAAAACGAAATGAATAACTGGTGTGGAAGTGATTTAAAGGCAAAAGAACTTCTTGAAAATTCACACCACATAAAAAACGTTCCTTTTGTTTTAGATAACAATGTCCTTACGGGGCGTGGACCTGGTACGGCTGAAGAGTTTGCAATGAAGTTTGTAGAATTGACTGCAGGCGAAGAAACCGCAAAAAAAATTCACGACGCAAGTTGTCAGAGATAGATTTTTGGGCACCTCCGCCTTAGGCGGACCGGGCTTTGCGCAGTTCCGCTTGTCGCTTCATTGAGATGCCAACTCATAAGAGCCGGCATCTCAACGCTTTGCGCTGCTCCAATCCCTGGTGCTAAAGTTTTACGGTCTTACAATGATGCTTTCAAGTTCAGGATGTTTTTCAAGTTCCTTTACAAGGGCTGCTTCACGAGCCTTGTTGCGGTATGAAGGATCCTGGAATGAATATTTAAAGTTTGTATGAACATCGTATGTACCTTTCATGATTGCAAAGGCATCCTCTGTCATTACAAGTTCTTCGTCTGTAGGAATTACAAAAACTTTTACTTTGCTGTCATCTGTAGAAATGCATGTTTCAGCGTTTCCTGTATTTGCAAGAGCGTTCTTTTTAGGATCAATTTTTACACCCATCCATTCAAGACCTTCCAGAGCCTTGCCACGGATAAGGGCAGAGTGTTCACCAACACCTGCTGTATATACGATTGCGTCAACAGGACCGATTGCTGCCATGTAAGCACCAAAGTACTTCTTGAGGCGGTAGCATTCCATATCAACTGCAAGCTGTGCGTCTTTGTTTCCTTTTTCTGCAGCATCTGCAATGTCGCGGCGGTCAGAAGAAAGTCCAGTAAGACCTAAGAGACCTGACTTTTTGTTCATTGCAGTGTCCATTTCTGCTGGAGTCATGCCTGTTTTTCTCATGATGTAGAATGGAAGGGCAGGATCCATATCACCTGTACGGGTTCCCATTACAAGACCTTCCAGCGGTGTAATACCCATTGATGTATCAAAACACTGTCCGTTTTTAACAGCACACATTGAAGCACCGTTACCAACGTGAGCGATGATTATATTTGTGTCTTTTGGTTCTTTATGTAAAAGAACTGAAGCGCGTTTTGCTGTATAAAGGAAAGATGTTCCGTGGAAGCCGTAGCGGCGTGCTGCGTATTTTTCGTACCATTCTTTTGGAATTGCATAACGGTAAGAAGAAGCCGGCATTGTCTGGTGCCATGCTGTGTCTAAAACTGCAACATGTGGAACGTTAGGAAGAACTTTTTGAGCAGCTTCAATACCCATGATGTTAGCAGGGTTATGAAGAGGACCTAAATCCTGTACCGAGCGGAATGTTTCGAGAACTTCTGGAGTAACCTTTACCGATTTTGTAAATTTATCGCCGCCATGGAGTACGCGGTGTCCTACAGCACCGATAACGCTCATGTCAGAAATTACACCGTGATCTTTATCTGTGATTGCGTTCAAGATTAATTCGATAGCTTCTTTGTGGGTTGGACAAGGACTTTCAAGAACAAATTTATCCTTTCCTTTTGCTTTGTGCGTAATAACCGAACCTGGAGCTGTAACACGTTCTACAACACCTGTTGCAAGAACGTCTTTGTTATCCCAGTCATAAACCTGATACTTTGCCGAAGATGAACCGCAGTTCAATGTTAAGA
>JAZSJM010000185.1:0-7981 GCA_045534325.1 Treponema sp. | reverse complement strand
CTACGATCCGTCTTGTCCATTATTCTTTTTGCTTCTTCATTTTCTCCGACCTTAATAAGTGCAAATACTTTTAAGAAAAAAGCATCATCCCTTTTTTCAAGTAGAAGCGCCCTGTCTGCTTCTTCAGCAGCCTTCTTATATCTTCCTTCATCTAAAGATTTTTCTGCCTCAGCTAAAAACTGCATAAAAGTTCCTGTTCTGTAATATAGAAAAAGTGAACTTTCGTAATTAAACTCATCTTCAATCTTCAAATATCCGTCTTTTTTTATTGTCAGAAAATGTTTCTGTCCCTTCTCTTTTGATTCAAAAAATAACAGAAATCTGCCGTAAACATCTGTCTTTCCTGAAAATCCATTGTCAACAAAAATTTCTGCTTCGCTTACGGCATTGTTTTCCTGGTCATAAAGCATTAAATAAACTGCATCATTTTCTTTTATCCCGGTTGTTTTACACGAAATAAATAATGCTAAAACGATTACTGCTGATAAAAAAACTTTTAACCGCATCATTTTTTCACCTCGTACAAAAGACCATTTATACTAAGGATTAACGCATTTCTATCTTCACTTAAGACGCACGAATCCTTTCCATCTGCATTCAATTCATCCTTCAGCGGAAGCTGTAATATATTCCCAAAATCCTTATCTCTCAAAAACACTATCGCGCCGTTTTTTTCATCTGCCTGTCCGAAATACTCAAAGCTATGATTCTTTATAAAAGTTTTTTTAAAACTGGAGTCTTTTTTAACCACTGATGTTTTTCGTTTCGTTTCACTCTTGAACTTTTTTGAAACATCTGATGCATTTATCTTTTGAATTTTTATCTCAGCCGTTTTCGTTTCATTTTCTTTTTTAATTCCAGTCTCAAATTCAATTACAGTCAAAAAATCTCCACCTAAATTTCTTATTTTTACGGATTTTATCTTTAATTTTTCATCAGTGTCTGCTTTCTCTAAAAAAGAAAGTATTCTTCGTACTTCCACCCTTAGAAAAACTTCCAGTACAATTCCATCCAGCCCTTCCCTGAATGTAAGATACTCTTCAGTACACTTACTCTCCCTTAAAAGCATTCTGATCTTTTTTGCATATTCAGAAGGCAGAACTTTTTTCTGCTTTTCAATATCCGTCTCAATTTTTTTTATTTCGCTTTTATAAAAATCAATTTTTCTGTCGATTTTTTCTTCAAGTCCCGGTTCATTTAACTTTTCTTTTACTGTTTTTCCTGTAAAACTTACCTTCTCAAACCCCTCCTCAACCGATGCCCGGGACATTGTAATATTTCTCAGATAAGGTGCTTTCTCCAGATTTTCAAATTCCCTTATGCTGTTTTTTGTTTTTAGCTCTATCGAAAAACTTTCCTTTTCTACAGTTATTTCTTCAATACTGGCATCTGAACTAAGGCAGTTACTTATTACCGAAAGCCCCTTGTAAACACTCATATACTTTTCTTTTTTGAATCCTTCATATTTTTCTTTCAGTTCTTTGAGCTTTGCTTCTTTTTCTTTTAATATTGTTTCTTCCCTAGCTTTCGCTATAAGATGATTTTCCTTTATACGTTTATCCGTAAGAATGCTTTTATGTCTTATGTAAAAAGCTAAACTTACAGTTGTAAAAATTAAAATCACAAAAAGTGTTTTTTTTATAAATTCCTTTTTTTTATGTTCCTTTGCGTTTTGATAAATTATGTCTTTTTCCGATGATTTTTTTAAAACTTCTTCCTGTGTTATTAACACAGTATTTTCTTTTGCACTTATCTCCCCATTCAGAGAACATTCGCTTTTTACAAAAACGCCTTTTTCAAACTCTACATACTCTGTAAAATCCTCAGCCTTTATGCAGACAGTTCCTGTTTTTCCCTTAAAATGATTAGCAGCAAAAAGCGTGCTGCTAACATAGTTTTCAGATGGTTTTTCCTTAAAGATAAAACAGATATAATTTTTTCTACCCTGCATTTTTTTAAAAACAATATACTGTGCTTCAGAAGGATACATTTTTTCTGCCGTTTCCTTTTCCGCTGAGTCAGTCTTAAATATGCATACGTTTCTTATATCCAGAATTTTTTTTACCATTTTATTCCTGTCTTTCTCGTTTTCTTCAAAACAGTTCCTGTGTTACATATTCTGCTTCACCTATAATCCACCAGACTTCAAGTCCTTTTACCTTTCCGTCCTTTCCACAAAGTTTTTCAGTACGGATTATTTTTAATCCCGAAATTTCTTCAAGTTCTAGCTTTTTTTTTAAGGAATATTCTTCCATATCTTCTGTGCGTTCTTTATCCTTATTTTTTATAGCTTTTCGTATTGTTAAATCCGTTTTTACTATTTCATTTGTCTCTCTAACAAAAGTAAGGCTCTGCTTTGCTCCCTTAAAAATGCTCCATGTTAAACGCGCACTTCCTGCTGCTAAAAGAGAAAACACTGACACACTTACCAATACTTCACTCAAGTACACTTTTTACATCTCCATTTTCTCTTTCAATTGTTTTTAATATATGTTCCCGTTCCTTTATGGCAATTTTTTTTATCAAAAGGTTCTGCTCCTTAACCGCAGTTAAAATTAAGAGACTTACAAATAAAGCACTGATTAACCTCAAAAGCATCTAATTTTCCCAACTCGTAATATCTTTATTTTTTCCTTCTCCGCCTTCTTTTCCGTCTGCGCCATAACTTCTGATTTTGTAAAACAATTCTTCATCCCTTAAGTATTCATACGGATTTCCCCATGGATCTTTAGGCGGAGCTTTATATAAATATGGTCCCTTCCATAATTCACTTTCTCCTGATTCCTTTTTCCATAACGCTTCAAGTCCTTCCTCTTCTTCCGGATACTTGCCTGTATCCATGTAATACATTTCAAGCGCAGTGCAGAAGGAATCTATCTGCGAACTAGCCGCTGCAATTCTTGCTTTTTCAAGGCTTCCTGACGCCATATACCCAACCCCTGCTGTTAAAACCATAATTATGGCAACTACAATAAGCGTTTCCATAAATGTCCAGCCTTCTTCGCTTTTTCTTTTTTTTCTTTCCATAAATAAACCCCCTAAAGTCTCCCTATGAGATTAAAAAGTGGTAGTACAAAATTTACTGTAAAATCCAGAACTGCACTTCCTGTAATAAAAATAAAAATGCTTTCAAATGATGAAGAAATCACTTTTATTCTTTCCTTAATTTCTTCACGGTAATAACTGTGTATCCTTTTAAAACTCAACTCTAAGTCCCCTGTCACATTAGACAAACTTATCCAGCTTATAAAATATTCAGGAAATACATCTGCTTCTTTAAATGCGTCCTGTACTTTCATTCCTGTACGGATTTTTCTGGCAGCTTCATTTACCTGAAAAGAAAAATATCTGTTCTTTACTGTTTTTGCGGAAAGCTCAATGCTTTTAACAAGAGGAACGCAGCTCTCTGAAAGGACTTTCATTGAAAATGAAAAATCTTCTATGCATACTTCTTTTACATACTTTCCCGCAAAAGGAAACTTTATAAAAAAACTATCAAACCAATATCTGCATTTACTGTTTTTTCTATAAAAAATTAGTAAAACTACAGTGGCAGCAATAAGAAAACCTATAACACAGCCCCTAAAAACAATACCTGCCAAAAGTCTTTGTGTTTCTGATTTTACTTCTGCACTGCCTTCTCCAAAAACTTCAAATATTCCAGCAAGTTCCGGTACCACGTAAATAAAAATAATTGCGCCTGCAAAAATAAGCGTCATTAGAACAAGACAAGGATAAACAAGAGCCTGTTTTATTTTTTTATGCATTTGCATTTTTTCTGACAGCCATTCGTAATATGAAGAAAAAACTTCCCCAAGCCGTCCGCTTTCTTCACCAACCTTTAAAAGATATAAAAAATTTTCACCTACACTTTTTACAAATCCTTTGGCAGCTTCAGAAAAAATAATTCCCTCAGCCACTTCCTTTTTAATCCTTATACATAATGTTCTTACTTTTCTGCCAGCCATGCTGCTTAATACTTCAAGACAATCCTGCACCTGTAATGAAGACTTCAGCAAAAAACTCATCTGTTCAAAAAAAATCAATATTTCTTTTTTATTTAAGCGAAATTCACGATTCATATAATTCCCTCCCGCCTAACTTCACTTAAAGCTGTTATTCCCAGTCTTATTTTTTCCTCAGCATCTTCTTTCATGCTCTTAAATTTTCTTTTTTTCATTAAATCTCTTAAAACTTTTTCACTTTCTTCCTTTCTTACAGCTTCTTTTTCCTCTTCCCCAAGAATAAAAACTTCACTCACTGCACATCTTCCCTTAAAGCCGCTGTTAAAACATACTTTACATCCCTTTCCACCACAGGTTGTACAAAGCCGCCTTACAAGTCTCTGTGCCATTGAACACCTTAAAACAGATGCAATTAAATATGCCTTTATCCCAAGGTCTTTTAATCTTGTAATGCTTGAAACACTATCCCCTGTGTGTAAGGTTGCAAGAACAAGATGACCCGTTAAAGCTGCCCTTACAGAAAGTTCTGCAGTTTGTTTATCCCGGATTTCTCCAACTAAAATTACATCTGGATCTGCCCTTAAAATCTTTTGAAGTATATTATTAAAACTTAGCCCTACTTCTTCATTCACCTGAATTTGACAGGCTCCTTCAATCTTTCTTTCTACTGGATCTTCTATCGTAATTACTTTTAAACTATCACTGTCTAAAAGTGAAATCATCGCATGCAGCGTTGTACTTTTTCCGCTTCCAGTAGGACCAGTAACGAGTACAAGACCGTCTTTGTAAGCAGAAACTTTCCTTATAAGATCTTCATTTTCTTTTGAAAAACCAAGCTCACTAGGACCAAGTTTCCTTAAGTTCATATCAAAAATTCTTAATACAATCTCTTCTCCGTTTATGCACGGCAAAACACTTACCCTTATTTCCCTCTTTATCCCGCCAATTTCTGCATCAATTCTTCCATCCTGAGGAAGGTGTGTTTCAACAATATTCAGCGATGCCATTATCTTTATTCTTGAAACTAAAGACTGATAAATATTTATATCCAATTCTTTTACAGTCGTTAACAATCCATCCAAGCGAAACCTTACCTTGATTTTCAGTTCTGACACTCCTATATGAATATCACTTACATGCCGCCTTACCGCTTCAATAAGAATTGAATTCACAATGTTTACTACAGGTGCAGAAGAGCTTATTTTTGAAAGATTAAAACTGCTCTCTTCCGTTTCTGTCCTGACTTCATCATCTTTTTTTATAAGTGAATCAACAAACTTTCCCGTAAACTCACTGAACTCACTTTCGCTTACAAACTGAACCTCAAGTTTTTTCGGAAAATGATATTTTTTTAATAGCTCTACTGTCTCTGTTCTGCCTTCACAGACTGCCGTTTTTACACATTCTAAATCCTCACTAATTTTTACACACAGGCAGTTCTTTATAAATGAAGCTTTATATTGTTCTTCAACCTCTTCCCATTCACAAAAATCCAGAAGGTTAAAAGAAAAAGCGGTATCAACTTTCATCTCATGATTCTTGGTATATTTCAAACTCATGCTTTCTCTCCCTGTATATATTTTTCAAAGAGACGCTTTATATTCTTTTCAGCATCAGTTTTTTCTCTGCTAACCTTTTTTGAAGAGGGAACAAGATATATTACAAACTCAGTTTCTGCTTCTGACACGGTCTTTCCTTTAAATAAAAATCCTAAAAGGGGTATGCGGCTAAAAAAAGGTGTTCTTTTTTCTGTTATATCTTTTTCTGTCTGGTACAAACCGCCGATAATTACGCTTTCACCAGATTTTGTCCTGACATTTGTCTTTACTTTTTTTTCAGAAGTTGAAGGCGGATTATTTGTGTCAGAAGAAGAACTGCTCGTCCCCTGTTTTGATACCTGAGCATCTACGCTTACGGTAATCATTTCGTCCCCGCTCACCCAGCCGTTAATCGAAAGTACAAGACCGCTTGAAATTTCCCTAGTTGTACTTGTATATAAATCCCCGCTGGTATCTACAATAATGTCACGGTAGCGATATGTATTTGTATTTGAAAAGCTTATTGTCTCTCCACTTATGCCGTTTAAGGTTGTATCTGCCAAGACATGACTTTTACCTGCGCTTATCTCTGCATTTAATGCCCCTGCAAATTGATGACCAAACTTTCCTACAATATCAAAATTTATGTTAAATATATTACTTAAGGTTGATGAATGACTTGAATATGCATCTTCGCTCCAGTCGTCGTCAATACTTAAATTTGTACTGAAATTATAGCCGTCAGTTTTCTGCCTCTGAATTACTAGAATCTTGTATTCAATCTGCTCTTTAGGTCTGTCAATTTCCTTTAATTCTTCTAAAAAATTCTGATAAGATTTTTCTGTACCTGTAAAAAACACAAGCGATTTATCCAGAGTTTCACAAATATTTTCTTTCGAAACCGATGGCACAAGGTTTTTAATCAGCTCATCGCTTTTTATGTACTTAAGATGAACAGGCCAGCTTAAAGACGGCGGAGGAGGATTTTCTTCGAGCATTAAAATAAATTTTTCTATCGGCGCACGCTCCTCTTCACTACCACTTAACAACACTGTTGAAGAAGACATATCGATTTTTATAAGAGAAGGATTATTTAGTTCTGACGGTAAAAGTGAAGAAAAAGTTTTAGGTTCAATGTTTTTTAATTTTATAAGTTTACTCTGTCTTAATTTTTTCGCTGCATCTTTTTTTGATATTTCAAAGATATAAAAGACACCGTCAATTTCTGTATAATCATGAGAACACTGGGATAAAATAAGATTTAAGGCTTTTTCAAATCTCTTTTCTTTGAAGAACAGATTTTCGATAGTTCCGCCAGCCCTACTCATAAGACAGTACTCTTTACCTGCCTTCTTAAAAAACACTTCAAGAAGATTTTCAAAACCCGCTTTCTGAATCTCAGCATTAAAAACTCCGTCATTTTCGGACAGGCTGAATACATCAACATTTCTCTTTGCAGAAGATGACATATTTTTTGAAATAAAATAGCCCTGACCAACCCGCTCTAAAACAAAGCCGTTTAGTTTAACAAGGACGAGATTTAAAACTTCCTCAAGTTTTGCTTCTTTAACACGGAGAGTAATTTCTGTTTTTGGCAGCGTATCATAAAGAATTGTTGTTTCAGTAATCCGAGAAAGATAATCAAAAAAGGCTTCACCCTCAGTTTTTTGAACTTCCATTGTCAAAAGGCCATTTTCATAACTTCCCTTAACACGACTTACATAAAAACACTCATTCTTCTTCTCAACAAAAAGTTTGTTTACAGTGGCAAAACGTTCAAGAGCGGACTCAAAATTCTTATCTTCAAAGCGAAAAGTAGCATTACCAGTTACGGTATCATCTGCAACGAGCGGAACCCCACACAAGGAAGAAAGTGCATACAAAATATCAGTAATTTTCTGATTTCTAAAATCCATACGGACGGAAGAACTGCTGCCCTGAGAAAAGCAAAATCTAGTATGAAAAAAAATTGCCAGAAATAAAAAAATGATTCGCCGTCTTAATTTCATATACACCTCCACAAGAAAAGGGAGACCATACTACTAGCTGTAAGAAACGGTGCAAAAGGTATGCGTTTAATTTTTTTATTAAAAACATGTACCAACAGAAAGAAAACCAGTCCCAGCAGACTTGCACAAAAAAACGCAAAAACACTTCTGTAAAATCCCATCGCAAATGCAAGACAGGTCGCAAACTTAACATCACCAAAACCAAGCCCATTGGTAAGCCGGTAAATGAGAAAAAAAAATAAAAAAGAATAATAAACCCGAAAGAAAGAGCGGTAAAATCCGTTTCTTATCTAAAAAGAAATAAAAACCAATGCTAACTACAAGAAAACTTATTAAAAGAATATCAGGAATTAATAGATATTTAATGTCAAATGCGCTTATTAATACGCAGAAAAACAAAAAGGCAGCGTAATAAAAAATCATACGCCACCCTCTAACAGAAAAAATACAGACTTATAGCGATGCGATG
>JAZSJM010000233.1:0-10620 GCA_045534325.1 Treponema sp. | reverse complement strand
CCGCTTGGCCTCCGACTTGATTGCCTGGCCCGAGCGCTGGTCGATTGCCACACAGTTGAATCCGAGAAGGTTCAGTTTTGGAGCGATTTCACGATACTCGCCCCGTGACCATTTTGCACGGTGACACAACAGAATCATCGGTGCTTTTTTGTCATACGGCATGTAAACGTCAGCAGTTACTGTAAGCCCGTCCGATGCTTTAAAAGTTACTGTTTTTGGTGAATCAACTTTTTTTCCTGAGTATCCTGCACCAAACAGCGGAAAAAGGCTTCCAGCCAGCAAAATGCAAAGTGCGCAAACCATTGTTCTTTTCATGTTAGTTCTCCTTGTTAAAGCTTCTGCACCTGCCGCCTTTTTTCAGGAGGTCAGCGGTCAAATGCAGGCTTTGTTTTAAGATGTCTTTATAATGCACCTGAATCAAAGAGAAAAAAATTGAAAACTTACATTAGAATTCGGCAAATCTGCAATTTATCCTTTCATGCAGTTTGTACAGCCCATAATCATGACGTGTTTTTTAGTGTCGCTGCGGTTAAAGAGACGGGCAATCAGATATCCTTCCGGCAAAACTTCCTTGCCGCATACAGGACAGCGCCGTTCGGCACCGCGCTCAGGATGGGGATAACAGTGAGGACAGCCCATAACGTTCATCCGCTGGTCTGGAGTGTTCATCGGACGAAAAACACGGCTTACCATATCTTCTCCATGGGCAAGTGGCGTATTGCAAAGAGGACAGCGTACGAAATCAACTCCCCCATCCTCAGTTTTCTGTTTTTTTAAGCGTTTATCAGAATATTCACGTTCTGCTTTTCGTAAGCTTTTCTTATAAAAAAATGAAAACAGCCAGATAAAAAAAACTATAGCCGTAAATAAGCCAACATATGTAAGGAAATCTCTCATAACGGCAATTGTACCATAAGATTAACGTAAAAAAGCACAAATTTATATTTACTTTATGAAAGTGCATGTTACAATTTTAAAAATATAGATAGAAATCTCTAAAAACTCATATTCAGTTTTTTCAGGCATTTCTAAAACTAACAGGAGTAGTCAGTGCCTGCCTTTACTCGGACTCGAATCAACGATGCTTCTTTCTCAATGAATCTGGAACTTAGGGTAATTGACGCTAACCGAAGTTTTGCAAGTCTTTTTGATATAACCGACATTAACATAAATCTCGCTGACTACATGGATGAAACCGATTCAGCTAATCTAAAATTCTTTCTGTCAAACCTTCCACAGAACACAACAAAAATATTTTTCTGTTCATTAAAAAGCATCTATGATAATGTTTTTTTTACTCTGGAAACTACTGCAAAAAAGAAAAACCTGTTCTTTGTAAAACTTCATATTTTTGACTTTGCAAAAGAGGCTTTCGTCAAAGTAATCCAAGAAAACTTAGAATTAAAAACCGTATTAAAAACTTTTGACAGATATTACTTTATTTACGACGGGCACAGATTTTTTATAAAATTTTCTAAAGAGCAGGCAAGTGTTTTCAGAGGCTCAGCAGACGAATTTAAAAACTATATAACTGTAAATTTCAAAATCGATTTAAAAGGTTCTGTAAATCAGCTACAGATGGCTGCAATGATTTTTGATATTCAGAAATTCAAGACAAAAAAAGTATACAAGTTTCTAATGGAAAATAAAAAGGTTGTAAAAATCTGTCCAGAAATATACAGCGCAGATGATTATCAGCTGGTAATCGGCACAATCGCCCTAGAAGAGAAAAATTTATTTGAAGAAAACCTCTATACAAAGAATAAAGATGGTCTGACGGACATGTTCAATAAAAAATCAATCACAGAACAGGCCATTCACAAAGTTGATGTACTAAAAGAACCTTGTGCCTTAATCATCCTTGATATCGACAAATTTAAAGATTATAACGACACTTTCGGCCATGCATATGGAGACAAAGTAATTGTTGCGGTTGCTAATGTAATCAAAGATGCCGTTAAGGATATTGGTGTTGCAGGACGAATCGGCGGAGACGAGTTTATGGCAATAGTAAATACAAACTCCGAAGAAGATATACGCAACATAACCAGAAATATTCGTTTGGGAATAAACTGGTCCATAACCAATCCTGACGCAGCTACGGTTGTTACCTGTTCAATGGGAATAGCCCGTTCTCCGCTAAATACACGTACATACGAAGAACTTTTTAAATTGGCGGATAAATGTCTTTATATCGCAAAAAACAAGGGTAGAAACTGCTATGTAATTTATAAACCTGAAATTCATGATAAAGTTATAATCAAAAATGAACAGGCTCTAGCACAAAAAGCAAGCGGAAAAAGCTACAACGATGATGCAGATTCACAAATTGCAATCGTAAAAATGGTAAATGAACTTGTCTTTGGAGATGCCGGTTATTTATCTAACATGAACAAACTGATTCCCGTTGATGTTGATATAAAAACTAAAAACCAGACTCAAAAATTAAAAGAGATTCTTGATGCGCTTCGCTTATATATGGAAGTAACACAAGTTACACTCTACAAGGCTGACAAGGATAAAAAACTTCGTGCACTTTATATTTCTGGTGACAAAAAAGATTTTAGAGAAGAATTTTTTTGCGAAGATTATTTTAAATATTACAACTCCTACAATTTTCTTCATCTTGATAATACAACGAACCTAGATACAATTGATAAAAATATACATAGAATGTATACAGAAAATCAGGTTGCTTCTGTATTAGAATTCGTCTACAAGGATAATGATGGAGTTCCCCTTGCCCAGATTTCTTTTGATATTTATAAACCCGCTCGTACATTTGAAAAAAGCAAAGTCGTTTTTGCTCTTACAATGGCTAAAGTTCTGACAAATATTATTTAATTTTGTATAATACTAAAGTTGTCAAAATGTTTTTCGGCAGCATATATTGCACTAAAAAAAGTTAAATATGTCTGTCTGTGGAACCTCTGAAAACTTAAACTTTTAGAGATTCTATCTATTTTTATTTTAAGGATTTTTTTATGAAAGTATTAGTTATTGGAAGCGGTGGCAGAGAACACACAATTGCATGGAAACTTGCTCAAAGCCCTAAAATCGATGAAGTAATCTGCGTTCCAGGTAACGGAGGAACTGCAATCGAAACTAAGTGCCATAATTTAAGCGGGGACGCAGTTGAAATCGCAAAGGAACAGAAAGTAGATTTTGCAGTTGTAGGACCAGAAGACCCACTTGCAGAGGGAATTGCAGATAAACTCTGGCAGGCAGGAATTGCAACAGTAGGTCCAAAGGCAAAAGGAGCAGCCCTTGAAGCTTCTAAAGATCTTTCAAAAGTCTTTATGAAAAAATACGGTGTTGCATGTGCCGCATCAGAAACATTTACTGATAAAGAACGTGCACTTGCCTATATTAAAGAACATGGTGCTCCGATTGTTGTAAAAGCAGACGGTCTAGCAGCAGGAAAAGGGGTAGTTGTTGCAAAAACTGTAGAAGAAGCTCAAAAAGCCGTTGAAGATATGATGGGCGGAGAATTTGGAAATGCCGGAAAAAAACTTGTAATAGAAGATTATCTTTCTGGCGTAGAAATTTCTGTTCTCGCCGCTGTTAGCGTTACAGAAGAAAATGCAAAAAATGGCAAAGCCTGCATAAAAGCATTTTTGCCAGCCCGCGACCACAAACGCCTTTTAGACGGTGCAAAAGGCCCGAACACAGGCGGAATGGGTGCTGTTTGCCCTTTAAGTGATGTTACAAGTGCTACAATGGACGCATTCAAAAAAAACATACTTGAGCCAACTCTTAGAGGTCTTATTGAAGAAAAAATGGATTACCGGGGATTTATTTTCTTTGGTCTTATGATTACAAAAGACGGACCAAAAGCCCTTGAATACAACGTACGTCTTGGAGATCCAGAAACCCAGGCTGTTCTTCCTATGATGGATTTTGACCTTGCAGATTTATGTCAGGCAATAATGGACGGAACATTATGCGATTTTAACCTAAAATGGAAAACAGGTTTTCAGGTTGCTCCAGTTGCAGTAAGTGGCGGATACCCTCTTAAGTACCCTAAAGGAAAAGTAATTACAGTTGATACGCAAAAAATCGATTCTACTGGTGCAAAAGTATTTATTGCAGGGGCAGTTCAAAATGATGCCGGCGATATAGTTACAAGCGGAGGACGCGTCCTTGCCTGCTCTGCACACGGCTGTACATTTGAAGATGCATGGAAAAAGGCATACGATGCACTTCAAGGAATAAATTTTGAAGGAATGTTCTATCGAAAAGACATTGGACTTCCAGGAGCCGCAGAAAGCGTATAAGGCACAATAATTCCACAATTTCTGCATATAATTTATTGTGGGTAGTGGTCTTGTTGCAAAAAAAAGCACTTCACAGAGTGAAGTGCTTTTTTTTTACTGTACGCTAAATAATAAATCTTCGTAGCTTGGATACGGTTTATATTCCTGGCCTAAAAGAGGTTCTAGACTGTCTGCACAGAAACGAAGTTCTTCCATTGCTGGCAGCACGTTTTGTGCATAAGCCTTTGATTTTTCAAGAAGTTCCGTCTTTTCTTTTGCTGCAGTGTGTACATATTCAAGATTTTCTTTTTTTTCTTCAATTTCAGTTAGCAAACGGTCAACTTTATGTATAAGATTTTTACCAGCTTTGTATTCTGCCCCAACACCCGACAACTTAGAGTATGTGTCTGCAAGTTTATTCAGGAAGTTAAATCCAGATGGAACAATGTCTTTATTTACCATTTCTATCATCGTTTCAACTTCAATGTTTAAAACCTGACAGTATTTTTCAAGTTTAACGTCATAATGGCTTTTCATCTCTACTTTTGAATAAATTCCCTGACGTTCAAAAAGTTCAAGATTTTTTGAATCAAGATAGTGTTCCATAGAGTCTGGGGTTGTGCGGTAATTTTTTAAACCGCGCTGCTCAGCTTCCTTAACCCAGGCTTCTCCATATCCGTTTCCGTTGAACAATATTCTCCAGTGAGCCGTAATTTCACGCTTAATTAAAACCTGAAGTTCTTTATCAAAATTCTTTGCTTTTTCAAGTTCATCTGCAAATACGAAGAGAGTGTCGGCAAGAATAGCATTAAGGATTGTATTAGGCCCGGAAATTGAAAGATTAGAACCAACTGAACGGAATTCGAAACGATTTCCCGTAAAGGCAAACGGTGATGTTCTGTTTCTGTCTGTTGAATCTTTTGGAATAGAAGGGAGAACATCAACCCCAATAGACATTTTCTTTTTTCCGTTATTTGTATAGGATTTTCCTTCTTTGATTGCTTCTAAAACAGCTTCAAGTTCATCTCCCACATAAATTGACATAATTGCAGGAGGAGCTTCGTTTGCACCAAGCCGGTGATCATTGCCGGCACTTGCAACAATTGCCCGCAGTAAATCCTGATGATCATCTACAGCCTTAATTACCGCTGTCAAAAACAACAGAAACTGTGCATTTTCCATCGGCGTGCTTCCAGGAGCAAAAAGGTTTTCTCCCTGATCTGTAGCAATGGACCAGTTATTATGCTTGCCACTTCCGTTTACGCCTTCAAAAGGCTTTTCGTGCAAAAGGCAGATTAAACCATGACGGCGGGCAACTTTTTTCATGATTTCCATTGTAAGCTGGTTCTGATCAGCTGCAAGATTACTAGTGGTAAAAATTGGAGCCATTTCGTGCTGAGCAGGAGCGGCTTCGTTGTGTTCAGTTTTTGCGTAAATTCCAAGTTTCCACAATTCCTCGTTCAAATCTTCCATATATTTTATTACACGAGGTTTAATTGCCGCAAAATACTGGTCATCCATTTCCTGTCCTTTTACCGGACGGGCACCAAAAAGCGTGCGACCAGTCATTTTTAAATCACGACGTTTAGCATAGAGTTTTTCATCAACCAGAAAATATTCCTGTTCTGGTCCCATGGTTGTTACAACGTGTTTTGCAGGATTGCCGAAGAGTTTAAGGATGCGCAATGCCTGCTTATTAATTGCTTCCATCGAGCGTAAGAGAGGAGTTTTTTTATCAAGAGCTTCGCCTGTATAGGAACAAAATGCCGTAGGAATACATAAAGTATGGTCTTTTACAAAAGGATAAGAAGTCGGGTCCCAGACAGTATAACCACGAGCCTCAAAAGTTGAGCGATATCCTCCAGAAGGAAAAGAAGATGCGTCAGGTTCACCCTTAATGAGCTCTTTTCCGCTGAAAGACATTAAGATTTTACCATCTTCAGCAGGTGTCAAAAAACTATCGTGCTTTTCAGCAGTAATGCCGGTCAGCGGTTGAAACCAGTGTGAATAGTGAGTTGCTCCTTTTTCTATTGCCCATTCTTTCATTGCGTTTGCAATCTCATTTGCAACACCTAACTCAAGGGGACATCCTTCTGCCATGGTCTTTTTTAATGAATTGTAAATATTCTTTGAAAGGCGTTTTTTCATTTCCTTTTCGTTAAAAACCATGCTTCCAAACATCTCAGGTACGTTTATCATAGATTCCTCACTGGCAACACTTCATTGTGCATTTTTATAAAAATTTAACTCAGTGTATCAATTTTTAATAGTTATTTAAAGACAGGCGGCTTTTCATTTAGGCGCTTTATAGTCAATGTGCCATCCTCCAGAGTAAAATCCATTTTCATTCACCGTCGGCCATACAAAAACTACTTTTAAAGGATTTGAGGTGTCATATTCAAAAATATTTGAAGTCCAGTCGCCTGTATTCTCTGTCTTTACCCAAAAAGTGTCTTTTTTGGGTGTATAAACTGAAAATCTATACTTTCCCGGGGCGATATTTAAATGCATAGCCATTCCCGCATCTAAATATATTTTTTTTCTATAATCAATCAGACTGAAAACCGGATTACGGCGGCTAAGCCAAATCATAAACTCATCAGGAGTTTGATTTCGAGTCTTTGTATTTTCTACCCATTCATACTGTGCGCGCCGTATTTTTGTTTTATTATATGTAACATCAACCCAGTTTTGCTCCTGTTTTTTTCCGATCGCTGATGTTTCGTCCCCTTCTGCAAGACATTCAATTTTTACATAACTTCTTGTAATGTTCATTTTTTGAGTTTCATTTGGAGGACGATAAATTATCAGCTCCCACGGTGCAAAATTAACCTGAGAAAATACAGTAAACACACAATTCAAAAATAGAAAAAATACTAAACTTATTGATTTATTTGTAAAAATTCTTTTTATCATCATTAACTTTTTAAAAAAGGCTTCCATTGGCTGTTATTATTCTGCCATTGCTTTAGGGAAGAGTGAAGTTTAGTACTCTCAAAGGTTTTGTAATGATACGCCATCCTTAAAAGGATTTCGACCTTATCCGACGTGTCATAATAAGACAAAAGTTTGTCGCTTCCATAATGCTTGAAAAAAAACGAAATCACATCCGTTAAGTCATGCCCACGGCAAATTTCCCATGGTCTGTCGGCATACTTATCTTCTCCTTCAAGAAGGTCTTTTTTTACTTTATCCTTATACGGCAGACTTTTTGAATTATTTATTAACGCCGTTACATAGCTTTTATAGTCAAAAGTAAAATATTCATCATCAATAAAACGATTATGATGGACTTCCTTAAAACTAAGTCCGCTTTGAAAATAAAGACTATATAATTCTACAAATCCTATTTTTACGCAAATCTTGACAATAGCCTTTAGAGGAATCTCGTGATATTCATAAAATTGTTTCAGCTTTTCATCATCCCCATATTCACTTAGCAAAGAATCGAAAGTATCTGCAGATAAAATCATTGTTTCGCTATCGTGGGTGTCAGTATAAAACAGATTTTCCTGATATTTTAAGGTGCCTTCCATAAGGCGATCAAAATCTGCATCCGCAATTGCAAGCACACCTTTTATATTGCACTTATTCAGTTTTGTAATTGTAGAAATAACCTTATTTTTTCCATTGCAGACAACAATTTGACAGCTACCGCTTTTAAATAAATGAGAAAAAAGTCTGTAATCTTTGTCGCCTTCTACATAAATAGTTGGAGTATCGGGTTTTACATCGCGATAAAAAAAGGCGTTTGCTGCAAGAGAAGCTGAACTTTGCGACAATAAGGTGCTAGAACTCATAAACCAACCAGCAAATCAAAATGTCCGTTTACAATATTAGGACTATGGGTCGAAACCACCGCCTGAATTGAATTCTGCTCACATATTTCCAGCAAGTCATTTATAAACTCTTCCTGCCAGCTTATATGCATGCTTAACTCAGGTTCGTCAATCAGCACAAGATTTTGTTTTCCGTCATTCATAAAAATAAGGCTGTAAAACAATACAAAAAGCTGTTTTTCACCTGAAGAAATGGAAGAAAGAGGTATCTGCCGAGGTTCAATTTCGGTTTTTGGAATTCGTGTTGAATAAAATTTAATTCCATCTTCGCTCACAGACATAAATTTCTCTGAAGGCGAAAGCAATTTATTTATTATTTTTAGAAAAAGCTCAATTTTTAGCAGCAAGGGCGAAAAACATTCAAATTTCTGAATATCATCATCAAGAATAAGATTTAAGAATTCCAGAAGATTTTGATTTATGTTTTTTTCTGTGAGCATTTTTTCATCAATCCTGTCAAAATCACCGCCAACAGTAAGTCCGACTTTTTCCAATTTTTTTGACATCTCATAAAATTCTTTAAGTTTTTGCAGAATTGATTGTTTTGTAACCTCTTTACTATTATTTTCTGAAAGTTTAAGGATTCTAAAAGGCAGAGTTTTGTCTTTTTCATCTGAAAGAAGTTCTTTTTTATTACGTGAATTTTTTATTTTTTTTGATAAATCATCAGAATAAAATTCAATCGCCTCAGTTTTATATCTGCTATCTGCCACCTGAACAAACAAGCGGTTTGTATCAATCATTTTTGCACAAAGTGTATTTTTTAACTCAGAAAGATATGAATTGAATGCAAAATTCTGTCTTTCTTCTTTTATTGACGCATTCTCCTGAAAGTAAAAATCATGTACGAGTTTTCTGTATAAATTCAATTCATCTTTTTCTTCTTCGTCTGTAAACGTAACTGCTGCATCTGGAATCGATGTAAAGGAAAATTTATCTCCCGCAGAAGTATAATAATTAATCGGAGGAAAATGCATAAATCGCGACATTTCTTTGGGAGACAAATATGCTTTTTCTTTTTCAACCTTGATATAGAATTTTTCATCAAAAATTAACTTTATAGAAGAAAAATACGTTTCTGCAATAACACGAATATCACCGTTAAGGACTGCACTTACAAGACGTAATACAGTGGTTTTTCCCTCACCGTTTGCTCCATGTAAAATTGTTACAGTACCGTCACAAAGTTTAATATGGTGGTCATCATATCCAAAAAGCCCTTTTATAATAATTTCACGCAAAAACATATTGATATTATAACAGCAGACCATTTGAATTTGCAATTTTTATGCTTTTGCTTCTAAAATCTGTTAGATTGAATTAAGCGCATTCTCTATGTCTTTTAAAAGGTCATCAACATTTTCCAAACCTATAGAAAGACGTATCAAATCCGAAGGAACCCCTGCCGCTATAAGTTCTTCTTCTGAAAGCTGGCGGTGAGTTGAACTTGCAGGATGAAGACAGCATGTCCGTGCGTCCGCAACATGAGTTGCAATCATTCCCAGTTTCAGTTCCGACATAAATTTCTGTGCGCTTTCTCTTCCGCCTTTTACACCAAAACTTATTACGCCGCATGTTCCGTTAGGAAGATATTTTTTTGCCCTTTCGTAATACTTATTAGAAGGAAGTCCAGGATAATTTACCCAGGCTACTTTCTCATTTTTTTCAAGGAATTCAGCGATTTTTTTTGCGTTGGCACAATGTCTCTCCATTCTTACAGGAAGAGATTCAAGACCAAGGTTAAGCATATAGGCATTCATTGGTGATTGTACAGTTCCTAAATCGCGCATAAGCTGGGCAGTTGCCTTTGTTATAAATGCTCCGCCATTTCCAAATTTAAGGGCGTATGTAATTCCGTGATAACTTTCATCTGGTGTGCAAAGTCCCGGAAACTTTTCTTTATGAGCCATCCAATCAAAAACACCGTGATCTACAATAACTCCTCCCACTGTAGCATCATGTCCGTCCATGTATTTGGTAGTTGAATGAATTACAATATCTGCACCAAATTCGAATGGCCGGCAGTTAACAGGAGTTGCAAAGGTATTATCAACAATTAACGGAACTCCATGTTTATGGGCAGCATTTGCAAATCGTTCAATATCAAAAACAATAAGTGCAGGATTTGCAATTGTTTCGCCAAAAACAGCTTTTGTATTAGGCTTAAATGCCTTTTCCAATTCCTCGTCCGAACAGTCAGGATCAACAAATGTAAAATCGATTCCCATTTTGCGCATTGTAACATTAAATAAATTGTATGTACCGCCATAAATTGTTGAAGAAGCCACAACATGATCTCCAGCATTTGCAAGATTAAAAACAGACAAGAAAGAAGCTGCCTGGCCTGAACCTGTAAGCATACCAGCAGTTCCGCCTTCCATTGCCGCGATTTTTGCAGCAACCATATCACATGTCGGGTTTTGAAGACGGGAATAGAAATAACCGCTTGCCTCAAGGTCAAACAGCTTGCCCATTGCCTCGCTCGTCTCATATTTGAACGTGGTGCTCTGAATGATCGGGATCTG
>JAZSJM010000161.1:0-3347 GCA_045534325.1 Treponema sp. | reverse complement strand
TGTCAAAATCGTCAACAATAAAAGTTTCAACTGCTCTGCTACTTGGCTGTGCAACAATCGGAGCACAGAATCCAAAAAGAAGAGCAAGACTAGCTAAAGCAACAACGCTTTTTTTCATCTAAAAACTCCTTCACTCGCGTTACTTTAGATAACACGACTTTTTAGTTATCGGCATTATTTTCTAAAATAATTATATAGGAAATTTCTAAAAATTCAATTATTGATGTTTTAAATCGCAATATAACAACAACTCACAACTCATTGCTTTCTCTTAAAGCTTGTGCAATGACTTTTTAGTAAATCCTATGTCATTTCAAATTATATTTTTCTCTTTACCCTTTGTCAAACTCTTTTTTATCAATTTGTTTTTAAAACACCTAAACTTGATTTTATACATTTTGCGTATCATAATTATCCTGAAAAGAAAAAATAAATATCATTTTCTGTATTAAAAAAAAATACAGCATCAGGAGACAAAATGACAAATTATAAAGACTTGGGATTAGTAAACACACGCGATATGTTTGCTAAAGCCGTTAAAGGCGGTTATGCAATTCCTGCATACAATTTCAGCAACATGGAACAGCTTCAGGCAATAATTCAGGCCTGCGTTGAAACAAAATCACCTGTTATCCTTCAGGTTTCAAAAGGTGCAAGAGTATACGCTAGTCCTATTTTACTTCGTGCAATGGCAAAAGGTGCTGTTGAATATGCCCACTCCCTAGGTTACGATATTCCCATCACGCTTCACCTGGACCACGGTCCTGATTTTGAAACATGCAAAGACTGTATCGATAATGGATTTTCTTCTGTAATGATTGATGGTTCTGCACTTCCCTACGATGAAAACGTAGCCCTTACAAAAAAAGTTGTTGAATATGCGCACCAGTTCGATGTAACTGTTGAAGGTGAACTTGGAGTTCTTGCCGGAGTGGAAGACGATGTTGTAGCCTCAGAAAGCCACTACACAAAACCAGAAGAAGTACAGGATTTTGTTTCAAAAACTGGAGTTGATTCCCTCGCAATTTCAATCGGAACAAGCCACGGACGCTGTAAATTTACACCCCAGCAATGCACAAGAAATGCAGACGGAGTTTTGATTCCTCCACCACTTGCATTTGACGTTCTGGCTGAAATCGAAAAGAAACTGCCGGGATTTCCGATTGTTTTACACGGTTCATCTTCCGTTCCTGTTCAATACGTAAAAATGATAGAAGAATACGGCGGAAAGATTCCTGATTCAGTGGGAATTCCTGAGGAACAGTTAAGAAAAGCAGCAAAATCGGCTGTATGCAAAATCAACATTGACTCTGACGGACGACTGGCAATGACAGCACTTATCCGCAAAGTTCTTACAGAACATCCTGAAGAATTTGATCCAAGAAAACTCTTAGGTCCTGCCCGTGAAGAACTCAAGAAAATGTATGCGCATAAAAATATAGAAGTATTAGGTTCTGCAGGTCACGCATAATTGATACATTCTAAAAACTGACAAAAAAAAACGAACTAAAGTTTTTAACTTCAGTTCGTTTTTTTTAATTACAGTTTAATCAATTCAATAACTGACTTAAAATCAAGTTTTGCATGAACTACACAAAATACAACATAAGCCGAAAACAAAGGTATCCAAACAAAAAAAGAAAAATCAAAGTACCACAACCCCTGAATGACAAAAGGCAGAATTGATTCAAATAAAATCAAAAAAACTGAAGGAATAAAACTCCGTGTTTTTGTCTGAATATCAGTAAAAATCCTGATTACTTCCCTTTTTATTGCAAAAGTCGTAAACATCATTAGCAAAGGGGCAATAAACAAGAAGAAAAACGACGTATATTTTTCCTGCGAAAAACACACAAAGGGAACATAAACACTGAAAAAAGGAAGCATAAAATATAAAAAAGAATCTATTCTGTCTTCCCATGAATCTTTCGACCACAAAACAAATAGTACATAAAAAAGCAGTGGAATAACAAAACCAAAAATCCAGTGCACCAGCACATATAGCAGGAAGTTTGTACCGAAATATTCAGGAACAAAAATTACAAATTCAAACAAAGCCGCTGCGGCACAACCACATATTACCGCAAATAAGATGACCAAAATACGATGCTTCAAATAAAACGCACCACATGTTTTAAAATCATGATAAACGCAGTATGAAAATACCACAGGAAAAAGAAAGAATAAAAACAAAAACATAATCTCAAATTAACAGAAAAAAACTAACTCTTCAACAGGAATTTTATATACAAAGTTCAACTTAAGAGTAACTTAATTATAAATTATACAGTAAAATAACTAGACATAAACAATTGATTTTTGCTAGAATATTAGAACTTATTGAATGAGTGTTTTATAAACACTAGGAGGAACGTTGGCAGATATAAAAGGTTTAAGAATCAATGAACAGATTCGTGTTCGAGAAGTTCGTTTAATTGATGACGATGGGGAAAAGAGTGAGGTTAGAATTATTTCAACACACGAAGCCCTTGAGTTGGCTAAATCAAGAGATCTGGACCTTGTAGAAGTTTCACCAAACGCAAATCGAACGGTTTGTAAAATATTGAATTTTGGTAAGTATAGGTACGAGCAGGAAAAAAGACTCCGTGATTCCCGCAAGAACCAGAAAGCCCTTAAGTTAAAAGAAATCCGAATGCAGCCAAAAATAGGCTCTGGAGATCTTGATACAAAGGCAAAACATGTTCAGGAATTCCTTGATGCCGGTGATAAGGTAAAAGTAACGATTCGTTTCCGCGGACGTGAACTGGCCCACACCGAATTAGGTTTTGACGTCCTGAAAGAAGTAGAAAAAAGGCTTAGAGAAGGATCATACGTAATCGAAAAAGCTCCTGCAATGGAAGGTCGATTCATGTCAATGTCTTTAGCTTCTAAAGCCAAGTAAAAGGAATGAGGTAAAAAAATGCCTAAGATGAAGACAAAGAAAGCCTCAGCTAAGAGATTTACTCTTACTGGAACAGGCAAAGTAAAGTACAAGAAAATGAATCTTCGTCATATTTTGACTAAGAAATCATCAAAGCGTAAGATGCATCTCCGTGGTGCAGGAATTCTTTCTGAAGATTCAGCAGCAAGAATCCGTAAACAGCAGCTTCCATACGGCTAATAAGCACATAACAAGGAGAATTAAATGTCTAGAGCAATAGATGGTACAAAACGCAATAATCGCCGTGCAAAAATCCTAAAACTCGCAAGTGGTTTTACAGGACGCCGCGGTACAAACTATAAAGCAGCAAAAGACGCTGTAGTAAAAGCACTTCGTCATGCATATGTTGACAGACGTGACCGCAAAGGTGACTTCCGTCAGTTATGGATCAGCCGTATATGTAGAA
>JAZSJM010000254.1:0-14658 GCA_045534325.1 Treponema sp. | reverse complement strand
TTATTGTTAAAAAACGATGTCGGTATTTTACAACTTATTTTTTCAGCGATACTTTATCATGCTTTTCGAGAGAGTAAAAAAGTGAGGTGTTATTTTTATGAAAGTAACAAAAATTTTAAAAGCCGCTGCACTTGTTTCTGCTGCAGCAATGCTGGTTTCCTGTTCTGCAATAGACGCAGGTGAAGAATTATCTGATATATCTTCTCGCACAACTTACAACGTAACATCAGAAAGCGCTCTTAGAAGTGCTGTAAGTAATGCAAAAGCTGGTGATACAATCAACCTTGGCGCAAACATTAAACTTTACTCTCAACTTCAGCTTCTTAACAGCGGAACTTCAAGTAGTAAAATCAACTTTAACGGACGCGGTTATACTCTTGACTGCTCGGGAATCTCCAGCGGATGGGGTATAAAATGTAACGGTTCTTACTGGAACATCTGTAACATGACAATTAAAAACGCTCCTGACTGCGGTATCGTATTCCAGGTAGGCGGATACAACTACGTTTATTACGTAAAAACACTTAATAACGGTGATTCTGGTCTCCAGATTTACAACAGTTCACACGACAACTACATCTATAAATGCGAATCATACTACAATTATGACTCAGCTAACGGTGGTGAAAACGCTGACGGATATGCTTGTAAACTTTCAGCAGGAAAAAACAATAAATTCGAAGGATGTATTGCAGCTTACAACTCAGACGACGGATGGGATCTTTATGGCCAGCCATACTCAGTATACTTCGTAAACTGTGAAGCTAAATACAACGGATACCTCCAGAGCGGAAGCACAACTGCAAACGGAGACGGAAACGGATTT
The DNA here is from genome assembly GCA_045534325.1 of Treponema sp. Taxonomy (GTDB): domain Bacteria; phylum Spirochaetota; class Spirochaetia; order Treponematales; family Treponemataceae; genus Treponema_D. The sequence goes on along the minus strand of JAZSJM010000254.1, from coordinate 13,832 downwards.
AAATTAGGATCATCAGGACAGAGTGTTAAACATTATCTTTCAGGATGTAACGCACATCACAATCTTGCATGTGGATATGACGGAAACGGTAACACAGCTGCTATGTCAATTACAAACTGTTCTTCTTCAAACAACAAAAAGTACCAGTGGTATCGCATTACAGGTATCTCTAATCAGTAAAAAAAAACTGATAAAAAGATAAAACATTCTAACAACTAAACGGCGGCAGCCCCTTTTGTCGCCGTTTTTTTTCATTTACACCCCATTGTTTTACCGCATTTTCAAGAAAATTCCGCAGGATTTCCGCCTTATTTGTTCGTATTTACTCAAAAAGTGATACAATTTTAACAATTCCTACATACAGCTTTAAATTTTCCCAAAAGTAATCTTAATTTTATATAAAATTTATTTTAAAAATATAAAATATCATCAAAAAAATCTTTATAAATTCCTTTAATTTTCGCATTGTTGACTGTAATTTCGAAAATTAATATAAATTCTGCTAAATAAATCCGTTTGCACATAAACGTAGTCGGTTTATTACAAATTTTATTCAAAGAATATACTTTATATTTTCATTTGAGAGGAACGGGTTTATAAAAAAAAAGGGAGATGTTATTTATGAAAGTAACAAAATTATTCAAGGCAGCTGCGCTAACTTTTGCTGCCTCAATGGTGATTTCTTGCTCTGCCATTGACTCTTTTGAAGAAGTTTCAGACGTAGTTGGACGTACAACTTACTCTGTTTCTTCAGCAAATGATCTTTACAACGCTGTAAGCAAAGCTAAAGCTGGTGACACAATTAAGTTAAACAGCAATATAACTTTAACTAAACAGCTTCAGCTTTTGAACAGCGGTTCTTCTAGCAAACACATTGTGTTTGACGGAAACAAAAAAACTCTTAACTGTTCAAAATATTCTGGTTGGGGCGTAAAAGTAAACGGCTCATATTGGGATATTAAGAATGTTACTGTAACTAAAGCAAAAGATTGCGGTATGGTTTTACAGTCTGGTGGAAACAATACAGTTTCTTACTGTAAGTTTACATCTAACGGAGATTCAGGACTCCAGGTATATAACAATGCCCATGATGTAACTGTTACAGGCTGCGAATCATACTATAACTATGACTCTGCTAACGGCGGTGAAAACGCTGACGGTTTTGCTGCAAAACTTTCCGGTGGAAAAAATATTAAATTCGTTAAATGTATTGCAAAATACAACTCAGATGACGGATGGGATCTTTACAGCCAGCCATATACTGTAACAATGGATGGATGTGAAGCTTCTTACAACGGATATATTAACGAAAACAAAACTACAACTAAAAACGGAGACGGAAACGGCTTTAAACTTGGTTCATCTAAGAAAAATGTTTCTCATACTCTTAAAAACAGTAAGGCTACTTATAACCTTGCTTATGGTGTAGATGCCAACGGAAATACAGCAAAAATGAACTTCTCTGGCAACACTGTTAAAAACAACAAAAAAGGCCAGATTTCTAGCCGTACAAAATATTAATATATTCTAAATAAAACCCGTTCCTATTACTTCTATGCTGTAGGGGGACTTCGTTTGTCGAAGTCCCCCTGCTGTTTATCTAGATAAGTATTTTTTCATAGTGCTGTCAGCAAAACTGTAAGGACTTTGTCCATTTTTATTAACAATTCCAGGAGCGGCTCCGTTTTGCACTAAAACCTTTGCAGTTTTATAAGCATGATTATAAACCGCATACATTAAAGCCGTATCTCCGTTTGAATCCTGCCAGTCAACTTCAGCCCCTGCTTCTATCAAAGCTTGAACAACCTTATAATTATTATTACTTGCACTTGTAATTAAAGGCGTCATATCTCCACGATTAACATGATTTACATTTCCGCCTTTTTCAGCAATGTATTTTACAACTTCAGGATTACCAGAAAGGCAGGCGTATTCCAAAGGAGCTAAATCTTCACCAGAAAAAGCGGTCGTGTCTGCGCCTGCTTCAACCAAAAGTTTTACCTGCTTTAAGTTTCCTTCCCTGCACGCCCACATTAACGGAGTAATGTTTCCGTAAACACCTTCGTTACAATCAAGGCCTGCTTGTAAAACTTCCCTTAAAAGCTGAATATTTTTTGTCTGAACGGCAAGCATCACTACGCTTTCTTTTTTACCACTGTTATTTTTTATAAAAGAAGCACTGTCAATTTTCTGACGACATCCTGCAAACAAACAAAAAAATAAACTGCTCACCAATACATATTTAAAAATCTTTTTCATATTTACAATTATACTCTGCATATACAATTTTTGCCATGATATTTATTTACGGGTAAGATTTTTGCCTGACTGACGACAAGTCATAGCCCGTGCTGAAGCGGCGCAAAGCGGCCATGCAAGATGATTTTTCGTCTTGCATGGCTGAACGACAGTGAACCGCGCAAGGACGGTCGCGAGCAGCAAATTATGCTCCAGATAAAAAACATGCATTTATTGATAAAAACGGCAATTTTTTATATTATGAAAAAATGGACTTACTAAAAAAACTTGATGAATTAGACAAACGCTTTGAAGAAGTTAATCAGATGGTTCAGGATCCGGACCTTGTAAAAGACCAGAAAAAATACAAGGACGTTATGCGTGAACACGGCCATCTGACTGACGTGCTGGAAGTCGGAAACGAGTACAGAAAATGTCTTTCGGGAATTGAAGATGCAAAAATGATGATTACAGCCGAAGACGATGCCGACATGAAAGAAATGGCACGTGAAGAATTAAAAGAGCTCGAAGCAAAAGTTCCACAACTTGAAGAACAGATAAAATTAAAGTTGATTCCGCCAGATCCTCTGGACGAAAAAAACATTATTCTGGAAATACGCTCTGCCGCTGGTGGAGATGAAGCAAGTCTTTTTGTTCGTGATATGTGGGAAATGTACATTCACCTGTGCGAGCGCAAAGGCTGGAAATACGAAAATCTTGAGGCACAGGAAACAGAAGTCGGCGGATTTAACAAAATCGTTACTCAAATTCAGGGTAAATTTGTTTACGGAACACTCCGCTTTGAGTCTGGAGTTCACCGTGTACAGCGCGTTCCTCAGACAGAGAGCCAGGGACGTTTGCAGACTTCGACAGTTACCGTTGCTGTTTTACCAGAAGCCGAAGAAGCAGATATAAAAATCAATCCGGGCGATGTTCGTGTTGACGTAATGCGCGCAGGCGGTCCAGGCGGACAGTGTGTTAACACAACAGACTCCGCAGTTCGACTTACCCACATTCCAACAGGTATCGTTGTTATTCAGCAGGATCAGAAATCCCAGATTAAAAATAAAGAAAAAGCATGGGAAGTTTTACGTGCCCGTCTTTTTGACTTTGAGCAGAGCAAGCTTGATGCAGAACGCTCGGCTCAGCGCAAAAGCATGGTAGGAAACGGAGACCGCTCTGAGAAAATCCGTACATACAACTATCCTCAGGGCCGCGTAACTGACCACCGCATAAATCTTTCCGTGCACAACCTGCCGGGCTTTATGATGGGAAACATGGACGAAATGCTTGATGCCTTAAACGTTTACGCAAAAGAAGAGCAGTTTAAGGAACTGGACGCATAAATATAAAGGCAGATGGGCACCACCCGCCCTTGCGTGCGGGTCGCTATGTCCGCCCTTCCGCTTGACGCTCCATCCGCACATTTTTATGTGCGGACTAAAGGGGCTTCCAGCGCTGGTGCATAAAAGATGACCGTACAGAACGCAAAAATCCTTGGAAAACATAAGTTAACTTCTTCTCCAACACCAGACTTAGACACTGCCGTTATCTTGCAGTATGTTACAGGTTTCACCAAAACAAAACTTCTTCTTGAGCGCGATTACGTTTTATCAGATGAACAGCATAAATTATTTAACGAAGCATTGGAAAAACGAAAAAAAGGACTTCCAGTTGCTTATATTACAAATCACAAGGAATTTTACAGTTACGATTTTTATGTAAATCCAAATGTTTTGATTCCAAAACCAGACACAGAACTGCTTGTTGACAATGCACTGAACGCTCTTGGAAAAGCCTATGCCGCATTAGAAAATAATGACGGTACCTTAAAAAAAATTCCTTTGGCACTTGATATGTGCTGTGGCAGCGGTTGCGTGGGGATTTCTATTTTAAAAGCCCTTATGGATAACGACTCGATTAGTGTAAACGATCTGCCGAAAATGACTTTTGCAGACATATCTGACAAGGCTTTAGAAGTTGCAAAGCTAAACGCAGAAATTCTTTTAGGAAATGGGGAAAAATTCACAAATCCTGAGGAACTTGTTTCTGCACTCCATAAAGTACGCTTTGTACAGACAAATCTATTTGATAATCTTTCTGTTAAATTTGATTATATTTTTACAAATCCCCCTTATGTTCCCCATAGTCAGGCAAAGGAGCTTTTAAAAGACGGACGAAACGAGCCTTTGCTAGCTTTAGACGGAGATATAACCAAAACTGGCGAATGGAGCAAAACCGAGGATGGACTTTTTTTAATCCGCCGTCTTGTTCCTCAATGCTTTGAGCATTTAGAAAACGGCGGTCTTTTAATAATGGAAACCGGCGAATACAACGCACAAAAAACAGCGGATTTATTTATACAGTGCGGATTTAAAAATGTTCACATTGAATACGACTTAAACGATATGATGAGAAACGTAATCGGAGAAAAACAAGTTTCTTAATTCCTAGGATAAACGCAAAAGTCATAAACAATTCTTTTTTTGTGGGTATATTTAGTTTTTAATAGAGCTTTTTTAGGCTACAGACTTCATTTTCGGTTAAAGCACGCCACTGCCCCTCTTTAAGCGAGGCATCAAGTTCTAATGTGGCCATTTTTATTCGTTTAAGCATAAGTACTTGATTATCAAGGGCCAAAAAAATTCTTTTTACCTCATGAAATTTTCCTTCAGTTACGGTAATCTTGCACAGAGAATTGGTTAACCACTCAAGATTTGCTGGAGCAGTTTTTTGTGCCAAAGATTTTTTTTCCGCAGGAATAATCAGTCCCGAAGATAATTTTTTTGAATATTCATTTTTTTCCAGGTCGGAAACTTCGTTTTTTAGGGTTACAAGATAAGTTTTTTCAATTTTATTTTGCGGCCGGGTCAAAAAATCAGAAAGTTTTCCGTCATTTGTAAAAAGCAGAAGGCCTGTTGTATCAGCATCAAGCCGTCCTACCGTATGAAGTTTTGCTCCGTTCGAATCTACAAGAAACTCAGCAGGAAAATGTGAATAAACGGTTTTTCGCCTGTCACTTACGGTGGAGCAAACTTCTCCTGCAGCCTTATTCATAAGAAAATAATATAATATTTGTGGCGTTTTTTTATACCGCATACCGATATTTATTCTGCCTTTACGCAGAAAAGTTTTATTCCTTCACCCGCAAATTTTTCTTTAACAGCTTTAATGATTGCTTTTACAGTTTTTACTTTTGAATCTTCCACATAAGAAATCAAAATAAAATTTGTTTCTGGCCAAGTACCATTTCCTAACTTATAAGAGTTTTTTCCGCGCCCGGTAACACCTGATATAACAGTATACAGACACTCAGGAATATGTTCTTCAAGGAGAAGTATAATTTCTTCCTGAACAGATTGATTAGCTATGATTTCGCATCTTGTCATAATAAATCCTTAAAATATAATCCTTTTTTCCTATGATTATTCTGTTAAAAACACTTCAATACGGCTTTTTTCCCTTTTCTTTTCTTTCATCACCAGAGAATACAAAACAGGTATAAAGAATAAAGTTACAAACGTTGAAGAAGTCAGGCCTCCCACTACAGTGATTGCAATCGGCTGAACCATGGCAGCACTTCCTTCACTTGCAAAACACATCGGCAGCATACCAAGAATCGTTGTAAGAGTCGTCATTAAAACAGGACGTAACCGGCTGCTTCCTGCCTCAAGGCATGCATCCTTCATTTTTAAGCCACGATTTAAAAGAAGATTTGTATAATCAACCAGGATTATTCCATTATTTACAACAATTCCTACAAGCATAATAAGACCAACCGCACTTGTCATACTGAATGCCTGCCCCGTAAACTTAAATACAAAAACAACACCCACAATTAAAAATGGAATTGTTGTTAAGTTAATAATCGGAGCCTTAAAACTTTCGTAAGTTCCTGCCATTACTCCAAAAACAAGCAAGATTGCCATAATGCCGATCATCAGATATGTAATTCCCTGTTCTTGAGTATCTTTCCATGCTCCTTCATATACGATTGTTACGCCTTCAGGAATTACAAAATTCTTTGCAATCTCATTTTTTATGTTCTCAACTATATCCGATGAATTTCTGTCCGTTTTTTTATCAGCGGTTAAGGTTACGCGTCTGGTCTGGTTTTCCCGGCGGATTGTAACTGGACCTAGTCCTTTTTTTACTTCCGCAAAATTTGCAACACTAACCATTCCGGCTGTTCCCTTAACATAAATCTGCTCAAGATTTGCAGTACTTTTTCTGTCTGCTTTGTCGTATAAAATCACGAGATTATAATCTTTTCCATTTTCCCGATAAGTGGTTGCTGTTACACCGTTAATGGCATAATTTATTTCTTTTGCGACAGTTGATACATCAACTCCAAAGGAATACGCGCGCTGACGATCAATCACAATTTGAATTTCCGGCAATCCTTCTTCCGTATCAATTGAAACTTCTCCAATATCGCTTATTCCTTCCATCACGTCCCGAACCTGAGAAGCAACATCCAAAGCCATATCTAAATCATCAGAACGCACGCGGATTTTAAACTCAGAACCTGTCATGCGGCGGCCAAATCCCTGACTAAAAGTGAATCTTGCTCCCGGATAATCATTAAAGTGTTTTCTTAGCTTTTGCTGCACATCAACTGAAGTGTCAATCTGTTTATCTGTATCAGGCAGATTTATCTGAATAGAGCCTTTATTTGTTGTTCTTGCTCCCCGTCCTGTGCCGATAGATGTAATTACAGTTGTGTAACCTTTTATTTCATCCTGAACAATTCTTTCAAAATCCTTAAGGATTTTTTCTGTCTCGCTTAATGTAGTTCCGTTTGCAAGGGTTAAATTCATGGTTACGGTAGAATCTGACCCTTCATTCATCATGTTTATCTTTAAAGTAGGAACAAGTAAAAGAGCGTTAATTAATAAACATACACAGATTAAGACTGTAAGTTTACGGTGGTTCAAGGCAACCTTAAGGGCTTTTCTGTACCATTTTGTTAAAAAGGTCATAGGACGCTCTAATTCTTCATAAAAACGAGCAAGAGGTTTAAATCGAACCGGCTTTTCCTTTCTGTTTGTAAGGGGCAAAAAATGACCAGCAAGAACTGGAACCAAAAAAACAGCAACGAACAGCGAGGAAACAAGAGCAATAACAACGGTAAAAATAATTCCCTTAAACATCTGCCCCATCATTCCTAAATCAGCGATAAAAAAAATAAAAGGCAAAAATACACAGATTGTAGTTAAATTTCCTGACACAACCGACATAAGCATTTCCTGTGAACCAAGAACAGCAGCAACTGCCGGTTTTGCCCCGCGAGTTCTGTAAACATAGATATTTTCAATCATTACGATTGAAGCATCTACAATCATACCAACTCCTAAAATAAGGCCGGTTAATGTCATCATATTAAGGGTAATTCCTGCAAAATTCATTGCAAGCAAAGTAATTATTATTGAAAGTGGAATTGAAATTGCGATTATTAGTGTTGATTTTCCTGATTTTAAGAATAAAAACAGAATTATTACTGCAAGAATAAGGCCGGAATATGCTGTATCTAAAAGAGTTCCGATTGTATCATTTATTGAATTTGATTCATCGGAAATAATTTCAAGAGTTACATCAGAGGGCATAAGTTCCTGAACAGTTTTCAGTTTTTCTTTTACAGCCTTTGCAACGGTTACAGTATTTTTACCCGACTGCTTTGTAACTGAAACATAAACACCCGGCTGTCCGTTAATAAAAACCTCGCTGGTACGGTCGGCATAGCCCATGTAAACGTTTCCCAAATCACTTAACCGTACAACATAATTATTTACTGTCGTGATTACGGTATTTTTAACGTCTTCAATACTGGAAAATTCACCTGTTGTTCTGATTGTATAATCTTTAAGACCTTCATTAATTTTTCCGCCACCAAGTTCCAGATTTTGTTTTGAAAGAGCAGAAGCAACATTCGCCATGGTCAGACCATAAGCAGAAAGACGATTTTGAGAAACATCAACACGTAAGATTTTTGTTCGTCCGCCGCTTACCCCAGCCTCTGCAACTCCATCAACCTGTTCCATCATATCAACAATCTGGTCTTCGGCTATAAGTTTTAATTCATCGTTTGAGCGGTTTCCACGGACTGCGATGCTCATAATCGGACTGGCATTTGAATCCATTTTTCTGATGGAGGGAGTTCCTGCACCATCAGGAAGATTTTTTGAAACACGGGAAATTTTATCACGGACGTCATTTGTCGCACTCTCAAGATCAGTTCCATAATTGAATTGAAGGCTGATTGATGAGCTTCCCTCTGAAGAATTTGAGGTGATTGACTTGAGTCCGCTTACAGAAACCAGGGAACCTTCAAGAATTTTTGTAACTGATTTTTCAACAGACTCAGGACCAGCATTCGTATATGTTGTACTGACATTTATATAAGGAGAATCAACATCAGGCATTAAACTTATAGCCACATTATGCAGAGTGAAAATTCCTATTATTCCAAGAAGAGCAAAAACGATTAATGTTAAAACCGGATGTTCAAGAATTTTTTTTGATAAAGACATGAGTCACACCCCTTTTTACTTTTCCCTTGCAGGTTGTGAAACATCTTGAATTTTTGAGCCGTCACCTAAAGATGTCATTCCCTGAATTACAACCCTGTCACCATCTTTTACACCTTCAAGAATCTGTACAAAACCATCAACCTGCTCGCCTTTTACAACTTTAACTTTTTTGACAGTGCTATCGTCCTTTACTATGTAAGCAAAATAATCTTCACCGTTTTGAACAAGTGCATCAGACGGCATTACAGGAAAATCCGAATAATCTTTTGTGTATAACTTTACTTTTGCAAACATACCGGCATTTATACGTTCATCATGCTCGTCAAAGGTTAAAATAACTTCCTTTGTTCTGCTCAAGGAATCTACTACAGGACTTACCCTTTTAACAGTTGCATTGAAAACCACTCCGGGCCATGCCTCAACAGAAATTTCAGCTTTTAGACCAATTTTTAAAAGTGAAACATAACGCTCCGGGACATTTGCCGTTATCTGAAGATTGTTTATGTCACCGATTATAGCAATGGCAGTGCTTGTATTTACCTTTGTACCGTTCTTCAGTGGGGTTGAAATTATACTGCCTGAAATCGGGGCATAAACTGGACTTGAACGATAATTAGTTCCAGGCTCGCTAGGGTCTACATATGCAATTATATCATTCTTTTTTACAGTTGAACCGAGCATTACAGCCGTGCTCATTACTTTTCCGCCCATATCAGGAAAAACAGAAACAGAGTTTTGACTTTCAACCTCGCCGTTTGTATTTACATACCCATGGAGAACTGTATTTACGGCCTGCATGGTTTTAACGGAAACAATTGCTCCGCCAGAAGTTCTGCCGCTCTTTTTTGAAGCAGGCGAAGAAGATTTTAAGAGTGTGACAGAAAGAATAAAAACAACAATAACAGACAGGATTGCAATAAGTGCAACAAGTTTTGATGTGGAAATTTTTTCTTTGTTTAATATCTCTTTATTCATCATTTATTCTCCTAAAAATTATTGTTTTATAAGTGAAAGTGCCTCTACTCCAATCAGTTTTTCAAGATTCATAATATTTTTTGCCAAAGTCAATGTTTCATTATTTAAACTTACTTTTGCGCTTAGAAGAGTATTATTTGCATTCTGAAGCGTTAATAAATCCTTTGTTCCGCGATTATATGCCTCGCTTGTCATAATATAAGTACGCTCCGCCAGTTCCACACTTGCCTGCTTATATTTTATAGCTTCCTGACTTTGATTTATGGAACGAAGCAATGAATTTATGGTCCTTAAAAAATTTTTCTTTTCATTATCAAGCTGCAGTTCTAAATCTTTAACGCTGTCTTTTGCATTGTCTATGCTGTCATTTCTAGCAGACCAGGGCAGAACTCCGTCCAAAGGAAGTGTTGCCGATAAGGTTGCAGAAGTTGTTTTTGAAGGATTTTTAGCACTATCATTACCAATTTCCCAGCTGGACTTACTCATGCTAAGGTTTGCAGAAATAGATGGTGTATAAGCATTAAATCTTTTTTCTAAAAGGGAATTTCTGGCACTTTTAAGTTTTAATTCAATAATTTTTTCTGTTGAAGATTTATAAGATTTTTCATCAATCTGAATTTTTTCTAAATAAAGATAATCTTTTAAGGAACCTGTAAGTTCAATATTATCGTCAAGCATAAGTCCTAAAACCTGCTTAAAACTGTCCATGTCATTTTTATACGTTAAAACAGCACCTTCAACTGACGGAATTTTTGACTTATAATTAACTTCAGCACTCAAAGCATCAACTTCCGACAGCCGTCCTGAATTATATTTTGCAAGATTATTTTCGTACTGCTGGCGGGCAATTTTTAAATTCTGTTCCTGCAAGTCGATATTTTCTTTTTCGTATAAAAGCTCATAATAGGATTGTCGGACAGAAAACTCGATGTTTCTTACAGCGTCATCAAAAGAAATTTTATTCTGCTCGTAAGAAAGTTTTGCACCATTGATTGCTGTGTATAGATTTGTACCGAAGGAAAGAGAAGCTGTGGCACTAACTCCGATTCGTGCTGTATAATCAGTAGAATTGTCGCTTAATGAATCAAACGGAAGCTGTGCGTTTGCAGAAACAGAAACTGCCGGACTTAATGAATTCCAGCTGTGATTTTTTGCACGCTTTGCAGCATCTAATGTAATCTGCTGACGTTTTATGGAGACATTGTTTTTTAGGGCAATTATAACGGCATCTTCTACAGATAATTTATATTCTTTTGCAGACTGAGGAAAAATAAGCCCTGCAAAAAAAAGAAAAATAGCAGAGATACAAAAAAAATACTTTTTCATTAATAAACCTTTTATGTTTCTTCTTATAATAACGTTTATCTTTAATTAATAAAAGAATTTACATTTAAAATAAGAAAATACTTATATTTATTCTTCAATATTATTATATTATAAGAATGAGGGATTCCTCTGCGAAGCAAAAATGTTCGACATAATTACAAACAATACAGAATTAGACAAAGATACATTACTTTCTCAGTTTTTTGCCTCTTTTGGAGATAAATACAGCGAGGATGAAAAAAAGCTGTTTACACAGGCGTGGGATTTTTTTTGCGAAAAAACAAAAGATCTTACCCGTGCATGTGGAAAGCCATTTTATCTCCATCCTATCCGCGTTGCTGCAATTCTGGCACAGGCAAATATGGACGGAGAATGCATTATCTGCGGTCTCCTTCATTCTATTTTTGAAATTGATAATGTATCTCAGGAAGAAGTTGAATCTAAATTCGGTCCTGTAATTACACGAATTGTTTACGATACATCCCGCATAACAGGAATGAAAATAAACGCCACATCAATTCAACAGGCAGATAATATCCGTAAAATGCTGTTCGCCATGATTGATGATGTACGGGTTATCCTTGTAAAACTGGCTGACCGTCTGGACAGAATGCGAAATCTAAAGGCAATAGAAGAAAAAAAACAGCGTCTTGTTGCTTCAGAAGTAATTGATATCTGGGCTCCTCTTGCAGACAGGCTTGGTATGCAGACCATAAAAAATGAACTTGAGGATTTAAGCCTTAAATATTCAAACCCGGATGTATTTTTACAGATAAAAGCCATTGTAAACCAAAAGCAGGGAGAACGTTCTGAATATCTTGAAAAAGCCGTTCAGTCAATCTATAAATCTGCACAGAAAGCTGGAATCGAGGTAAGTGTTTCCAGTCGTGCCAAGCATTTTTATTCCATTTATAAAAAAATGCAAAAAAGAAATGTACCGGCTTCTAAACTTTATGATTTACTGGCATTACGTGTAATCTGTTCAACAAATGCAGAATGCTACACCCTTATAGGAATCGTACACAGCTTATGGAAGCCGATGGACGGACGCTTTAAAGACTATATTGCAATGCCTAAGGCAAACGGTTATCAGTCACTTCACACAACAGTTATGTGCGAAGGACGCCCTTTAGAAATTCAAATCCGCACAAAAGAAATGCATGAACAGGCAGAGCATGGTGTTGCAAGTCATTGGCTTTATAAAAAAGGAACAAACCACGACAAAGTTGATGTAAGCAACCTGAGTATTTTTAACCAGCTTCAGAATTTAAAAGAACAGAATTTCAGTGATGAGAATTTTTTCTCTCAGCTCAAGGGTGAACTGCTTTCTGATGAAGTATATGTTTTTACGCCTAAAGGGGATGTGGTTCATCTTCCAGCAGGAAGCAATGCCATTGATTTTGCTTATCATGTCCACTCAAAAATAGGTGAAAAAATCGTTGGTGCAAAAGCAGACGGCAAAATCATTCCTCTTACCCAGGAGCTGAAAAACACTCAGATTGTCGAAATAATCACGAATCCTCAGGCTCATCCAACCGAAAATCAATTAAAAGCTGTTCATACATCTAAGGCGCGCTCTCGAATACACAGCTGGCTGGTTTCAAACGATCCCGATTTTATTGATAGGGCTGCAGAAGCACAGCGAGCATCAGAACTTGCAATACATAATGAACATGCCCGCGCCATCCAAGAGGAAAAACGCAAAAAAAAGCGGGCCGCAAATCCACAACTGGCACAGATAAAACATCTCGAAGAGCAATACACTGGCAATGTAAAAATCGAAGGCATGAAAAATGTGGTTTATAGACTTGCAGGCTGCTGTCATCCTCATCCGGGAGATATTATCGTAGGGTATTCAAGCACAAGAAACGGCATTATGGTACACAGGGCAGATTGTCTTACGTTCCAGAGAATTGAAAATATTGAGCATCGCATGGTAGAAGTCAGTTGGGAAACAAAAGATTTTATAAAACAACCTGCTAAGAAATAAAAGTTATAAAAAAACAGCTTAACGCAGGCTTAATCGAATTTTTTATTCTCGCTTTCTAATTTCCCTTGCCTACTAAACACATAAGCCATTGCTTTTTAGCAATGGCTTTCACTTATAGGAAATTATTAAATCATTCGCTAACGCGAATTGAGTGTCCACTCGGCACTGTGCACTGAACGAAATATCGTTCTCGCTTTTTAATTTCCCTTGCCTACTAAACACATCCACTCGGCTTGGGCGCAGAGGGTGTCGCCTACATAGGCTTTGCCTTCCTGAACTACCATGTTTTTTGTGCAGCGTTTGTTAACAACTTCCATTCTTACTGTATCACCTGGTCGAACCTGGTGCTTAAACTTTACATTGTTTACTGTAGCAAGAAAGAAAAGACTGCCTTCATCAAATTTTTTCTGAAGGCTTAAAGCCGCTCCCCCACCCTGAGCCATTGTTTCAATAAGAATTACTCCAGGAACTACAGGGTACTGAGGAAAGTGTCCCTTAAAGAAAAAATCTTCGTCTGTAAATTTTCTGGTACAAACACAGCCATTTTCATCGTATGAATCAATTGAATCGACAAATAAAAAAGGTTTTCTGTGTGGCAAAAGCGATTCTATATCTGTAAATTTTTCCATTTTTTTTACTCCAGTTGAAGGGGCGTTGCGGGGAAAGAAAAAATTCAACCCAGCCCCTTATAAGATAAAATGCTGCACTTCCACAACTATTCCCCGCACGAGGGGGTAGCGTAAAAGCACAGCTTTGAAGCGAGGGGGAGACCT
>JAZSJM010000027.1:0-2120 GCA_045534325.1 Treponema sp. | reverse complement strand
TATGAACCTTCTTCACACAGTAAAACATCCTTATCTATCAGAGATGACAAAGATGAATAAGTGTAATCAGATGTTAATAAATTAATATTTTCGTAGCCTAAAGTACAAAGAATGTTTAGAGAAGAAGGCAAAATAAAATTTATTTTTTGAGTATCTGCAATATCAAAAACTGCAATATTAATCTGATTTTTAAGCAATGCAGATAAAAGACCCGCTTTGTCATCAAACTGCAGCATTTTAAAACTTATATTTTTTGAGTCGATTTTATTCTCAAAAAAAAATGTATTTATAAGAGAGTTAATTCCGCGAATATAGCCAACTGTAAGTCCTGTTTTATTGGCTTCAAGTGTTTTTTTTACAATTTCTGATGGCTCTACAATCTCTGTTGAATTTGTTAGAGTGGACTGATTTTTTTTACATCCTGCTACAAAGAATAAACAGATTATATAAAAACACAATAACTTTTTTGTCATGTTTTTTATTATACAAAATGAATGTATCCATCGGCAAGTAAACAAAAGTCCTGTTGGTAACATTTATAAAAAGTGCTATTCTTAAATTATGGCAAACGGAATAGAAGATTTACATGAAAAAAACAAGGACTCTACATTTCCAAAAACAGATTCCCGTTATAATACATGGCGCGTTTTTCAGGGAAGTGAAGATGCACAAATGCTGTTAGAAAAATCAACGGACTGGTCAAGCAAAAAAGCAAATCGCGGCGACTACGACGGCTTGGATAATGACGAAAATTAATTTTTCAATTTTTAAGCAGAAAACCAAAAAACAAAACTATACTGGAATGAAAATCACTTCCAAAAGAGGAAGATTTATTTTTTCAACTTTAATCTCAATAGATTCGTTCAACTCGCATTTTAGACCAGAAATTACCGTTTCGATTCCAAGTTCTTTTATAAAAAAAACAGTCTGTTTACTTTCGATTGAAAGGCATACAGCATTTCCATGCCAATCAGGATTCTGCAGTAAATAAACAAGAATCCAGTGCATATTACTGTTTCTTTCTGCCTGTTTTGCGGCACGAGTGGCTGCATCTCCCTGAGCTATTCGTAAAAGAAGTTCATCTTTATCTATCAAAGGTTCTTCCTTTATAAAAGAACGAAGCTGCTGGTGTGCAACTAAATCTCCATACCTACGAAGCGGACTTGTAACCTGAGAATACATACTCAACCCCATTGCCGCATGGGCACCGGGAGTTACTCCAACATTCCGCCTTCTCATACACCTTCTTAACCGATACTGACCGGCTAAACCTTCGGGTAAATCTTTTGGGATATCCGGACTTTCCTGACTTATAAAAGGAAAAGGAATATTATTTTTAAAGGCAAATTTTGCGGCTCCTTCACCAGCTAAAATCATACATTCACGGACAACTTCGCCGCTTTTGTAGCGGACAGCTTCTTCCAGAGAAACTTTTTTTGTGTCATTATCAACAATAACATGAACTTCCGGCATGGAAATAGTTATTGCACCATTTTTATTTCTTCGCTCAGCCGTTTTTTGTGCAATCTCGAACAGAGGTTTTAATTCATCAGTATTCTGTAATTCATCAGCCATTTCGTAAGAAAGCCGTTTGACATTTACCAGAGTGCGTAAAACCTGACAATCTATAATTTCACATTTTTCATTTAATTCAATTCTAAAACTTAAGGCATTGCTCTGCTCTTTTAATCCTAATGCATAATCTTCTAGACAATCTTCACTAAGCATTCGTGCTGCCCCCTCAGGAATATAAAGGGTTGCACCCCTTGAGCGGGCAGTCAAATCAATCGGGCTGTCAGGATATACCGTACTTGCAGGGTCAGCAATATGAACCCAAAGATATTTTCCATCAAAGGCAATGGCATCGTCAGGATCAGTTGACCAGGGAGAATCAATTGCATATGAAATTCCATCTACTTTTACTCGCTTTTCGTCTGGAGGTGTTGCATCTCCGACGGGCGCATTTTTCATGCTTAGTCCCCACCTTAGCGGATAAGGATTTCGCGGTATGTCCCATATTCCATTTTTTAAAAGCAAGTCATGGGCTCTTTCAATGGTTTCTTTAAAGCCAGCATCTGCAAGAATTCTGCATTTATATGTTTTTCCAAGAGCGAATGCCT
>JAZSJM010000014.1:0-1886 GCA_045534325.1 Treponema sp. | reverse complement strand
AAAAAATGAAATTTATAAAATTAATTTCTGTTTCTATATTTTCACTGTTTTTATTATCTTGTTCAATAAAAACAACTCAAAATAATAAAAGAACAGTAAGTGTAAGCGGGAAAGGCTCGGTAGAAGTAGAAGCAGACAATGCGACAATAATACTATCAGTCATAACAAGAGCAAAAGACATTGCCCAGGCAGCAAAAGAAAATGCTGTAAAAATGACAAAAGTTCAGGAAAAAATTATTGAGATTGGTATATCAAAAGATAATGTAACAACGGAGCACTATACTATATATCAGGAAACAAACCGAAATTACAACACTGGCCGCACAACTTACGGAGATTACGTCGTAACAAACAAAATTAAAGTCTTTGTAAAAGATTTAACAATGATAAGCGACGTAATTGATAACGCATTAAAGGCCGGAGCAAATGAGCTTTCATCATTTCAATACGGAATTACAAATAAAGATTCATACGTAAAACAGGCAAGAACTTTAGCTGTTCAAAATGCTCATGATGCGGCAAATCTTATTGTAACAACAAGCGGAGCTCTTCTTGGAAAAGTATTGACAATAAATGAACACACAAATGACTTTGCTTTATACAAGGTTGCATTAAGCCGTGCCGACGCAATGAACGAGGTTGCAGAGGAATCATCTCCGGTTTCAACACCTATTACAGGCGGAAAAACGACATTGACTTTTACAGTTGATGTTACATATGAAATTAAATAAAATAAAAATTGTACGAACAATCTTTAGAAAGTTAATATAAAACTTCTATAATTGCTAAAAAATAAATCGAGGAAAAAATGTTAGACTTAAAATTTGTTAAAGAACATCTGGATGAAGTAAAACAGAACATCAAAAACAGAAATATGAATGCTGATGCAGATTTAGTTGTAAAACTTTATGACGAGCGAACAGCCCTTACAACGAAACTACAGTCTTTACAGCAAAAAAGAAATGAAAATGCTGCAAATATGAAGCAAAAGTTAGATTCTGACACACGGGCAAAATTCATAGAAGAAGGAAAGAAAATTAAAGAAGATGTTGCCGCAGCTGAAAAAGAACTGACAGAAGTAGAAATTAAATTAGATGAAGCGGCAAGACAACTTCCTAATATGTGCCATCCTGACACACCAATCGGAAAACTTGATACAGAAAATCTAGAAGTAAAAAAATCTGGGACTCCAAGAAAATTTACTTTTAAGCCAAAAAGCCATGTTGAACTGGGAGAAGAACTTGATTTAATTGATTTTGAACGCGGTACAAAAGTTTCTGGACCAAAATTCTATTATCTGAAAAATGAGGCTGTCTTCTTAGAAGAAGCCTTGATTATGTACGCATTAAATATTCTTCGTAAGCATGGATTTACAACATTTATTACTCCTGATGTTGCAAAGGAAGAAATATTAAAAGGTATAGGATTTAACCCACGTGGAAATGAATCAAACGTTTATGCTATAGAAGAGGAAGGAACCTGTCTTGTTGCAACAGCAGAAATAACACTGGGAGGTTACCATTCTGGCGAAATTCTTGAAAAAAGTGCCCTACCTCTGTTCTATTGCGGACTTTCCCACTGTTTCAGACGAGAAGCAGGAGCTGCAGGTCAGTTCTCAAAGGGACTTTATAGAGTTCATCAGTTTGACAAAGTTGAAATGTTTGTATACTGCCTGCCAGAAGATTCTAATAAAATACATGAAAAACTCAGATTAATTGAAGAAGAAATTTTTGAAGGATTAGGAATTCCATTCCATGTTGTTGATACATGTACTGGAGACCTAGGGGCGCCAGCTTACAGAAAATGGGATCTTGAAGCTTGGATGCCAAGCCGTGCTACAGAAGAAAAACCAGAAGGTGATTATGGTGAAGTAACATCTACTTCTA
>JAZSJM010000173.1:0-4372 GCA_045534325.1 Treponema sp. | reverse complement strand
TGTTTCGTTCATACTTTCTGTTGTGCACAAGATTTTTGGACACAAGAAGATTGGTATACAGAGGGCATAGAAATAAAGGCTATGTATTCTGATTCAAGTTTTACATATACCCTGACAGATACATTAGATTATTATTATTATGAGTATTATGTAACGATAATTCATTTTGCGGACGGAACCACTGTAATGACAGAGCCTGTCTTAAATAACTGAGTGGTAAAAAAAATAAGTTTTCAATATAATAAGGCATGAAAAAAAGTTTTTAGGAGATTTTAATGAAAAAATTAAACCTTATTTTTGCAGTAAGTTTATTGTCTGCTTCTCTTTTGCTGTTTTCCTGCGGCTCAACTGCAGCTGCTCCTCAGACAGTAGAGGGGGACAGCACTACAGCTTTTATTGTGCTTTTTTCTAATCAGACAACAGGTTATTCGTGGACTTGTAATGTTCATGATACTTCTATTGCTGAACTTGTATCAAATGAATATGTTGCTGCCACTGCAGAAAATTCCGCACTGGGAACTGGCGGAGCGCATTATTTTGTTTTAAAAGGTAAAAAAGAGGGAAGTACTCAGGCAGTATTTACCTATGCCCGTACAAATGGTGCTCCAGCACAAAAGAAAGTGTATAAAATAAACGTAAATAAAGACCTTTCAACTGGACTTGAGCTTGTAAGCGCAGAATAGATTTTAATCCGTATACAAAACGTATACGGATTTTTTTATTAGCCCCGATTGTAGAGGTGCGAAGCATTCATCGGTCAGTATGCTGGCCGATGAATGAAGCCGTAGGGCGGAACCTCGGAAAGCGGGAAAAAGCTCCTATTTAAATCTTCTTCTAAAAATGCTATTATCTTGTGCGTAAAACATATATTTGTTTGTAATTAAATTTTTTCGGAGTTATAAAAATGGCAGATACAATGCATGCATTGGAAAAAAATCCTAATTGGAAAGGTCGCCGAGGTCCTGTAGTCCTTGTGATTATGGACGGCGTTGGATACGGAAAATATGAAGAGGGGGACGCAGTTAAAGCTTCAAAAATGAAGTATTTGGACTGGTTCACCGCAAATTGCCCTCACACAAAGCTTAAGGCTCACGGAACGGCAGTTGGTCTTCCTTCTGACGACGACATGGGTAACAGCGAGGTCGGCCACAACGCAATGGGCTGCGGCCGCGTATTCGCTCAGGGAGCAAAACTTGTAGGGGAGTCAATCGCCAACGGCTCAATGTTTGCCGCAGACACATGGAAAAAGTTGGTCAAAAATGTAAACGACAAATCTTCGATCCTGCACTTCATCGGCTTGGTTTCTGACGGAAATGTTCACTCTCACATTGACCACTTAAAGGCAATGATTACTCAGGCTTCAAAAGACGGTGTTAAAAAGCTCCGCGTTCACGCATTGCTTGACGGCCGCGATGTTGACCCGACTTCTGCATTAAATTACATCACACCACTTGAAGAATTCCTTGCAGGATTTGCAGGAGTGGACTACAGAATAGCTTCTGGCGGCGGACGAATGTTTATGACCATGGACCGCTACAATGCAGACTGGAGCATGGTAGAGCGGGGCTGGAAAGCTCATGTTTTAGGCGAAGGCCGCAAATTTGAAAGTGCTACAAAAGCAATCGAAACTTACCGCTTAGAAATCCCTGGAATCCTTGATCAGGACATGCACGAATTCGTAATCGAAAAAGACGGAAAACCTGTTGGTACAATCGAAGACGGCGACTCTGTAATTTACTTTAACTTCCGTGGCGACCGCGCTCTGGAGATGACAAGAGCCTTTGAGACACCAAAAGGCGGGGACTTGCCATTTGACCGTGTCCGTGTTCCTGCCGTTGAATATGCCGGCATGATGGAATACGACGGCGACGCTCATGTTCCTGCCCAGTATCTTGTTAATCCCCCAAGCATTGACCGCACAATGGGCGAATACCTTACAAAAACTGGCGTAAAACTTCTTGCAATTTCTGAAACACAGAAATACGGTCATGTTACATACTTCTTTAACGGAAACAAACAGGGAAAATTTGACGAAAAACTTGAAGACTACATCGAAGTTCCGAGTGATGTGGTTCCTTTTGAGCAGCGTCCATGGATGAAATGTGCCGAAATCACCGACAAGGTAATCGAGGCAATCAAGAGCGGAAAATACGACCACATCCGTCTTAACTATCCTAACGGAGACATGGTCGGACACACTGGCGTTTTTAACGCTGTTGTCTGTTCTATGGAAGGAATAAACCTGCAGCTTGGACGCTTAAAGGCTGCAATCGACGAGGCTGGCGGCATCCTCTGTCTTACCGCAGATCACGGTAACTCAGACGACATGTACGAGCACGCAAAAGACGGTTCTGTCAAAATGGACAAGAGCGGAGAGCCAAAGGCAAAGACCAGCCATTCTTTGAACCCTGTTCCAGGTATTATCTATGACCCGGAATACAAGGGCGAGTACGACAATACCAAACTCAACGAAGGTCTTGGAATTTCAAGCTGGCCTGCAACAATCATGAACCTAATGGGCTATGTTCCGCCAAGCGACTATGATAAGTCAATTATAAATTTAAAGTAAAAAAATAGAAAACTGATTTAGTTTTATTATTCCTGTGTTTTTTAGCTTTATGGCAAATGACACAGGATTTTTTTTAGCCCCGATTGAAGCCCCGTAGTCGACCGCAGACACGACAAAAGTCGTGTCGAGGACGATGAGCGCATAGCGAAGGGCGTAAAGCGGGAAAAGGCTCCTTAAGACTAGTGATGACATAAATGCAAAAATTTTCTATAATAAATCTATTATTTTCCGCTTAGAGCGGTCTTGGAGCAAATAATGGCAATTGATTACAAAGATTCAGGTGTAGATGTTGAGGAAGGCTACAATGCCGTAAATGAATATAAAGTTCACGCAAAACGTACCCGTATTCCAGGACTTTTGTCTGACCTTGGAAGTTTTAACGGTATGTTTGAGATTCCAAAAGGATTAAGGCATCCAGTTGCTGTTAGTGGAACCGATGGTGTAGGTACAAAACTTGATATAGCCTTTCAGTTAAAAAAATATGACACTGTGGGAATTGACTGCGTTGCAATGAGTGTAAACGATATTTTATGCTCTGGTGTTCAAACTTCGTTTTTCCTGGATTATGTTGCCTGCGGAAAACTTGATGCAAAAGTTGCAGGACAGCTTGTAAAGGGAGTGGCAGACGGCTGTGTTGATGCTGGCTGTGCTTTGCTTGGTGGCGAAACAGCTGAAATGCCTGATTTTTATGATGAAGGAAAATATGACCTTGCCGGATTTGGCGTTGGTTTCGGCGACAAAAAAAAGATGGTTACAGGCCAGAAGATTGAAGCAGGGGATGTTTTAATAGGTCTTTCTTCCACAGGCTGTCACTCAAACGGATATTCACTTGTTCGTAAACTTGTTAAAGACTTTAATGAGCCTTATGGAAATGAAGGAAAAACAATAGGAGAAGTTTTACTTACACCGACACGTATTTATGTTCGTCCAGTAATGGATGTTCTTAAGAGGTTCGGAAAAAGCGTTCATGGAATGGTTCATATAACAGGTGGCGGATTTTATGAAAATGTTCCTCGTATGTATGCAAAGGGTGCAAACCTTGTAAGCGTTATAAAAAAAGACAGTTGGGAACGTCCTGGGATTTTTGACGAACTTGTTCGCCGCGGTGCAGATGCAGATGGTATGTGGGGAACATACAACATGGGAATCGGTCTTGTTTTAGCCGTTAAGGCAAAAGATGCAGACAAAATTATTGCACGGTTTAATGAAAAAGCCCATGATTTTGCAACAGATGTTCATAAAAGACTCGGCATTCCTGACATGAAGGCATATAAAATCGGTTACGTAAAAAAAGCTGACCATGATTTAGGTACGGAATTAAAAGGAAGCCATGAGGCTACTGTATTGGAGTAGATTGAGTCTTTTTTAAGAATCCTGCCGGCTGGCGCATTGAAGCCGACAGCGGGGCAAGCCCGCTGCTGTACAAGCAGTTGTTATGGCGACAGACCCTCGGCTTGCAAAAGGTATAAAATTTTCTAATCTGCAGTTTATTTTTATGGCAGAATTCTGTATAATTATTTTTCGTTATGAAGATTGGATTTGATAATGAAAAGTATCTGAAGATACAGTCAGAGCACATTAAAGAGAGAATTGCAAAATTTGGTGATAAGCTTTATCTTGAGTTTGGTGGCAAACTTTTTGATGATTATCACGCTAGTCGTGTTTTGCCGGGATTTCAGCCGGATTCTAAGCTTAAAATGCTCATGCAGCTTGCCGATGTTGCAGAGATTGTAATTGTAATCAGTGCTGTTGATATTGAAAAAAATAAAATTCGCAGTGATCTTGGAATTGCCTATGATAAGG
>JAZSJM010000044.1:0-9467 GCA_045534325.1 Treponema sp. | reverse complement strand
AATTATATTCCATGGGATAAGCTGCAGGAATTTTTTGCGGCAAATCTGAAATGAACGAACCCCGACGCAGAGCGTGCGGGGTATCGTTCGTTCTGCTAAGGAATTGCACTCAGGTTTAATACCCTTTATTTCGCCCCAGAGGGGCGGGGTATTAAACCCTCGGCACGAATAAAACTTGCCGATGAGGGTAGTTCTTTAGCATCTTATAAGATGTAGTATGATGGAGGTTCTGCTATGATTTTTGAAAACCAGACATTTGATCAGGAAAGAGCTTTATACGGCGTGCACGATGCGATTGTGAAAAACTGTCGCTTTGACGGTGAGGCTGACGGAGAATCTGCCCTCAAAGAAGCGGGTAGACTCGAAGTGAATGGCTGTTTTATGAATCTTCGCTATCCTTTCTGGCATGTAACTGATGCAAAAATCAGTGGAACTGAATTCACTGAAAATTGCCGGGCGGCTCTCTGGTATGATCAGAATGTCTCGATTGACGGCTGCAAGCTCAATGGCATTAAAGCTCTTCGGGAGTGTCAGGATATTACGCTTACAAATTCTTCTGTCAGCTCACTTGAGTTTATCTGGAAGTGCAGTAATCTTATCGTTGAAAATGTTGAAATAAAAGAATCAGAATATCCTTTTTTTGAGGTGAAAAATGCGAAAATCTCAAAGCTTAAAATGAAGGGGAAGTATTCTTTTCAGTATGACGAGAATGTTGAAATTACTGATTCAGAGCTGGATACAAAAGACGCTTTCTGGCACACGAAGAATGTAACTGTTCGCAACAGCATTGTGAAGGGCGAGTATCTTGGCTGGTATTCTGAAAATCTTACTCTTATAAATTGCAGGATTATTGGAACTCAGCCTTTCTGCTATTGCAAAAATCTTGTTCTCGAAAACTGCACTATGGAAAACTGCGACCTTGCTTTTGAAAAAAGTTCTGTACAGGTAAAAGTCGCTGGCAAAATCGACAGCATAAAAAATCCGCTCGAAGGAAAAATCTTTGCTGATGAAATCGGCGAAGTGATTTTTGAAAAGGAAATCTGCGATGCCAGCAGAACCGAAATAAAAGGCAAAATCTGTAGCTGCAAATGCGCTTGAAAAATGGAGACTAAATCATGAAAAAATCGCTTATATTTCTTTTAGCTTTTATGATTACTTTTCTTCCCGCTTGTGCAATGGGAGCAAACTCTGAAGAAGGAGCATCAACAATGAAAATTCAGATTGATATTACAAGCGAAAATGGAAAGCACATACTCACGGCGACATTGGCAGACAATTCTTCCGCAGTTGCATTTTATGAACTTTTGAAGAAGGGGCCGCTTACAGTTGATATGCACGATTACGGTAGCTTTGAAAAAGTCGGTTCGCTTGGAAAATCGCTTCCGCGAAATGACACTCAGATTACGACCAGCGCAGGCGACATCATTTTGTATCAGGGAAATCAGATTACAATTTACTACGACACTAACAGCTGGAACTTTACCCGGCTTGGAAAAGTAGACGGGGTAACACAGACCGAGCTCAAAAAGATTCTGGGCAAAGGCAATGTGACTACTGTCTTTTCTGTACAGAATACTCCAACCGCATTTTTTGAAAATTGATTTATAACGGTAATGTATCTTTTGTTTTTTTCTTTGGCATTAAAATCAAACTTACCACAACATAAGCAAGAATTGCGAAAATCGAGGCTTCAATTCCAAAATCAGAACCAGTTATAAAAATATTATTTGTTGGAAGCGCAATTGAGAAAATTGAATTTATAGAACCTGCTGTATTTGGTGAAATACTGAAGATATTTGCAATTAATGTAAAATTCCAGAGTGCATGAATTATTGCACTGTTAGCGATTGAACAACCTTTGTAAGCTGCCATAGAAAACATGACACCAACCATAGTGCCTGCAACAATCAAAACAAGAATTCCCACAATAGAATAAGAACCCATTCCAGGAATATGTACAAGGCTGAACAAGAAAGATGGAGCCCAGATTGCTACTATTTTATTCCATCTGCTTTCCAGAGTTTTCATGATTATTCCGCGGAAAAGCATCTCTTCAAGAAATCCCGATTTTAATCCCAAAACAAGTGAATTAAGAATCAGCAGAAAAATTTTAACAGGGGTGTTTTCATTAACAGAAAGCTTTCCTACAACCAGATAAACAATTACCATATAAGCTGGTACCAGAATGGCAATAACAAAACTCCACCATTTGAATTTCAAACTGATTTCAAATTCTTCAAACTTTAAATGGAATATTTTGTAAATACAAAGCCAGAGTAGCAAGAAAACAAAGGCAAATTCCGAAATGTGTCTTATAATTATATAACAGTTTTTGTTCTCAAATGAAATAAATCTGAAGAGCAGATCCATGCAAACCGAACTTACTATAGCTCCCACAAAATAGAGAACAAAAGAAACAAGTATTAATAAAATTGCTTTTTTTGTAGAAATTTTTTCCAGCATTTAAACCTCTTTTTTATTTTTCAATTTAATTATAACGCTTATCAGCTTTCTTTTTACTACAAAGCGGGCTGGAAAGTCAGAACTCTTGCAACAATTACTAATTCCACTCCAGGCGCATTTTAATAAAGTCCTTCATGTCCTTGTAAAAGTCCATTGACGGCGGAGTAATGTTAATTTGCTTAAGAGCTTCCTGCACCAGAGGATTTTTGTAGCAGCAGACTGCATTTGATGAAGCATAAAATAAAACATCCAGCTGGATTTTGTAGGCAGTATCCTGCGTAGTACCAAGCATCTGAGCAAGCCTATCGCGGAAGGCATAGGCCAGGTCATAATAGTTCTTTTTGAAAACGGCAAGGCGTTCTACCGTTACATTTGTTTCTATCACCGGATTAAGATAGGATACATAGCGCATGTAATCCTGATTAGCATTTACAATTCCTGCCCAGACTTCGGTAATCACATCCGGCGTAAAATTGTTGCCTTCCGGAAAAGCCGAAAGAAGTGAGCCATAATAGGCGGCCATTTTTTCGGCAGAAATTTCCAGAAAGATTTCTTCTTTGGTCGTAACGTATTTATAAAGGTTTGCACGTGACCAGCCTAATTTTTCTGCAATTGTGGTAAGGGTAATTTCTGAATAAGGGCATGTTGCAAAGAGTTCTGCAGTTGCATCTTTTATTTGAGAAAGTCTTTCTTCCTTGTGTTCGTCGCTTCTTGCGCGGATATAATCTGCCATATCTAAAGAATAACACAGTAAAAGGATTTTTGCAATAAGCAACTTTTTGTCACTAAAAATGCATTTTAGTGTTGACAAGTCACCAATTATGCCATACACTTAAGATAAGTGACACGGCGTTACTAAAAACGCGTTAGCGCTGGGAGCCCCTTGCCGACCGCAACGAAGTGAGGACGGTGAGCGTTAGCGAAGGGCGGACATAGCGACCCGAAGTGAATGAGCAAAGCGAATGAACGAAGGGGAACGCCCGAATACACAGGAGGAAAAGATGAATCCAAATCTCGCAAAAATAGACAGAACAAACGAGCATTACACTTTTGAATTAACACCTGGCGTAAAACGAACAACCGTAACCTTCCGCAATCATTTTGGGATTGAACTGGCAGGAGACCTTTATACACCAGAAAAGTTCCTGAAACAAGTTCAGGATGACAAAGCAGAAAAGTTTGCTGCCCTCGCAATCTCTGGACCTTTTGGAGCAGTAAAGGAACAGTCTTCCGGCTTTTATGCAAATCAGATGGCTTCCCGCGGTTACATAGCACTGGCCTTTGATCCAAGCTACACAGGAGAATCTGGCGGAGAGCCCCGCTACATGAACAGTCCCGACATCAACACCGAAGATTTTATGGCGGCAGTAGATTTTCTTTCAACCCGCGACAACATTGACCCAGAAAAAATCGGCATCATAGGAATTTGTGGCTGGGGTGGCATGGCAATTAATGCAGCGGCAATCGACACCCGAATTAAGGCAACCGTTGCAAGCACAATGTACGATATGAGCCGTGTTACCGCCAACGGATATTTTGACAGCGCAAATAATGCAGAAGCAAGACACCAGGCCCGCAAGGCTCTTATGGCACAACGAATCGAAGATTTTAAGGCAGTTCAGGCTGGCGGTACTTACAAGCTTGGTGGCGGAGTTGTAGATCCCCTTCCGGAAGATGCTCCGTATTTTGTAAAGGATTATTACGACTACTACAAAACTCCCCGCGGTTATCACGAGCGAAGTCTCAATTCAAATGGCGGCTGGAATGTTACTGCTCCTACTTCCCTTTTGAACACAAAGCTTCTCGCCTATGCAGAAGAAATCCAAAGTGCCGTTATGGTCCTTCATGGCGAAAAAGCCCACTCCCGCTATTTTGGCGAAGATGCCTTTAAGCGGCTCACAGGCAACAACAAGGAGCTTGTAATTATTCCCGGCGCAAGTCACACCGATTTGTACGACGGCGGAAAAAACAATGCAATTCCTTTTGATAAACTTGCAGAGTTTTTTGCGAAGTATTTGAAATAAGAGATTTTGGGCGTTCCCAGTTGCCATCATGGCAACTGGTCGGGCTTTTCGCCATTCCGCTATCGCTCCAGCCTCCTCACTTCGTTGCGGGGGCCGCCTTCGGCGTGGCTACAATCCCTAACGCAAAAGCATAATCAAAAGGAGTATCTGAACATGAAAAGATTATTTGCGTTTCTAATGACAGTTTTTCTTCTTGCTTCTACGGCCTGCGCAAATGGAAACAAGGGAACAAAGGCATTAAACAAAGGAGAACTTTCTGATATGAAAATCTCAATTCAAATTACAAGCGACAGTGGCAGCCACACGCTCGCCGCCACGCTGGCCGACAATTCTTCTGCCACAGTTTTTTACCAGCTTTTGAAAAAAGGGCCGCTTACTGTAAAAATGATTGACTACGGTAATTTTGAGAAATATGGTCCGATTGGAACCTCGCTTCCCCGCAACGATACACAGATTACAACCATTGCCGGCGACATTATCTTGTATCAGGGAAATCAGATTACGATTTATTATGACACAAACAGCTGGAACTTTACCCGGCTTGGAAAAGTTGATGGAGTGACACAAGCCGAGCTCAAAAAGATTCTGGGCAAAGGTGATGTGACAGCGGTGTTCAGTCATTTCAATTAAAACGACGTAAAAACTGCCCCATGGAAAAATTGCGGCCTTGTCTTTGAACGCAGTACAATTCAAGTGGAAGTGGCCAGAAAAATCGATAGCGTAAAAAATCCTCTTGAAGCAAAAGGATTCGCCGACAGACTTACTGAACACAAAGAAACAATCGATACTGTTAAACACGCCGCGCAGCGGATTGGCTGTTCCGAGGCCGAAATTGCAAAGACGCTTTCTTTTATTGTAGACGAAAAACCTGTAATTGTAGTAATTGCAGGCGATGGCGGTGTAAACCCGTCAGAATTCAAGGCTGTCTTTCATACAAAACCAAGCATGATCCAGTGCGAGCAGATAGAAGCAATCACCGGCTTTGCTTCTGGCAGCGTCTGCCCTTTCAACGTTCCAAAAGAAATCCCAGTATGGCTCGATGTTTCAATGAAGCGTTTTGAATACGTTCATCCAGCAGACGGAAACAAAGTATCTGGCGGCTTCCTTTTTGAAATACATTTCTTGCTAGAAAATTCTGGAGCCCATTCCACTTGCGAGTGATAATCTGTTTTTTGTGTTGAACAACGAAAGACAAGTTTTGTTGAAGGGCGTTCCTTTCCACAGAGTTTTTAAGCAAACACTATTTTATCACAAATAAATCTTCAAGCTCCTTTTTCAATATTTTCCAATCCGGAACAAAAAACTCAAATATTTCATAAAATCCTTTCCCATGATTTGGATGGATTAAATGACATAATTCATGATAGATAACTTGTTTTATGCAATTATTATTTGAACACACCAAAAGTGTATTTAGCGTCATACTAGCTGGCCGAAAATTTGTATTCTGAGACAAACTCCCCCACCTGGTTTTCATCGTTCGCAATGATAAGTTTGGTTTTTCATATTTAGGATAATAATTCTTAAAATGAATCCAACACTCCTCAAATAATTCATTAAAAACTTCACAAGCTCTTTCTTTTTGCCAACGAACAAAGGTATTTTTAAAGGCCTCCGGAGTCTTTACTCTTGTTTGTATAATTAAATTATTGCCAGAAAGATATACGGAACTTTTTTTTACAGACTCATCACATGATTTTAAAACATATTGTTTTCCACGAAAGTAAAAAGTTTCGCCAACCACATAAAAATGGTTTACAGGAATCTGAGCAATTTCTTTTTTTTCTTCAATCTTTTTATTTATCCATTTTTCTTTTGAACAGACAAAGTTACTAATTCTTTTATCTGACACATTTTTTGGAGCTCTTACTTCTATTGTTTTATCTGGGAGAATCTGAATCTGTATTGTTTTTCTATTGGAGCGAATCAGTTTGTAGCAATGCATTAATGATTTCTCCTCTTTTTTTCAACAAACAACACTTTCTCGATAATTTGATCCATCAGATTTGATGGAATAGAAATCCCTTTTTCATCGCGGATTACATCATAAAAATAATCATCCATCAAATCTTTTACATTGTTTATAGCATCCTCATCATTCCAGAAATTAACTTTGCTGTTTGAATCCAATATTTTGTCAAAAGCAAAGGCGATATTGGAACTAATCTCTTTTACTATGTCATCAGATAACTTCAGTTCAGAAACAATAGGATGTATTACACCATAAGCTGCAATGGCGTTGTCATTATTAACAAGATTTTCTGGAACTTCGTCATGTTCACGAGCATCTAATTTTCTTTTTGTTTCGGTAATCTGTTTAAGATATTCCAAATCAGAAATCTGTTTTTGTCGATACGCATCAATTACATTTTGAATCAGTACAGAAAACTTCGTGTAAAAAGCAGGATCTTCTTCCATGTTTTCTGAAATTGTTTTTTTTGCAATAGATGCAATTCTATCTGCATAAGCCGCAATACCTTTACCCGAAGAATCTTCTGCTACATTATAAAGACCTGTATTTTCATGAATAATATAAGTTGGTTCATTCAGCTTTGTTACTGTATCAGCATGAATATGGGTATCCAGCAGTTTCTGAATTTTTGGTTCATAATCCCTATAATCAATGACTTCTGCATAACGATATTGAACAGCTTTTCTGAGTTTTTCAAATCGCTTTAGCGTATTTTTGTATCTTTCAATATCTTTAAGTTCTGTATCTGCAAGGAAGATTTCAGAAGAAAGTGCAATAGCAAGAGTTTTTGCATAATCTCTTAATCTGTCATAAAAATCCTGTCTTAAATCATCATCAGCAAGATATTCTTCATATGCATTTTCGTCATAGGAAGCTTTTACAGGATTAAAAATATCGATAAGAGCAGAATATTTTTGTGGGAGAGTATTTATTTCTGATGAAACGCTAGAAAGAGCTCCGTCTAAATCTTCCTGGTCAAAATCAGCTAATGCCTGATAAGTTGTTAAAGCCTTGTCCAAATTTTCAAGGACATCTGCATAATCTATGATGTAACCAAAATCTTTTCCATCGCAAAGTCTGTTTACTCGCGCAATTGCCTGAAGCAGAGTATGTTCTTTTAATGGACGACATAGATACAAAACAGTATTACAAGGAGCATCAAAACCTGTTAGCAGTTTATCTACAACGATAATAATCTCAGGTTCGTCACCATGCTTAAATGCATCGATTATTTTCTCATTATAATCTTTTTCATCTTTGTATTTTGCCATCATTTTTTTCCAGAAAGCATCAACAATTTCAGACGGCTCTTCCAGAACATCTGTA
This sequence comes from Treponema sp., assembly GCA_045534325.1. Lineage (GTDB taxonomy): Bacteria > Spirochaetota > Spirochaetia > Treponematales > Treponemataceae > Treponema_D. The sequence goes on along the minus strand of JAZSJM010000044.1, from coordinate 1,682 downwards.
TAACTGTCTCTTGTATCAACTCCCGAAATTAAAACTTCCGTTGTAATTTCCCCGAACTCATCGAAGAATTGCTTGAACTTAACGGCTGTTTTTTTATCTGCAGCAACAAGCTGACCTTTAAAACCTGTTCCCTGCCAGTTATTCTTATAATGCTCATTAATATCAAATGCACGCATATAGATAACCTGTTCTGTTTTTTGAAGCATATCTGCCCGCGCATATTTTTTCTTTAAGTCTGCTTTCTGTTCTTCCGTAAGGTTACTTGTATGTCTTTCAAACCAAAGGTCAATAGCTTCTTTATTTTGGGTTAATTCAACAAGGCGGCCTTCATATAAAAGTGGTACAACTGCTTTATCTGCAACAGCCTGTGAAATTGTATAAGTTGGCTTAATTAATCCACCAAAACGCTGGAAATTATTCTTTTCTTTTTTTAGAAGTGGAGTTCCGGTAAAACCGATATAACAAGCCTTAGGGAACATCTGCCTCATTTTTGCAGCAAAACTACCGAACTGTGTTCTATGACTTTCATCTACAAGAACAAATATGTTTGAAGAATCATCGTGGAAGTTTCTAATGCCAGCAGCTTTATCAAATTTGTGAATAAGCGTTGTTATAACAGAAGCCTTTTTTTCGGAAATTAAATCCAAAAGATTTTTTCCAGATGTAGCACGTACTGGAGTTATGCCACAATGTTTAAAAGTATCTCCAAGCTGCTCGTCCAAGTCAGTTCTATCTGTAACCAGAATAATTCTTGGAGCCGAGATATCTTTGCAATACATCAGATTCTTTGCAAGCATTACCATAGTTAAAGATTTTCCAGAACCTTGGGTATGCCATATAATGCCGCCCTGTCTGATGCCATCGTTTCCTACACAATGAATTCTTTCCAATGTTGCTTTTATAGAAAAGTATTGCTGATAGCGGGCGATTTTCTTTGTTCCAACATCAAAAACTGTGAATCCATGAATTAAATCTAAAAAACGTTCTTTAGAACATAATGAAAAAATAGTTTTATCTTGTTCAGTTGGATTTTCAATAATTTTCAATAAAGTAGAAATATCAGGCTCTTTCCAAATATTCCAGAATTTTGATGGAGTTCCAACGGTTGCATATTTTGCTCCATTTTTGTTTACAGTCATCAAAATCTGGCAATACATAAAAAGATGAGGAATATAAGTTTCTGTTTGATTACGAATATTTTGCGTTACACCTTGTTCAAGATCTTCAGACGGAGCTTTACACTCAATAACACCAAGAGGAATTCCGTTTACAAACAAAACGATATCCGGGCGAACAGTCTTTTCTGAACGAACACGTTCAACAACAAATTCAGGAACTGCATAAAAAACATTCTTGTCGGGATTATACCAATCGATATAATTCAAAGTGAAACTTTTTGTAAAACCATTAATTGATTGAGTTTCGCTTGTTCCCATGATTAACAAATCAGTAAGTTCATTATTAAGAGGAAGCAAGCCATCATTTTTGAATGGCTTTAATTTTTGAACAGCACTCTGGATGCATGATTGTTCAAATGCATACTCTTTTCCCTGGAATGAAATTTTATTGATTTCTGAAAGCTGCTTATAAAGAATATCTTCAAGAAGGACAGAAGACAGTTTCCCACCACGCATTTTGTTTGCCTGTTCATAATCAATGATTTCCCAGCCGAGTTTTGAAAG
>JAZSJM010000123.1:0-5476 GCA_045534325.1 Treponema sp. | reverse complement strand
GTTATACATGGAAGTCATTTTTAAGAATGGACATTTGGAAGAATTGTATACATCTGGAAAATCCTCTAAATATAAAAAAGTTCCTGCACAAGTTGTAAGAAAATTTCCTATGGCTGTAAGGATTTTACAGCAGATAAAAATAATTCAGGATATATGGCAATATCCTGGATATAATTTTGAAAAACTAGAAGGAACAAATCAGTATTCCATGCGTCTTGACAGGACATGGCGGCTGATTATGGAAATTGATTGGACTAATGAAGAGAAAACGGTCGGAATCATTGGTCTTGAAGATTTATCACATCACTATCAGTGATTAAGGTGCATAGTATGAACGCAAAAGAGTTAAAACCATTTTACAATGTCGGTCCGGGAGATTTTATTTTAGATTTTTTGGATTCATTCGGATGGACTCAAAATGATTTGGCAGAAGTAACTGGCTTTAGTTTAAAGACTGTAAATCTTCTCATTAACAACAAACAGGGAATTACTCCGGAAACTGCCGTAACGCTTGAAAAAGTTTTTGGTTCACCTGCCGACTTCTGGATTGAAGTTGATGCAAAATATCAGATTCGTAAACGAGAAGAGCAAGATTCAGAAAAAAATGAACTGACAGCTAAAAAAGCAATGCTCAGAAAATATATGCCAGTTGCAGAGATGAAAAAAAAAGGCTGGTTCTTATATGATATAAACACTCTGGATGGAATAGAAAAAGAATGTCTTCGTATATTCAATCAAAAATCAATTCCAGAAGATGATTATAACCAGAACTATAAGTTTTGTGCGCGCCAGACAAAGTTTGATTATGATTATACAAAGTGGTACAGTAAAACTTGGTTTGAATTTGCAAAATTAAATGCTGCTTCTTTTGAATTATCTAAATATAACAAGAAAAAATTAGAATCAATTGCAACTCATCTTTATGATTACACTACAAAAGAAAATGGTGTTTCAGAACTTATTGATAATTTACATTCATGCGGTGTCGGGTTCTTTGTTTTGAGTCATTTGCAGAAAACATATCTTGATGGTGCAGCATTTATTTGTAACAAAAATCCTTTCATCGTTTATACATGCCGTTATGACAGAATCGATAACTTTTGGTTTGTTATTGCTCACGAAATTGCACATATTTTGAATCATTATGAGTTTTTAAATGAACCATTTTTGGACAATTTGGAAGAAAAGGCTGAATCTGAAAGGGAAGTACAGGCGGATTCTTTTGCTGGAATCTATTTAAATCAGGATAAAGTAATCGAAGTGGGCAAGCAGTACGGAAAATATTTAAATGCTTCCCGCCTTAATCTTATAAGTGAACAATCGCAGGTTTCTGTACCTGTTGCTCTTGGAATGTTGCAGCATTTTGGTTTATTAGACTGGCGACAATTTGCAAAATATAAAGAACATGTAAAAGAATTGATACCTAGTGAATTAGTTAGAGGATAAAAAAATGAGTAACACAGAAAGAGGGAAGTTTTATGAAAAAGGCATAGAATTTTTAATTCGACAGAATCCAGAAGTTTATTTTGATAATACAAAAATAGAATGGGATGCAAGAATAAAAGGTAACTCTGGTGTTGAACACCAGATTGATATTTTATTAACAACTGGGGAAGAATTGACATTAATAGAATGCAAGAATCATAAAAGAACTATAGGTTATGATGCTGTTGCAAAAATGGATTCAATACTAAATGATATCAATAATTCAAAAGGTATAATTTATAGCATGACAGGTTTTAGTTCAGAAGCAGAAAAATATGCTGTTTCAAAACAAATAAAATTAATTTCAATGAATGAAAAAGAAATTATCAATCAAGGTTGTGAGTATGCTTTGAAAAAGTGTCTTCCTAATTTAAATGATTCTATTCAAAAATATTTTGTAATAATGGAGCAATTTGGTAATTCAACAACTGGGAATTATCAATTACAAAACTTTGGTAATTATGGATAATGCTTCGTCGTCTACGACTCGATTTATGAAGCTCAAAAATATTGCAGTATAGGTTATAATGCTTATCCCCTTTCCCCTGAACACTTAAGAATATTAAACAGTTTTGCAAAAAGTAAAAACAAAATATTATTCATATGTAGTAACGGAAATTACTGTCCATTCCTTGAATCTTAGCAAGTGAGAAGGATACAAATGAAACAAGATTACCTTTCCCGACAGCCATATCTCGACCTTCTCAAATCAATAATTTCAAATCAGAAAGATAATGAAACTGGTTATTCATTTGCAATTGACGGAGAATGGGGCTCTGGAAAAACCTGGATTTTGCAGGAACTTGAAAAGCAGCTTTTAGAAGAAAAAGATAATAAATATTTAATCTTTCACTACAATGCCTGGGAAAATGATTTTTATGATGAGCCGCTGGTTGCAATCCTTTCTGTTATGATTGAATGTCTTAAAAAACAGAAAACAAAAGTAAAAGATTCTGTAAAGAAAGTTGTAACTTCATCAATAAACGCACTTACAAAAGTTGCAGGAACTATTATTGAGCAAAAATGGAAAGTTAACCCAAATGATATTATTGAATCTGTAAAAGATTCAGGAAAAGCACTTGGCGATGTAAAACTGACTAAATCAGATTTTAATAACATGCTGCCTTTGGAAAATGCTTTGAAACAGGTAAAAGGTGTTATTACAAAGGTTTCTAAAGAACTGCATATTATAATTATAGTTGATGAATTAGATCGCTGTCTGCCAGAATATGCAATAAAAGTGCTGGAAAGACTTCATCATATTTGCAATGAAATCTCAGTGATTCAGATTTTAGCAATAAATAAAAAAAGCCTTGCAGACAGTATTTCAAAAGTTTATGGTAAAGATTTTTCCCATAACAATGAAGCTGATGCATGGACAAATATATTCTTTGAATCTTATCTCCAGAAATTTGTTGATATTATAATTCCTCTTCCAAATGGAAAAATTGATACTAAAGTTGAAGTATTAAACGGTCTTGAAAAAAATTACACACCTTATATTAGACCAAGTAATGACGGACATGAACTGATAAAACTAGATGATGATTTTCTAGCCATCTTTATATCAAGTCTTATGAATGGGATTCCAAAACGTCTTCAAGAAAAGATTTTTAAGCAAGTTGCCTTATGTCATAAACTTTCGTTACAAAGTGGAGTTCAATATAATGAAGAACAGATGACATATGCGATTTTGATATACGAAATTCTTTCATGTATCAGTAGATTTGTTTATCACGCAAAAGATAACTGTAAATTTATAATTAACAATGATTATTACACACTAGATTTTTATAATGGAATTTCGCTTTCGGTTATTCCTGAAACATTTGAATATGCTACTTTTCAAAAAAATCTACAAAACTTTTTGAATTATCCTGTAAATCATTTTGAAGATATAGAAGGCCGTCATCGGTATGCTTTTGAGATCTTTGATACAAAATCTTATCTTCTTGCTTTTTTTACAAAACAAGAAGCAGAGTCTTATGATCCGCTTAAAAGAGCCTTGTGGCGATGGATTTCAGAAGATAAAGTGTTTCTAAAAAAATATGATGAAATTATGAATATATTGGTGTAAAATATGAATCAGAAAGTAGTATAGAGCCATTAAAATAAATGAGGTATTTATGTTTAAATGGGCTGTTATTGATGTTGAACCAAGACAAGATATTACCCTCCTTATTACTTTTGCAAAAGGCAAAAAAAAAATATTCGATTGCAAGAAATTTCTTTTTAATGAGAATTTTTCGGAAGAATTAAAAGACATAAATCTATTCATGAAAGCAAAGGCTGATCATCATACTGTAATGTGGACAGATAAGCTGGATATAAGCCCGGAATATTTATATGAAAACAGTGTAAAAGTTCCTTTGTTTTCAAAATAATAAATTCAAAAAAATAATTGTGTTCATAAGATTCTTGCTGTATACTATTTTACGCAATAGCTTTTGATTCTGAACAAAAATAATAAGGAGAATATATGAACGAAGTTTTTGAGTTTATTAAAAAATGCGGAACTTACTATCTTGCAACGGTAGAAGATGGTCAGCCGAGAAACAGACCTTTTGGAACTATTAATGTTTTTGAAGACAGGCTTTACATTCAGACTGGAAAGAAAAAAGATGTTTCAAAACAGATTCAGAAAAATCCAAAAGTAGAACTCTGCTGCTTTGACGGTCAGGGCGGAAAATGGTTACGTCTTGCAGGCGAACTCGTGCGCGATGACCGCCGCGAACCAAAAGAGGCAATGCTCGAAAGTTATCCAAACCTCAAGGCAATGTATTCTGCAGATGATGACAACACAGAAGTTCTTTATTTTAAAAACGCAACTGCAACATTCTCAAGTTTTACTGAAGCACCAAAGGTTGTAACGTTCTAAAATCTGCAGACTGAAGCAAAAAAATTTTTTCTTAAGATTGTTTTATCCCAGAATCTTATACAATAATTGATAAAGTTTTTTTGCTTCATCTTTTGTAAGACAGGAACTGCAGGATGCATTATCAGAGGCAAGTTCCATCGGGATAGTCTTACATTTTTCTTTAAGCGCATTTCCTTTTTTTGTAATGGTTATATTTGTGACACGTTCATCTTCTTTGGAGCGCTGTCGTGTTATATAACCATCTTTTTCAAGATGTTTTAGAAGAGGCGTAAGGGTACCGGCATCCAGATGAAGGATATCCCCAAGCTGACCTGCTGTTACTGTTTCTTTTTCCCAGAGGACCATAAAAACTATATATTGTGTGTAAGTAAGCCCAAGAGGTTTTAGATAAGGTGTGTACCCTGAGACAATTTTACGTGCGCAGGCATAGAGAGGAAAACAAAGCTGGTTATGTAATAAAAGCTGTTCATATGGCTGACTCATTTTAATACCACCTTATCTGATATAATATGTAAACTACAAAAGACTTTCAACACACAAAGCAACATCCGTCATTTTTGCGGTTGGTTCAAATCTTGCAACTACATTACCTTTTCTGTCAATTACGAACTTTGTAAAATTCCATTTGATTTCAGGATTGTTTTTATAGTCTTTATCAATTCCTTTAAGAAGTACATTCATTGCAAGAGCGGCAGGACCTTTGCCAAAACCTTCAAATCCCTTCTGATCCTTGAGGAATCGGAATAAAGGAAGTTCATTTTCTCCGTTAACATCAGATTTTTTCATCTGAGGAAACTTTGTGTTATAGTTGAGTGTACAAAAGCTGTGAATTTCTTCATCAGTTCCCGGAGTCTGTCCTGCAAACTGATTGCATGGAACATCAACAACTTCAAAGCCCTGATCGTGGTATTTTTCGTACATTTCTTCGATGTCCTTGTAGTGCGGGGTAAAACCGCAGCCTGTAGCTGTATTTACAACAAGAACAACTTTTCCCTCAAAGCTTTTCATAGAAACTTCATCACCTTTTGGTGTCTGAACACTATAATCATAAAATCCCATAAAAGACCCCCTTATTATTATATTTAATCAAATTATATTTGATAAAATATAATT